>NZ_BAGA01000071.1 GCF_000308595.1 Nocardia higoensis NBRC 100133 | reverse complement strand
CCGGACCGCTCATCGACGAGCTCCAGGGCTTCCTCGACGACACCGCCGCCGACCTGAACATCCTCGGCACCGAACTGCTGCCCGGCGTGCAGGCCGGCGGGGCGGCCCTGTCGACGGTGAATGTCGGGCAGCTACTCGACAACGCTCTCGCCGCCACCGAATCCGGTGACGCGGTCACAGTTCGTGTCCGAATCCCCGGGCGCTGAGGCCCGGACGACAAGGAGTGACATCATGAATCGCAACGCCGCTGTAGTCGACCACGACCCGGCCGAGACCGACACCGAGCAGGACGCCACCGCGGGTTCGGCCCCGGCGGCCTCGCCCCTGCGAGCCGCGCTGCGCCGTGGTCGCGAGGCGGGCAGCTCGGCCGTCAAGGTCAGCACCCTGCTCACCGGTGCGCTGGTGCTCGCGCTGGCCGCCACCATCGGGGTGCTCGGCTGGCAGGTGCACGACAAGTCGGGTGAGATCGCCGCGCTCGACGCCGCCGCCGCCGACAACGCGCACGCCGAGCAGGTGGCCCTCGACTACGCCACCGCGGCCGCCGAGATGAACTTCCAGGACCTCGCGACCTGGAAGACCCGCCTGACCGAGGGCACCAGCCCCGAGCTCACCGACCGCCTCACCCAGGCCGCCACGTCGATGGAGCAGATCATCGTGCCGCTGCAGTGGGTCTCGACGGCCGAGCCCATCGCCGCGAAGGTCCGCTCGCAGGACAACGGCGTGTACTCGGTGGACTGCTTCGTGAGCATCCTGACCAAGAACAGCCAGGCGCCCGAGGGCATCCAGTCCACCGCCACGTACAAGCTCAGCATCGACAGCTCGAACAACTGGACCATCTCCGACATCGGTGGCTTCGGCACCGCGCTCGGTGGCGGCGCGCCGCGCTGATCCACGGTCATCGATTTTCCGGTCATCGGATTCGCAGAAAGGGAAGTGTCGTGGGTGTCGAGGTCAGGACCGAGGGGATAACGAAGTCCTTCGGCTCGCAACGTATTTGGCAGGATGTCTCGATCACCCTGCCCGCCGGTGAGGTGAGCGCGCTGCTCGGTCCCTCCGGCACCGGTAAGTCGGTGTTCCTGAAAGCGCTGATCGGGCTGTTGCGGCCGGAGCGTGGGTCGATCTTCATCGGCGGCACCGACATCACGACGTGTTCGAACGCCGAGCTCTACGAGATCCGCAAGCTGTTCGGGGTGTTGTTCCAGGACGGTGCGTTGTTCGGGTCGATGAACCTGTTCGACAATGTCGCCTTCCCGTTGCGCGAGCACACGAAGAAGTCGGAGTCGGAGATCCGGGCGATCGTGATGGAGAAGCTGGAGCTCACGGGTCTGCTGGGTGCGGAGGGCAAGCTGCCGGGGGAGATCTCCGGTGGTATGCGCAAGCGTGCGGGGTTGGCGCGGGCGTTGGTGTTGGATCCGCAGATCATTCTGGTCGACGAGCCGGACTCGGGTCTGGATCCGGTGCGTACCTCGTATCTGTCGCAGTTGTTGATCGATATCAACGCGCAGATCGACGCGACGATCCTGATCGTGACCCACAACATCAATCTGGCGCGGACGGTGCCCGACAACATCGGCATGTTGTTCCGCCGCGAGTTGGTGATGTTCGGTCCGCGTGAGGTGTTGCTGACCTCCGAGGAGCCGGTGGTCAAGCAGTTCCTCAACGGCCGGATGATCGGCCCGATCGGTATGTCGGAGGAGAAGGACGAGGCGCAGATGGCGCGCGAGCAGGCCATGGTGGATGCCGGTCATCATCACGGCGGCGCCGAGGAGGTCGAGGGCATCATCCCGCAGATGCGGGCTACCCCGGGCATGCCGGTACGTCAGGCCGTGGGCCGTCGTCAGGCGCGGGTGCGCGAGATCATGCACACCCTGCCGCCGGCCGCGCAGGCCGCGATCAACGAGTCGCTGGCCGAGGACGACGACACCCAGATCATGCCCGCGTTCCTGTGACGCGCCCGCACACCGTCGGCGGACCGGGGCATCCGGTCCGCCGACCGGTCATCGATCGCTCGTCTGCTCGGGTTCGGTGATGTCGCTCGTGCGGGGGACGTCCTCGATGTAGGTGATCTCCTCGACGTGATCGGGCACGACGGTTCCGCGCCATCCGCCGATGACCCGCATCGCATGGTAGATCGCCAGCGCGGCGAAGGCGCCGAGAGCGATGCCGCCGAAGTCGAGATCGCCCACCGCCCACTGGAAGTCGGCGATGCCGATCACCAGCGGGATGGCGGCGGTGAACTGGTTGATCGGTTTGCCGAAGTCGACCCGGTTGCTCACCCAGATGTGCACGCCGAGAATCCCGACCAGGCCGTAGAGCGCGGTCGTGACGCCGCCGAGCACGCCGGCCGGGACCGAGGCGATCACCGCGCCCACCTTCGGCGAGAGGCTGAGCAGGATCGCCGCCGCGCCCGCCACCCAGTACGCGGCCGTCGAGTACACCTTCGTCGCGGCCATGACGCCGATGTTCTCCGCGTAGGTAGTGGTCGCGGAACCGCCCCCGCTGCCGGCGAGCACCGTGGCCACACCGTCCGCGGCGATCGCCCGGCCCATTCGCCGGTCGTAGTCGATACCGGTCATGGTGGTGATCGATTTGACGTGCCCGATGTTCTCGACCACGAGCACCAGCACGACGGGCAGGAACATCGGCAGCACCGACAGGTGGAAGCTGGGCGCGTGGAAGTCGGGGAGACCGACCCAGGCGGCGTCGCCGACCGCCGAGGTGTCCACCTTGCCGCGCGCGAGGGCGAACAGATAGCCGAGCACGACGCTCGCCACGATCGCCAGCCGCCCGAGTAGGCCGCGGAAGAGGACCAGACACAGGATCAGCAGGACGAGGACGACCGTCGCCGTGATCGCGTCGGCCTCGTAGTTCGTCTTGGCCGTCGGGGCCAGGTTCAGGCCGATGACGGCGACGATCGTGCCGGTGACCACCGGCGGCATCAAGGCCTCCAGCCAGTGCGTGCCCGCGAAGTGCACCACCGCGCCGATGACGATCAGCAGCAGGCCGACCACGACGATCCCGCCGAGCGCCGCGCCCATACCCCCGGAGGCGGTGGCCGCGAGGACCGGAGCGATGATGGCGAAGCTCGACCCCAGATAGCTCGGCAGCCGGTTCCCGGTGATCAGCAGGAACAGCAGCGTGCCGATACCGGAGAACAGCAGCGTCGTCGACGGCGGGAAGTCGGTGATGACCGGGACGAGGAAGGTGGCGCCGAACATGGCCACCACATGCTGCAGGCCGATTCCGGCCGTGCGCGGCCAGCTCAGCCGCTCGCCCGGGGAGATCACCATTCCCGTGTCCACCCGGGTCCACCGGAGCACGGAGTTCGGCCGGGAATCTGGCTTCGTCATGGGAGCCAGTGTGCGGCAATCGCGAGTGGCGCGC
>NZ_BAGA01000072.1 GCF_000308595.1 Nocardia higoensis NBRC 100133 | reverse complement strand
CACCCCCTCGGTGAATCCGTGGCGCTCCAGCATCTCCTCGGCCTCCGCGTGCCGCAGCGCGGTACGGCGGGCGGCCTCGGCGCCGCGATACAGGTCGGGGCGGTCGCGTACCTGCGTCACCTGTCCCACCGCCAGGAACAGCAGTGCGTCCACCAGTCGCGCGGCCGTCTCGGCCGACGCCGACACCGCCCCGTCCGGCCGCCCGGCACCGGACTCGGCGCAGCCCTGTTGCCACGCTGCGTGTACCAGCTCCGCCGGGTCGGCGGAGGCGGGCAGTTCGCCGGGGCCGGCGAGCACGCCGAGAGCGAGAGATTTCTCCCAGCAGTCCCCCGAGCCGTCCGGGCCGGGCGCGCGATATCCGGACAGGCAGGCATGGGCGCGGGCGACGATCTGCGCATCGCGGACCGCGCGATACCCCTCGGCATCGACCGCGAGATCGGCATGCGCCAGCAGGAATTCGGCATCCACGGGCACCTCGGCCCGCGCGCGGCGCTGCTCGGCACGCCCGGCGTCCAGGCGGGCCGACTTCAGTTTCCGGTAGATGATCCTGGCGTCGACCAGCTCACGGCCCTCGACCTGCCAGCGCAGCAACGTCTTACGAGCGCGCCGGTACGCCTCCGGCAGGTCCGGGTCCTCGCGAAGCCGCTCGTCGGCACGGATCTGCGCGCCGAGCAGCCGCTCGGCCCTGGCATGCTCCTCCGGGAGCGGTGCGCGCGCGGGCTGCTCGGGATCTCCGAACACCGCCAGCGCGGCGATCTGCTCGGTGAAGGCGGCCTGCGCGCGCGGGTCGTCGGCGAAGTCGGCCAGTTTCTCCAGCAGCACCGAGGCATAGCGGCGCATGGCGAGCGCGTGGTAGTCGTCGTGGTGGCAGTCGGGGTCGGCGACGAATTCGTCTGCGGTGACGGCGGAGTCGAGCACCCCGCCCGCGCCCTCGCCACCGTGCTCGCGCACCATCGCCGCCCGCACCGTCGGAGGTACCTGCAGTTCATAGCACTTGACCGAGTCGCCGAGTTCGTGCGGCAGCCCGCGCGGCCGGTACTCGTGCGCCGCCGCGGCGAACTGCGCGGTGAAACGCGCCAGCGGATCCGCGTAGTCGGTGAACATGCGCGAGACCTCGAGCCAGCCCGCGGGCTCGTCGCAGGCACTGTCGGTACGCGCCAGGAACATCGCCAGCGGACCGTATTCCGCGCGCACCCATTCCCGGCCGTCGGCGAGTCGGCCCGACCAACCCTTGAGTTCGTCGACGAATTCCTTGTGCCGGGGTTTGGGCGCGGCCGCCGCCTTCGACCAGAGCACCGCCAGCTTGCGGCGGGTGGTGCTCCGCTGGGCGGGGGTCGCGGCCCACCACGACTCGCACACCCAGTTCGCCTTCGGATACGGCGGCATCAGTCCTCCCTCACGACGTCCCCGGCGCGGGGCCGCCTGCGATTGTCCGGCACGGACCATGCCCCTCGGCATTGTGCCTCCGTCCGCCGTCGCCCGGGAATCGGCCGAACAGACGACACAGCATGGATCGCATCGCGGAATCGGTGCGCGATGTAGATGGAATCGAGGACTATCTTCGCCCGGCCGCGCGGTCGATACTGTCGGTGTGAACGAATCCGGGGTCTACGAGATCACCGTCGCCGATCGCGCGCTGAGCGACCTCATCGACGCGGTCCACGACGCGGCCGAGCGTCCGGTTCGGCCTTCCGAGCGCGGCTGGGCCGCTCGCGATGTCACGATCAGGGATTTCCCCGATGCGAACACCTGCACAGGCCGAGATCACCCTGACGGCAAGCCGATCGCGGAGGTGATCGTCGAGGCCGACGGATCCGTGCGCGTCGATGTCCGCTTCGCGCTGGCCGACGGCGCGGCGACCGCCCGCTTCGACACCGGGTGCGGGGCGACCGACACCCTCGACACCATGCGACCGGCCTCCTTCGCCCGCTATCTGATGACCGCGACGATGGCCCGGCTCACCGCTCGGGGCGTGCGGGCCCGACTGGTGCGGCACACCGCCACCGCCTGAGACCGCCCGCCGCCTACAGTTCGTCGAGCTCGATCAGCCCGTCCTGCAACGCACGCGCGACCAGCGCCGCCTTGGTGCCCGCCGGACGGCCCACCGACTCGTACTTGTCGCGGATCCGCACCAGATGGGTGTTGATGGTGGCCGGAGTGATGAACAGCTCGGCGGCGACCTGTGCCTTGGTGTCGGATCGAAGCCACGCGAGCAGAACTTCGACTTCGCGTTTGGTCAATCCCGCCTCGGGGTACTCGCAGACGAAACGGGAAGACTGCTGAAAGGTCATGT
Source organism: Nocardia higoensis NBRC 100133 (assembly GCF_000308595.1). GTDB lineage: Bacteria > Actinomycetota > Actinomycetes > Mycobacteriales > Mycobacteriaceae > Nocardia > Nocardia higoensis. The sequence continues at coordinate 101,736 of NZ_BAGA01000072.1, read as the reverse complement.
AACGACACCCTCCGGTTTGCGGCCGAGCCACCGATGACGCTTTGTCATCCCTCATCATTCAAAGCCGAGATTGCCCGGAAATCACTCCAGTTCGTGCGGGCATTGGCTCTCATCCGAGAGACTCGGCTATCGAGCCATGTAATGAAGTACTCTCACCTTCGTATGTACCGGGGGGACATGCGCACTCCGTGCGCGACGGAGGTGAAAGGGGTCCGGTCCGATTACCGCAGCAGATCCGACTTTTCGCAGGCTCATCGATGCCGGGCTGACGGCACTGATCGAACACCCCGAGCAGTTGCTCGACAAAGGATTCACGGCCGAGGACGTCTTCAATGAGGCCGGCGTCTCCAATGCGACGTTCTATCGCCGGTTCAAGAACAAGAGCAGCTATGTCAAGGCGCTGATCGGCAGCCTGATCGAGGGGCCTGGCAGTACCGACGCGGAGATGCGTGCGCGGGTACGCGCGCTGAGCAACGGAACCCGTCCGCCCATCACGGTCTTGCGCGAATTGATCATCGCGTCGTTTCCGGTGCTGACCGAGCCGCGGGCGGTGTCGCGCCGGGTGCTCGCCCACGCGTTCGCCGACAGCACTCCGCATGCGGCGCACTCGGTGCGCGCCGACTACGCGCGCCGCGACAGCCGCATCCTCGCCGTCTACGACGAGGCACTGGCGAAGAAGGGCTTGGCACTGCGCAGGCCGTTCACCCCCAAATCGCTGGCCATGGTGATCAATGCGCTGTTCGAGGGCTTCCAGCTGCGCCACCGCAGCGACCCCGGTTCGGTCACCCCCGCCCTGCTCGCCGACTCGCTGCTCGCCATCCTCGGCGGCGTCCTCGACGCCGGCGGCGCCCACGCCCACCTCGACGATCTGCCGTTGGTGCGCGCATCGGTTCCCCATGTCACCGAGTTGCCGCGCGATCCACGGACGGCCGTACTCGCGGTGGCCCGCGAGGAATTCGCCAAGCGCGGCTTCTTCATGGCCCAGCTGGAGAACATCGCCCTGGGTTCCGGCGTCCCGATCGAGCAGTTGCGCAAGCTGTTCCCGTCCAAGACGCATCTGATCATCGGCGCGCTGCGGCCGCGCTTCAAAGCCATCCAGGAAGCCATCGACGACGATCTGCTGCTGGAACTGGACGAGCCGGTCATCATCGAGAACTATCTGCTGCGCCTGGCCAGGGTGTGCACCGAGGACATGCCGTTCACCGACGCCCTCATGCTGGCGCTCGCGCACGAGACCTACGGCGAGCCGAATCAGGTCAAGCCGCTCAAACAGGAGCTGGACCTGCCCGCCATCATCGCGCCGATCATCGAGGCGGGCTGTCGCAACGGAGTGTTCGCGGGCATCGACCAGCCGGTCGAGGTGGCCGCCGAACTGACCAATGCGCTGCTGCTGCGCTGCTTCACCCGGCGTAGCCACTCCCCCGAGGAGAACGCGCGCATCGTCGCCGACCTGGTGCTGCGCGGCCTGGTCCAGCGCTGAACGCCGAACGCCCCGCCACGAGGAGGCATCGAGGCCTTGTGGCGGGGCGGACCTGCGGACCCGGTGTCAGCCGGCGCGCTGCAATCCGGTGTGCTTGATCGCGTACCGGAACCCAGCGCTGCCGTAGGCCGCGGTCTCGACGACCGGTTCGGCGAGATCGCCTCTGGCGCGCCGCAATTCGCGATACTCCGCACTCGTCGCCGCCAGCTGTCCGGTGACCACGGCGGCGACCAGGCGTGGGAAGCCCGGCGCGGGACGTGCGCCCGCGCGCAGTTCCACCCGCAGGCGCAACTCGTCACGTGACCGCGCGTCGGTGACGGTGGTGAGCACGAACTTTCCGGTGAGTTCATCGCGCACGCGCGGATCGCCCAGCGCGGCGCGGATGCCGTCCGGGCGGATCTTCACCGCGTAGAAGGTGGCCGCGACGTCGGGGCGGCCGCGCAACACGAGGAAACCCGACGACGGCGTGCAGGTGCGCACCCGCAGGCGGTGTCCCGCGCGGAGCAGTTCGGTGGCGAGCTGCTCGGCCGTGCGGACCTCGCCCTCGTCGTTGATCCGGTACCGCACCAGCGGCATCGCATTGGCGACGGTGAACAGCAACCGGCCCGCCTCGTCGGTCTCGGTATAGCGGTAGCCCGGGTCGTACTCGACCAGCGTGGGGGTGACCGTCGCGTCGCCGAACAGTCGCTGCCGCAGCAGGGGATCGGCCTCGGCCGCCCGCCGAACGGCGATGGTGGTCGGCGTCTCGTGTCCCATCATGCCCGCGTCGGCGGTGCCGTAGATCAGGCAGGTGTCTTCGGCACGACCCGGCTTGCCCATCAGCTCGAGCACCCGGTCGCGCCAGGTCTCGGTGATGTTCTCCCCCGCCAACAGCAGTTTCAGGTCCTGGCTCAGCACCTCCGGACCCGCGCCGTCGAGGACGTCACGCACGAACGGCGGGTATCCGGCCAGCACGACCTGCTCGTAATAGGGGCCCAGTTCGGCGATATCGGCGCGCACGGTCTCGAGGTTCTGGCCGGGTGCGATCACCGACACCGGATAGCCGCGCGCGGCCAGTCCCTCGACACAGCGCAGGGTGTAGGTGCCGCCGATCCAGTTGCCCATCGCGAAGGCCACGACGACCAGCGTGCGCCGCCGATTCGCGCCGAACGCGCGCAGGATGCGGCCGTGCAGCACGACGCCCTGCGCGTGGGCGATCTCGTCACGCGCCCAGTAACCGGGACGGCCGGTGGAGCCCGAGCTCGACGACCAGATGCCCGCGACGCCGATGTCCCCGCCCGCCATCAGGTCGTTGCGCGGATGGACCTGGAAATAGTTGTCCTTGGTCACCGGCGGCAGCGCGGCGAAGTCCGCCGGGGTGCGGATCTCCTCGGCGTCGATGCCGTGGTCACAGAGAAACTTCGCGTAGGCGGGAACCCGATCCACCGCGGAGCGGAAGACCTCGAGTGCGTGATCGAAACCGGGGACAGCGAGCTGATGGTCCATCCGTCGTGACTCCTCTCTGGCAGGACGCGGCGACCGCGCCTACCGGAAAGACCGATCCCCCGGATCGCTGCGGCCCGCCCGCCTGTGGGCCGCTCACCCGACAGACACAGCCGGGACCGCGTGGGAGGCTGGTCCGGGGCTCCCGAGCCAGGAGCGGCGCCTGCCCGCGCACGGAACCGAGCAGTCGGTACACCTGGTGTGCGGTGGCACCGGACGTCGCGAGAAACTGCAGGGCGGGCAGACCGCTCGTACGCACCGCACCGGGGGGTGAGAAAGGCATCGCGAGATGACCGAATGGCCGAGTTCGGCGTTCCTCCTCGGCCTCGAGTCGCTGGAGGCCGAACGCTTCGCCGACGCGATCGCGGCCTTCACACTCGCTCGCCGCGAGGCGTCCGGCGATCCGGGCGCCACCGCGGAATGCCTGCACTTCACCGGGCTGGCACACGCGCAGGCCGGTGAGCTCGAGCAGGCCGCGGCCGTACTGCTGGCCGCCCAGGACATCCTCGCCGGATTCGAGCCGGACGAATTCCGCGCCGAGAGCGCCGAACTCACCGCCGATGTGCTCGTCGACCTGGATCGCATCGCGGAGTCCGTACGACATCAGCGCCGCGCCGCCGACGATTTCGGTCACCTGGGCGATCGCGACCGTCAGGCCGACAACGAATACGCCCTCGCGTGCAGCCTCGCCGAGACCGGCGACAGCGCGGGCGCGTTCGCCGCCTTCGAGGCCGCCTGCCGCGGCTTCACCGCGACGAACCGGCCCGACGAGATCGCCGCGACGCACACCACGCGCGCGGATCTGGCCATCCGGCTCGACGATCTCCCGACCGCCCGCCACCATCTCACGCTGGCGATCCCGCTGCTCGACGCGGATCGCAATCCCGACGACCTGGCCCGCAGCCATTATCTGCTGGGCTGTCTGCTGTCCGACGACGGCGACCAGAGCGGCGCCGAACAGCATCTGCGCGCAGCCCGTGCCGGATTCGCGGCCCTGAGCGACTACGCCGCGGTGGCCGAATGCGATGACGCGCTGGGCGAAGTGCTCACCACCGCAGGGCGATACGACGAAGCCGTGTCCGCCCTGGCCGCGGCCACCGGCGGTTATCCCCTCGACCGGGCCCATGAGCGTGCCGACTGCCACCGACGCATCGGCCTGATCCGTCTGCAGCAGGGACGGACCGAGGAATTCCTGGCGGCCATGACCCGCGCGCGCACCGAGCTGCTCGCCGCGGGCCGACCGGATCAGGCCACGGAGGTGCTGATCCCGTCGGGCATGGCACTCGAGGACCTCGGACGCTACGACGAAGCGCTGCGGATGTACCGATCGGCCAGAGCGGCTTTCGCCGCCGCCGGGCACCCGGGCGAGGTCGCCTGGTGCGATATGAACATCGCCACCGTGCATCTGGCGCGGGGCGAGCTCGATACCGCCGAGCGCTTGCTGACCACCGTGAGCGCGACCCTGCGGGAGACAGATCGCGGCCACCGCACCAGGGCACAGCTGTATGCGGGCGTGCTGCACTCCGAACGCGAAGACTTCGACCGCGCGAAGCGGCTGCTGGCCGATGCTCGCGCCGACGCTCTCGCGCTGCCCGACGCCGAACTGGCCGCCGACTGCGCGGTGCACCTCGCGGGCGCGATGGCACACACCGGCGAATACCATCCGGCCCTGCGGTTGCTGGACGAGGCGCGGACGACCTTCGTCGCCGGTTCCGAGTGGGCGAAAGCCGCCCAGGTGCAGGATGTTCGCGGCATGGTCCAGTTCGCGCTCGGCAACTATCGGGAGGCCGAGGAACTGCTGCTGGACGCCTGTGAAGGCCTGACGCGGCACGGCAAGACCCGCCACGTCGCCGTCGCCAACTGCCATCTCGGCCTGGTCTACCTGGAGACCCACCGGCTGCCCGAGGCACAGGCGGCCTTCGAACGCAGTCACGCGGCGCTGCGCGCTTTCCCCGGCGACCGCCTGACGGCCGTCGTGGAAGCGAATCTGGCCGGCCTGTTCCTGCGACAGGACAAGCACCTCGACGCCGAGCGGATGTACACCACCGCGGAGGCCAGTCTGGCCGCAGCCGGGCAGCCGATCCGCGCGGCCGTGTGCAGGCAGAATCGCGGCGGCACCCGCGTGCTGCTCGGCGACCTCGACGCGGCGCTGGCCGACCTGGCGGCGGCCCGCGCGATCTTCGAACCGCACGTGGCCTATCGGCGCAATTGCGCCGCGTGCGATCTCAATATCGGGCTGGCGCACAGCGCGCGCGGCGAGTACGACCTCGCGCTGACCCATATCGGCCGCGCCCGCGCGATCAACGCCGGGTTGAACCTCATGCTGGAAGCCGCTCGCTGCGATTTTCTGGCCGCGACCGTCCGGGTTGCCCGGGACCCGGAGGATCTGCGCCCGGCGCTCGATCTCGCCCTGCCCGCCCTGCTGTTCATCGACCATCAGCGCCTGCAGTTCGTCCACGCCAGAACCCGCTCGGCATGGGCCGCCCGCTCGGCGCTGTTCCGTTCCACGATCTTCGACTGGACCGCACGGCTGGGCGACCCGGTCTTGATGGCCGAACTCGTCGAGGTGTCGCTGAACTCCGGGACCCACACCCCGGGCGCCGCCGAATCCCCTGCTCGCGCCGACCGCCTGGCCGCCCTGGCGGCGGATATCGCCGCCGACCCGCAGGCCGATCCGGACCGGCTCGCGGGCACGGGCCTGCGCGCTCCCGCCGACCCCGAGGCCCGCGCCGACGCACCCGACTTCGCCACCACGGGCGCTCTGATCGCAGGCGCCGTGCTGCCCATGCGCCCGCCGCCCCGGCTGCGGATGCCCGACGGGTCGGTCGCCCTGGCTGCCTATATCGACAGCGCCGAGACGCGCTACGGGTCCATCGACCGGCGGTTCGAGGTCCCGACTTGGTGACCCCCGGATCCGGCGCAACTCACATACCGCCAAATGTCCACTGTGAGGAAACCCCGACTACGATAGCGACATGGCAGAGTCCGCACAGGCCGCGTCCCGCGTACACCGCGACACCGGCGATCCCGCCCCCGTCCAGCGGGAAGTCGTCGGCGAGCCGCCGACCGGCGGTGACCTGGAAGCCGCCATCGCCCGTCAGGTGCGGGCGTTGCGGCGGGCCAGCGGCATGTCCGTCGGCGAGATGGCCACCAAGGTAGGCATCTCCAAGGCCATGCTGTCCAAGATCGAGAATGCCCAGACCTCGTGCAGCCTGTCCACCCTGGCCCGCCTCGCCGCCGGTCTCGACGTGCCGGTGACCTCGTTGTTCCGCGGCGCCGACACCGTCCGTGAGGCCGTCTACGTCCCGGCGGGCAGCGGCGCGGTCATCGTCGGCCGCGGCACCCGGATCGGCCACCACTACGAACTGCTCGGCGCGTTGCGCGGGCAGCACAAGCGGCTCGAGCCGGTACTGGTGACCCTGACCAACGCCAGCGAGGTGTTCCCCCGGTTCCAGCACGCGGGCACCGAACTGCTCTACATGCTCGAAGGCGTCATGGTCTACGGCCACGGCGATGCGGAATACACACTGCGCCCGGGTGATTCACTGCTGCTGGACGGCGAGGGCATCCACGGCCCCAACGAACTGGTACGCCTGCCGATCCGCTTCCTCGCCGTCACCGCCTACCCGGACAACCACGAGGAAGCCTGACACAGGCGCAGCTCAGCCTGGTTCTCGATCGCGATCGCGGCGAACGCGCCGTCGGAGCTGACGGCGATCGAGTCCGGCCGGCCGCCGAGATCGATGCTGTGTACCCGGGTGCGGTCGGCGACGCGCACGATGTCCACCCGGCCGGACGGTGCGGAGAAGTCGCCGCCGGTGGTGTCGACGACCACGAGGACGAACTCGCCGTAGGCGACCACGGAGGTGGGCTGGTCGTCGGCGTGGCCGAGCTCGGCCGGCGAAAGGGTGCCGATACCCACCGGTTTCGCGGGATCGCGGATGTCGAGGAATCCGATGCGCTCGGCAGCGGCATCGGTGTAGACGCATTCGTCCTCTGCTTCACACTCGATGATGGTCGAGGCAGCTCGACGCTCTCGAGTGAGTCGGAGGGGATTGCCGGGTGAATGCCAGGCGACGATCGAATGTCGGAAATGTTCGAATTGCCTACGCCCGAATCCGGAGACGACGAAACCGGCCGGGTGGGGTGGCGTCCCGACCGGCCGGCTTCGCTTCTTCAGTGCCGACCGTCGATCACTCGGCGGCGGCAGTAGCCGGAGTGTCCGCGTCGGCCTTGTCGGCCTCGGATTTCCCGGTCTCCGTCGTCTCGGAATCACCGTCCGAGGCAGCGGCCTCGGCGGTGATGGCCTCGGCGGCCGCGACGGTCGCCGCGGGGGTGACCACGGTCGTGGTGAGGGTCGCGGTCTCCATGATCCAGGCGGACTCGCCGTGGATGACCGAGTCGAGACCGTCGGCCTCGTGTTCGGCGGGCACGCGCAGGCCCATCACCATGTCGAGCACCTTGGCGATGACGATGGTGACGATGAAGGTGTAGGCGAAGACCGCGATCACCGCGACGGTCTGCCGCCACAGCGCGTCCACGCCGCCGCCGTAGAACAGGCCGGTCGCCCCGTTGGGCGCCTCGGGCACGGCGAGGAAGCCGATGAGGATCGTGCCGATGATGCCGCCGACGAGATGGATGCCCACCACGTCGAGCGAATCGTCCACGCCGAGACGGAACTTCATCGACACCGCCAGGCAGCACACCGCACCGGAGACCGCACCGATGATCACCGCGCCGATCGGGGAGACCGCGCCACAGGCGGGGGTGATGCCGACCAGCGCGGCGATCAGACCCGAGCTCGCGCCCAGCGAGCTGGCGTGACCCTGGCGCACCTTCTCCGTGACCAGCCACGCGCAGATACCGGCGCAGGCCGCGGCGATGGTGTTGAGCACGACCACACCGGCGCTGCTACCCGCCGCGAGCGCCGAGCCGCCGTTGAAGCCGAACCAACCGAAGAACAGGATGCCCGAACCGAGCATGGTCAGCGGAAGGCTGTGCGGGCGAGGCGGATTCGGGAAGGTGCCGCGCTTGCCGAGCACCAGGACCAGCGCCAGCGCCGCGACACCGGCGTTCATGTGCACCGCGGTACCACCGGCGAAGTCGATGGCGGCGAGTTTGTTGGCGATCCAGCCGCCGGTCACCGACCCGTCGGCGGAGTCGAAGGCGAAGACCCAGTGCGCGACCGGGAAGTAGACCAGGGTGGCCCACACACCGGCGAACAGCATCCACGCGCCGAACTTCATCCGGTCGGCTACCGCACCCGAGATCAGCGCGACGGTGATAGCCGCGAACAGCAACTGGAAGGCGGCGATCAACGCGGGCGGCAGGCCCGGTTCGGCGGGCGCGTCCAGCAACTTCGAGGAGCCGAAGTACTCCAGCGGATCACCGAGCAGGCCGGCACCGCCGATCGAGTCGCCCAGCGTCGCCGAGTACCCGAAGATGATCCACAGCACGCCGACCAAGGCGAACGCGCCGAAGGTCATCATCGCCATGTTGAGCGTGTTCTTGATGCTGACCATGCCGCCGTAGAACATGGCGAGACCGGGCACCATGATGCCCACGGCGGCTGTCGCCGCCAGAATCCATGCGGTATCAGCCGCAGCGATCGCTTCGTTCATCTTTCCCTCATCATCCAGGTCAGCCGTCGAGAGTTGTTGTCTCTCAGTGGTGAACAGTCCCGGTTTCCCAGTAGACGGCCGTGCAGATTGCCACTGACGGCACACGGGTGACATTCCTGTTAACACCACCAGGCAGAACCACCCTCGAGGTGTGGAGTCCTCGGGTTTCGGCAGCGCTCCGGGTCACACGGAACTGACCTGTGCGTAATCCCGCCGTCATAAAGGCATTGTTTCATGGTGTTCGACAGCAGTTCCCTCTATGAAACAGCGGGGCTCACTCCACATGAAGCACTGGGGCACTGAATGACCGAAACCCACAGCTACGTCATCGTCGGCGGCGGCCTGGAAGGACTCGCCATCGCCTGGACGCTCGCCGAGCGCGGCGAGGCCGACGTCCTGGTTCTCGAACGCGACACCCTGTGCTCGGGCATGACCGGCAAGTCCAGCGGCGTCGTGCGCTGCCACTACGGGACGCCCTCGCTGGCGGCCATGTCCTGGTACGGCGTGGACGTGTTCACCCATGCCGCCGAACTCCTCGACGACGATCTCGGCTTCCAGCAGTGCGGATATGTCGTGGGCGTCGGGGAGAACAATGTCGAGCCGTTGCGCGCGAACATCGCGATGATGCAGGGCCTGGGCATCGCCACCCATTTCATCGACCACGACGAGATGGCGGCGCTGTGGCCGGGTCTGCACCTCGACGACTTCGCCGCCTTCGCCTACGAACCGCTGGGCGGGCGCGGCGACGCCTACCTGGCCGGCATGGGGTTCGCCGCCGCCGCTCGCAAGCTCGGTGTGCGCATCCGGCAGTCCACCCCGGTATCGACACTGCTGCAGAACTCCGCGGGTGAGGTCTACGGCGTGGCCCTCGCCGACGGCACGCAGATCCACGCGGGCACGGTCGTGCTCGCCGCCGGGCCGTGGACCCCGGCCCTGGCCGCCACGGCGGGCGTGGACATCGACATCAGAGCCCAGCGCGCGCAGTTGGTCATGGTCGATCAGGGCGAGCCGACCCCGGTCGTCCCCGTGCTCTCCGACCTGGCCGGCCTGTCCTACCTCTGCCGCGAACCCAACGGCGAGATCCTGGCCGGCAATTCCGACCACAGCGCGCCGGAGTACATCGACCCCGACAACTACGTGAACCGCGCCGACGAGTCGACCATCGACAAGGTCGTCGCCAAGCTCGGCCACCGCCTGCCCGACATGCCCGACCCGCGCATCACCGGCTCCTATGTCGGCGCCTACGACGTGACCCCGGACTACAACCCGGTGATCGGCCCCTCCCCGGCCGCCGGGCTCTTCCTGGCCGCGGGCTTCTCCGGCCACGGCTTCAAGATCTCCCCCGCGGTCGGCAGGCTGGCCGCCGACCTGCTCACCAAGGGGACGACCGATCTGCCGAACGTGGACCCGCGCGACTTCCGCTACGAGCGCTTCGCCGAAGGCGATCTGCTGCTCAGCCTCAATCCCTACGACGGGGCGGGCGAAATGCGCTGAGCCGCAGGCAGAACCACCCCGAGGAACCGACTTCCACCCGAGAACCGCCTCGCAACCTGGAGCCAAGATGGCCATCGATACCGCACTCGCACCGGTCCCCGCCGCCACCGCCGACACCCTCACCGAACTCGCCCGCGCCACCGGCACCACGTACATCCTGGCGCTGTTCGTCACGCTCGCGGGCAAGCCCTGCGCCAAGCTCGTCCCCGTGGAGGCCGCCGACCGGCTCGCCGCCGACGGGGCCGGCTTCGCCGGCTACGCGGCAGGCACCATGGGCCAGCAACCGCGCGACCCCGATCTGATCGCGATCCCCGACGTATCGACCTTCACCCCGATCCCGTTCATCCGCCCCGGCCTGGCGATCGTGCACTGCGACCCCTACGTCGACGGCAAGCCCTGGCCGTTCGCCCCGCGCAATGTGCTCGCCGCGAGCCTGGCCAGGGCCGCCGAGCGCGGCATGACCGTCAACGTCGGCGCGGAGATCGAATACTTTCTCGTCGACCGCGATTCCGGCGGCATGCTGCGCACCGCCGACCGCGCCGACACCAGCAGCCAGCCCTGCTACGACGCCCGCGACGTGACCCGCATGTACGACCACCTCACCGAGGTCGCCGCGGCGATGAACGCGCTCGGCTGGGGCAACTACGCCAGCGACCACGAGGACGCCAACGGCCAGTTCGAGCAGAACTTCGACTACGCCGAGGCGATGACGACCGCCGACCGCGTGATCACCGCCCGCTACCTGCTCTCGGTGATCGCCGAGAAGCGCGGCATGCGCGCCACGTTCATGCCCAAGCCGTTCACCGATCGCACCGGCTCGGGTATGCACCTGCACCTGTCGCTGTGGAACGGCCAGGGGGCGTTGTTCCCCGACGCCGCCGATCCGCGCAGGCTCGGCCTCTCGCGCACCGCCTACTCGGCCATCGCGGGCATCCTCGAACACGCCTGTGCCCTGCAGGCCGTGCTCGCTCCGACGGTCAACTCCTACAAGCGCATCGGCGCGACGTCCACCTCCAGCGGCGCCACCTGGTCGCCCCGCTACGCGACCTACGGCGGCAACGATCGCACCCAGTACCTGCGCGTGCCCGACCACAACCGGGTCGAACTACGCGGCGGCGACGGCTCGGCCAATCCGTATCTGGCGATCGCCGCGACCGTGGCGGCCGGCCTGGACGGCATCGAACGCGAACTCGATCCGGGCGAGCCCGGCTCCGGGGCCGTCCACGGCGACATGCTGCCGATGACCCTGCTGCACGCCATGGACGCCCTCGACGCCGATCCGGTGATCACCGCGGCGCTCGACGGCGCCGGTCCCGGCGTCAGCTCCTATTTCAGCGGCCTCAAGCGTGAGGAGTTCTTCGCCTGGCACAACACGGTCTCCAACTGGGAGATCGACCGCTATCTCACCGCCTTCTGACGCGGCCCCGATACCCACCCAGACCGTCCCTCCACTCAGAGAGAGAGTTTCCCATGTGCGGAATAGTCGGGTTGCACCTGCGCGACGAGACGCTGTATCCGCGGCTCGGCGCACTGCTGACCGGCATGCTCGACCAGATGTGCGATCGCGGGCCCGATTCGGCAGGCATGGCCGTCTACGGTGACCCGATCTGGTCGCCACCCGGCGAGTCGACCGTCTCGCTGCTCGACGCGGGCGTGCCCGCCGCCGAACTCGCCGCCGGGCTCGGTGACGTGCTCGGTGTCACCGTGACCGGTATCGACCTCGAGCCGACCACCGTGCTGCACGCCCCGATCGACGCCGCGGAACTGGCCGCCGCCGTGCCCGCCGTCGCCCCCGCCGCCCGTGTCATCGGCTTCGGCGCCGATCTCACCGTGGTCAAGGGCATCGGCAATCCCACCGAACTGGCGCATCGCTTCGGCCTGCCGAAGGCCGCCGGTTGGCAGGGCGTCGCGCACACCAGGATGGCGACCGAATCCGCCGTGACCGCCGCCGGTTCGCACCCGTTCTCGGTGGGCCCGGACCAGTGCCTGGTGCACAACGGCTCGTTCTCCAACCACCGCAGCGTCCAGCACGAACTGCAGCGCGCCGGCGTGGTCTTCGACAGCGACAACGACACCGAGGTCGGGGCGCGATTCATCGCCGCTCAGCTGGCTCAGGGCGTGGATCTGGAGAAGGCGCTGCGGCTGCTCATGGAGCGCTTCGACGGCTTCTACACCCTGCTCGTCGCCAACTCCGAATCCTTCGCCGTGCTGCGCGATCCCATCGCCTGCAAGCCCGCGGTGGTCGCCGAGACCGACCGCTGGGTGGCGATGGCCTCCGAATATCGCGCGCTGGCCGGCCTGCCCGGCGTCGCCGACGCCCACATCTTCGAACCCGAACCGGAAGAGGTCTACCTATGGCACCGGCAGTGACCACCGTGGATACAGCCACCGAAACCACCCGGCTGGATCTCACCGAGACCTCGGTGCGCGAGGTCAACGCCCTGTTGCACAGCCAGGACGCGCCCCGGCGGATCACCCTCACCGAGCCGCGCGGTGCGCACGCGCTGGCCTGCGGCCTCACCGACGACCTCGATGTCACCATCGAAGGCCATGTCGGCTACTACTGCGCCGGAATGAACCAGCAGGCCTCGATCACCGTGCGCGGCAATGCCGGCGTGGGACTGGCCGAGAACATGATGTCGGGCACCGTCCGGGTCACCGGCGACGCCTCCCAGTCCGCGGGCGCCACCGCACACGGCGGCCTGCTGGTCATCGAGGGCAATGCGGCCGCACGGTGCGGCATCTCGATGAAGGGCGTGGACATCGTGGTCGGCGGCGATATCGGCCACATGAGCGCCTTCATGGGCCAGGCCGGTCGTCTGGTGGTGCTCGGCGACGCCGGTGAGGCACTGGGCGATTCGCTCTACGAAGCCCGCATCTACGTCCGCGGCAAGGTGGCCTCTCTCGGTGCCGACTGCGTCGCCAAGCCCATGCGCGAGGAGCACCTCGCCGAGCTGGCCGAACTGCTGGAATCCGCGGGCATGGACGCCGACCCGGCGGATTTCACCCGCTATGGCTCGGCCCGCACGCTCTACAACTTCCACGTCGACAACGTCAGCGCCTACTGACCTGCCGATCGATCATGGACAGGAGTCCTCGATGACCACAGCTCACGATCCCACGCTCCGCGAGTCGGCCACCTTCCCGCGCTCGGTGATCGCCGAGATCCAGCGCGCCGCCGAGACCGGCATCTACGACATCCGCGGCTGGGGCGCCAAGCGCGCCCTACCGCACTTCGACGACCTGCTGTTCCTCGGCGCCTCCATGTCCCGCTATCCGCTCGAGGGCTACCGGGAACGCTGCGACACCGATGTGGTCCTCGGCGACCGGCACGCGAAATACCCCCTGCACCTCGATATTCCGATCACCATCGCCGGGATGAGCTTCGGCGCTCTCTCCGGACAGGCCAAGGAGGCGCTCGGGCGCGGTGCCAGCGAGGTCGGCACCTCCACCACCACCGGCGACGGCGGCATGACCCCCGAGGAGCGCGGCCAGTCCAAGAATCTGGTCTACCAATATCTTCCGTCGCGCTACGGCATGAATCCCGACGACCTGCGCAAGGCCGACGCCATCGAGGTGGTGCTCGGCCAGGGCGCCAAGCCAGGCGGCGGCGGCATGCTGCTCGGGCAGAAGATCACCGAGCGGGTCGCGAAGATGCGCACCCTGCCGCAGGGGGTGGACCAGCGCTCGGCCTGCCGCCACCCGGACTGGACCGGTCCCGACGACCTGGCGATCAAGATCATCGAACTGCGTGAGATCACCGACTGGGAAAAGCCCGTCTACGTCAAGGTCGGGGCGACTCGCACCTATTACGACGTGAAGCTGGCGGTGAAGGCAGGCGCGGACGTGATCGTCGTCGACGGTATGCAGGGCGGAACCGCCGCGACCCAGGACGTGTTCATCGAGCACGTCGGCATTCCCACCCTGGCCGCCATCCCGCAGGCCGTGCAGGCCCTGCAGGAACTCGATGTGCACCGGAAGGTGCAGCTGATCGTCTCCGGCGGCATCCGCAGCGGCGCCGACGTGGCCAAGGCGATGGCGCTCGGTGCCGATGCCGTGGCCATCGGCACGGCCGCGCTGATCGCGCTGGGCGACAACAACCCTCGCTTCGCCGAGCAGTACGCCGCGCTGGGGTCCGCGCCCGGCTTCTACGACGACTTCCAGGACGGCCGCGACCCCGCGGGCATCACCACCCAGGACCCCGAGCTCGCCCGCAATCTCGACCCGGTCGCCGCCGGCCGTCGCCTGGCCAACTACCTGCGCGTGCTGACGATGGAGGCTCAGACGCTGGCCAGGGCGTGCGGCAAGTCGCATCTGCGCAATCTGGAACCCGAGGATCTGGTCGCGCTGACCGTGGAGGCCTCCGCCATGGCGCGAGTGCCACTGGCCGGGACCAACTGGATTCCCGGACAGTTCTGAGTCCTCCACCAGGACAACCCGTTATCACCGATCACGACGACCGCGCAGCCGCGCGAACAGGAGCGAGTCACCGATGACCTTCGACACGATGTGGGAGTCGATCCTCGATGTCGGCCGGGAAGCCGCGACCGGCGGATACCGCCGTTTCGCCTGGAACGACGCCGACATGACCCTGCGGGAGTGGTTCACCGGGTGTGCGGCCGAGCGCGGCATGGACGTGGAGGAGGACCGCAACGGCAACCTGTGGGCGTGGTGGCTTCCGGAGGGCTGGCAGGGCGAGCCGCGTGACGCCTTCGTCACCGGCTCGCACCTGGACTCGGTGCCCGACGGCGGCGCCTACGACGGACCGCTCGGCGTGGTCTCCGCCTTCGCCGCCGTCGACATCGTCCGCGCCCGCGGCATCGCCCCCACCCGCCCCGTCGCGGTCACGGCCTTCTCCGACGAGGAGGGCGCGCGCTTCGGCGTCGCCTGTGTCGGCTCCCAATTGAGTACCGGCGCGGTGACCGCCGAGCGCGTCCTGCGCCTGCGTGACGCCGACGGCATCACCCTCGCCGAAGCGCTCACGCGAAACGGCCGCGACCCCCGCCACCTCGGTCCCGACCCCACCCTGACCGACCGGGTCGGCGTCTACGTCGAACTCCACGTCGAACAAGGCCGCGCTCTCGACCTCGTGGACCGCCCGATCGCCGTGGCCTCCGCCATCTGGCCGCACGGCCGCTGGCTGTTCCGCTTCACCGGCGAGGCCAACCACGCGGGCGCCACCCGCCTGGTGGACCGCCACGATCCGATGCTCGCCTACGCCTCCTCCGTGCACTCCGCCCGGCACGCCGCCGAACTCCACGAGGCGGTCGCCACCTTCGGCAAACTCCGTGTCCTGCCCAACGGCGCCAATGCCATCCCCTCGGAGATCCTCGCCTGGCTCGACGCCCGCGCCGCCGACGAACCCACCCTCGACGCCCTGGTCGCCCACATCTGCGCCGAGGCGAAGGAGCACGCCGCCCGTGACGGCATCGGCCTGGACATCGAAGCCGAATCCATCACCCCCATCGTCGAATTCCCCGAAGGCCCCCGAGCCCGCGTCAGCCAGGCCCTCGCCCGCCTGGGCGACATCCCCGTCCTGCCCACCCAGGCAGGCCACGACGCGGGCATCCTCTCCGCGGTGGTCCCCACCGCCATGCTGTTCGTCCGCAACCCGACCGGCGTCTCCCACTCCCCCGCCGAATACGCCACCCCCGAGGACTGCCGCCTCGGCGCGCAGGCACTGGCGGATGTGATGGCGGAGTGGGTGAGCGCCTGACCCGAACCAACCGGCGCCGTGACCGTCAGACCTGTTCAGCGCTGGGCGGGAACGGTGAGGACAGATTTGCCGCGGGTGTGGCCGGAAAGGATGTCGGTGTAGGCGCTGACCGCGTCGAGCAGGGGGTAGCTGCGGCTGACCTCCCAGTGGAGGGTGCCGTCGGCCACGCCGTCGACGACCTCCTGGAGATCCTCGCGATTGCGCTCCATCAAGATGGGTCGGACGCGTGGGGAATCCACGGGCCGGCCCGCGATGGTGGCAACGGTGCCGTCGGGGTGGACGAGGGCGAGGGAGGCGTCGATCGCTTCGGTGTTGCCGATCATGTCGACCGAGGCGGTGAAGGGGGTGGGGTGGACGGCGGTGATGCGGGCGGTGAGGCCGGGGCCGTATTCGACGGGGATGGCGCCGAGAGCGCGCAGGTAGTTCTGGTTGGCGGCCGACGCGGTGGCCACGACGGTCAGGCCGCGGCGGACGGCGAGCTGGACGGTGATGGAGCCGACGCCGCCGGAGCCGCCGTGGATCAGCAGGGAACCGGAGGCGGGCAGGGCGAGTTCGCGCAGGATGGTGGCGGCGGTCTGGGCGGCGCCCGCCAGTGATCCGGCGATTTCCCAGCTCAGAGAGTCGGGTTTGGCGACGAGGTTCCGGGCGGGGACGACGATGTGGGTGGCGTGGGTGAATCCGCCGCTGAAGCCGAGAACGGCATCGCCCACCTCCCAGGGGGCGGTGTCGGCGCCGAGCGCCTGGATGGTTCCGGCGAATTCGGTGCCGAAGGTGAGTGGAAGGTCCTTGTGGAACTCGCCGGTCATGCGGCGGGCGTCGATCGGGTTGATGCCCGCGGCGCGCACCTGGACGAGAGCTTCGCCGGGGCCGGGGGAGGGCGCGTGTTCGGTATAGAACTCGAGGACTTCCGGTCCGCCGAAGTGCCGGGCGATCAGCACGGTCCTGGTCTGCGTCATGCGCCTCTCCTGGGTGAAGCCGGGGCACTGTCGTGTCGCGGTGCGCGAGAACTCACGGGGTGACGATCGGGAAGGTCGGATCGGGCTCGTCGAGCAGGCCGATGAATGTCGCGAGCAACGCCGGGTCGCCCTCGAGGTCGACACCGGTGAGCTCGGAGCCGGTGAGGATCGTCAGCAGCGCGGGCTTGGCGAAGGTCAGTGTCAGATCCGCGCGTCCGGTCAGCGGCGCGTCGGGTGTGCCGGTGCGGTGGGTCAGCGCGCCGTTGGACACGGTCAGCCGGATGACCCGGTTCTCGTCGGTCAGCTTCCAGTCCATGACGAAGGATGTCCGCGCCGCGCGCAGGCCGTCGATGCGCACCGCGAGCGCATCGATGATCATGTCGACGGTCAACGCGGCCAGCATCTGCGGATTCGAGCTGCCCAGGGCCGAAGGCGTCACGCCGTGACGCAATTCCTGGGCGCCGACCAGATAGAAGTTGCGCCAGACGCCGTTCTCGCTGCCGTGCCCGAGCCGGCGGTAGACCTCGGCCAGCGCGCCGCGCGCGCCCTCATGCCCCGGTTCGGCGAAGACCGCGTGGTTGAGCAGGGTCGCGGCGAATCGTAGGTCGCCGAGGTCGGCGTATGCGCGGCCTCTCGCGACGATCGCGTCGATCCCGCCGTAGTCGGCGACATAGCGGCGGGCGGTCTCGACCGGCGGATGTTCCCAGAGGTGGGCCGGGTTGCCGTCGAACCAGCCGAGATAGCGCTGATAGACCGCTTTGACGTTGTGGCTCAGCGAGCCGTAGTAGCCACGGTTCGCCCACAGGGCGTCCAGAGCGGGCGGAAAGGTCAGCTCTTCGGCTATCTCGGAGCCGGTGCGACCCTGGTTCGCCAGCCGCAGCGTCTGGTCGTGCAGGTAGGCGTACATGTCGCGTTGCCCGGCCAGCCATGCCGTCCAGTTGTCCCGGCCCCAGGTCGGCCAGTGGTGCGAGGCGAAGGCGACGTCGGCGTGCTCGGCGAACAAGCCGATCGCCTCGTCGAGATAGCGTGCCCAGACCCGGGCGTCGCGGACCAGCGCGCCACGCAGGGTGAGGATGTTGTGCATGTTGTGGGTGGCGTTCTCGGCCGTGCACAGTGCCCGGCGGTCCGGGAACAGGAAGTTCATCTCGGCGGGGGCCTCGGTGCCGGGCGTCATCTGGAAGACCATCCGGACGCCGTCGATCTCTTCGCGCTGGCCGGTGCGGGTGATGTCGACGGTCGGCGGGATGAGGGTGACCGTGCCGAGCGAATTCGTCATGCCGAGTCCGCAGCCGATCTGTCCGTCGGGTGCTTTCGGCAATCCGGCCCCGTACATGAACACCGCGCGCCGGGACATCGCGGTGCCCGCGTAGACGTTCTCGCTCACTGCGTGTTCGAGAAAACCCGCCGGGGCCAGGATCGGGATCTCCGGATGCCCCTCCGGCACCACTCCGCGCGCGCCGCCGAAGTGATCGACGTGGGAGTGGGTGTAGATCATGCCCGTGACCGGGCGCTCGCCGCGGTGCGCGCGATACAGGGCAAGGGCGGCCGCCGCGGTCTCCGCCGACACCAGCGGGTCGACGACCACGACGCCCTCGCGGCCCTCGACCAGTGTCATGT
This sequence comes from Nocardia higoensis NBRC 100133, assembly GCF_000308595.1. Lineage (GTDB taxonomy): Bacteria > Actinomycetota > Actinomycetes > Mycobacteriales > Mycobacteriaceae > Nocardia > Nocardia higoensis. The sequence goes on along the minus strand of NZ_BAGA01000072.1, from coordinate 83,370 downwards.
TCGACAGATCGAGATTGCGCACCTGGTAGATGCCCTCGGCGACCTCGAACAGTCCCTGCTTCGAGCACAACCGTCCCTGTCGCCACAGACTCGGATTCGCGGTACCGGGACAGTCCTCGTCCAGGAATTCGTAGGCGGCGAGATCCCACACCACCTGCCCGTCCGCCGCGGTGATCGCCGGCTGGTCGAACTCGGCGATCAGCCCGCGGGTCGCGTTCTCGAAATCGGTTCTGTCGTCGAAGTCCGGTCCGGGGTTCATGGGCACCTCATCCGTGGGTCACCTCGCCGATTCCGCCGTAGCGGTCACCCGCCTCCACCGGCACGCTAATCATCGGCAACCGCACTGTGATCACCCACACGGGGTGAAACCACATGCCGCGCCCAATGCCGGATTCTGGCGGCCGGAGACCGTACAGTTAGCCCGTTCATGAAGGGAGTCACCGTGCCGACCGTGCCCCTCGCGTTGCCTCGAGCGAGCAGACCACGCGGCGGGGCCGCCGCTGTCCTCATCCTGCTCGCCGCCTTCCTCGCGCAGTTCACCGCCCCCGCCCCCGCATCGGCGAATCCGTCGCAACTCGATGACGTGGTCTGGCTGTGCCACCCGCGCCTGGCGGCCGACCCATGCCGCGGCGACCTCGCCACCACCGAACGCAGCGCAGGTGAACCGGACAGGGTGGTGCGTCCGAAGGGGCCGCGCCGCAATGCGGTGGACTGCTTCTACGTCTATCCGACCGTCTCGCAGGAATCGACGTATTCGGCGAGCCTGCAGATCACCCAGCCCATGCGCGCCATGGCCGGGCAACAGGCGCAGCGCTTCTCGCGGATGTGCGATGTCTACGCGCCCGTCTACCGGCAGCGCACGCTGCTCGCACTGCGGACTCCGGTCCCGTCCGAGCAGTCCCGCGCCGCCGTCGAAGCGGCCTTCGCGGATGTGGCGCAGGCGTTGGGATCAGTACCTGGCCCACCACAACAACGGTCGCGGCGTGGTGCTGATCGGCCATTCCCAGGGCACGAGGATGCTGCGCCAACTACTGCGCGAACGCATCGAGCCGGATCAGGCGGCGGCCGCCCGGCTCGTGTCGGCGGTGCTGGTGGGCGGTGATGTGGTGGTGCCGCGCGGCGGCGATATCGGTGGCGACTTCCGATCGGTGCCGCTGTGCCGCGCGCGCGATCAGATCCGCTGTGTGCTGGCCTGGTCCACCTACGGACAGACACCGCCCGCGAACGCGCGCTACGGCGTGACACCGACGACACCCGAAGCCGCACCGGTCCCCTACGGCCCCGAATACGAGATCGCCTGCGTCAATCCCGCGTCCCTCGCCCGCAACGACGAACTCGCCCTGCACACGCTGCTGCGCAGCGACGTGCGGCCCGGCGCCGTCGGCCTCGCCGATCTCGCCCCCGCACTCGGTCCCACGCCGATGGCGGGGACGCCGTGGCTGCGGCCGGCGCAGCGATACCGGGCGCAGTGCACGCACATCGGCGAGGCGCATGTCCTGCTCGTACGTCCGGAGCCGGGGGCACCGGCCATCGGCCCGTTCCCGAATCCGGATTGGGGCCTGCACGTGGCCGAGATGGCCCTCGCTCTCGGCGACACCGTGGACATCGTCGGCGCGCAGATCGCCGCCTACCGGAAGCGGGAGGGGACCCCGGCCTTATCCGATCACTGAACCTTTCCGATCGAACTCCTGGCGAATCGAGGAAGTCATGTGCACGCGAGCGATGTGGACAACCAGTGGGCACGGCGTGCTGGTCGGCCGGAACATGGACTGGCGAGAGGAGATGGACACCAACCTGTGGGTGCTGCCGCGCGGCGTCGAGCGGGTCGGTCACGACCGCGACGCGTCCCCGATGCGCTGGACCGCCCGGCACGGCAGCCTGGTGGCCACGGTGTGGGACAACGCCACCTCCGACGGCATCAACGAACAGGGCCTTGCCGCGCATCTGCTGTGGCTGGCCGAAGCCGACTTCGGCGAACGTGACTCCACCAAAGCATCCGTGGCGGTCTCGCTGTGGGCGCAGGTGTTCCTCGACTTGTGCGCGACCGTCGAGGAATGCGTGGAACTCATGACGCGCGAACCGTTCCAGGTGCTGCCGCTGATCGAGCCGCGCAGTCAGCGCGCGGCGACCGTGCACCTCGCCCTGGAGGACGCCACCGGCGATTCCCTGATCATCGAGCACATCGACGGCGTCGCCCGCCTGCACCACGACCGCGCCTACACGGTCATGACGAATTCACCGCCGTACGAACAGCAAATCGCACTGAAGAAGAACTTCGCCGGCTTCGGCGGCGCGAACCCGCTGCCGGGCACCACCGAGGCCGCCGACCGCTTCGTCCGGGCTTCCTACTACCTCGATCGTCTCCCGCCCGCCGAGACCGCGCCCCGCGCCTACGCTGCCCTGCTCAGCGTGATGCGCAATGCCGCGCAGCCTTTCGGCGAGCCCGACCCGGAGCGTCCCAACATCTCCGCGACCATCTGGCGCACGCTCAGCGACCTGACCCAGCGGCGCTACATCTACGAATCCTCGTTCAGCCCCAACATCATCTGGGCCGAGCTGGCCGATCTCGACTTCACCGCCCATCACAAGCTCGAGCCCGCGGCGAGCGGACTCATCGGCGATGTCGGTCACGCGTTCACCCCCGCCGACCCGCCGCCCTTCGTCCTGTCGTAGGGCCGGGACAGCGCGCGTGGAACGGCGCGCCCGGACCACGGGCATCCCGAAAAAAAGAGAAGCAGGCCGCAACGAAGCGACCTGCCTACGGCACGTACGTACCCGACGCACGCATGACATGCTTTCCGTATAACGCAGAAAGTCCGATCAGATGCAGATGGTCGCGCTGCCTAGTGGAAGACAGATCACGACAGAGCCGCCGCCGCCGATCGGGTCGGCGGACGGAGTCGTCGCGGCCGACGCCAAGGGGGCAGCGAACACACCGACCGACAGCGCAACCGCAGTGGCGGCGAACAACTTGGTGAATCTGGACATTTCGAACCCTTCAGAGTGGACGCGAGCTAACCGATCACAAACACTGGCATGCCGAACCCCAGTGTTCGCCGCGTAGCCGGTCGGACACCAGACGACGAAAGGTAAAGATTCACCCGGCCACCGTCACAGTGGTGTCACGGCCGCAAGAGCGCCGCGAGTACCCGTTCGGCGCCGTCCGGGTCGGGAGGCGCCCCGGCGATCGTCGGTAGGTAATGGAACGATTCACCGATCCGCACACTCGCATAGGCCAACTCGTCCACCGAAAGAGTGGTGCTGATCCGCCCGTCGGCCAGGTCCTGTTCCAGATACGCCGCGACGGCCCGCACCAGCCTGGGTTGAAAACCATTGCTCGCCAGGGTGAGCAGACGCATCGCCCGTTCGTTCTCCTCCAGCACGAAGGCACGCGCTCCGGGTTGTTCGAGCACCGAACGCAGGTATCCGGCGAGCAGGGCGGGCACGCGCGACCCCGGCCGGTGACGCGCTCGTTCCCATTGCTCGCGCAGGCTCGCCTCGGTCAGCGACCAGATCACTTCGACGAGCAGCTGGTCACGACTGCCGACCCAGCGGTAGAGGGTCACCCTGTTGACGCCGAGTTCCGCGGCGAGCCTGCCCACGTCGACGCGCTCACCACGCAGGAAGCAGCGGCGCGCCGCCCGGAACGCGTCGATCGGCTCCGGCTTGCGATGGCCGGGACCGGCGAGCGCACGTTGTAGCGGCGTACGGGAGACCATGCGGCGACTCTAACGCAACATATGATCAAGGCGTTGCATTCCTCGGCAAAAGCCGGATGTGGTTGCACAAGAGAGACGTACGAGTTTCGGAAGAAACCATTGACCGGGGGCTCGGTTCGCGCGTTGATGGCAACACAAGCCAACGACGCTACAAGGATGCAACTGATGACAAAGGCGTTGCCTACCGAATCGCTCGCCCAGGCCGTCACCGCGCACGGCCCGGTACGTGGTCTCCGCGACGGCGACATCGAGGTCTACCTCGGTGTCCCCTATGCCGCCCCGCCGGTCGGCCCCCGACGGCTGCGGCCACCCGAACGACCGGAGCCGTGGCAGCACGTTCGGGACGCGACGCGACCGGGCCCCACGGCGGCCCGCGCCCCCTATGTCCCGGCCTACGAGGGCGTCGTCCCCGAACTGCTCGCACCCGGTGACGATCACCTGCATGTGAACATCTGGACGCCGGGCCGCGGACAGGCACGGCCGGTGCTGTTCTGGATCCACGGCGGCGCGTTCACCAACGGCTCGAACGCTCTTCCCCTCTACGACGGCGCTGCCTTCGCCCGCGACGGCGTCGTCGTGGTGTCGGTCAACTATCGACTGGGCGCCGAGGGGTGGGTGCACTTCGACGGAAACGACTCCGAGGCAAGCAATCTCGGTTTGCGCGATGTGCTGGCAGCGCTGGCGTGGGTACGCGACAACATCGCCGCCTTCGGAGGCGATCCGGCGCGGGTGACCGTGGCCGGCCAGTCGGCAGGCGCCATGCTCGCGACCACGCTGCTCGCCGTGCCCGCCGCCCGTGGCCTGTTCCACCGCCTGATCGCGCACTCCGGCGCCGCCGCGAACACCATCACCCCCGACCAGGCGCGGGTGGTGCGCACGCAACTGGCCGCGCGCGCCGGGGTGGAGCCGACCGTCGCCGGCTTCGCCTCCGTGGCGCCGGAAAGGCTGGCCCAGCACGCGCGCGATCTCTTGCACGAGGTGCAGACAGCCGCCGATCCAGCGATCTGGGGCGGGCTCGCGCTGTCGACGCTGCCGTTCGCGCCGGTCGTCGACGGGTCCGTGGTGAGCACCGATCCGCGCAGCGCCGTCGCGTCCGGCGCGGCCGCCGACATCGCGATACTGGCCGGGTCCAATGTCGAGGACGCCCGGCTCATCCTCGCGGCCTCGGGAGCCATCGACCTGATCGACGAGGCCACGCTGCTCGCGGCATCGACCTCCTACGGTCTGGACGCCGCGGCAGTCGAGACATACCGGTCCGCGCGCCCTCGGGCGAGCTCGGGCGATCTGCTCGCCGCCGTGGTCACCGACTGGTTCTTCCGCATTCCGGCCATTCGCCTGGCCGAGACCCAGGCCGCGACGGGCGGGCAGGCCTGGGCGTTCCGATTCGATTGGCGCTCCCCCGCTCTCGGCGGCAAGCTCGGCTCCGCACACGCGGTCGACCTGCCGTTCGTCTTCGCCACCCACCGCCATCCCGGCAGCCACCTGCTCACCGGCCCGGACGCCCCCGACGCCGTCGCCCGCACGACTCACGAGATGTACCGGGCGTTCGTCGTCGAGGGCGATCCCGGCTGGACTCGCTACGACACGACCACCCGCACCACCGGCCTGCTCGCGCGGGAACGCACGGTCGTCGAGGACCCGGATTCCGCCGAACGCCTGCTGTGGAAGGGGCTGCGCTGAGCGACTTCGTGCGCCCGGCCCACGGACTCGGTCCTGCCCTGGGCACCTTGCCGCACAGTGGCAACGCCACCTCGCACGAGCACACCCACCGTCATAAGGTGGGCGGGTTCGTTCGAAGGGAGCTTCCGTGCCCGCCGAGTTCTTCGGTCCCCGCCCGGCAAACCGTCCGCGCGCCGGGCTCGCCACGGCTCTGATCCTGTTCGTCGCGTTTCTCGCGCCGCACGCGGCTACCGCTCCGGCCGACCCCGAGCCGCAGGACACCGTCTGGCTGTGCCGCCCCGACCTTCCCGCCGACCCGTGCCGCGGTGACCTGACCACCACTGTGCGCACACAGGATCAGCCCGATGTGGTGCTGCCCGCGCCCGAGCCGAAGCGCCATGAGGTGGACTGCTTCTACGTCTACCCCACCGTCTCGCAGGAACTCTCGTATTCCGCGAGTCTGGATATCACCGCCCCCGTGCGCGCGATCGCCGAGCAGCAGGCGCAGCGGTTCTCCGAGGTGTGCGACGTCTACGCCCCGGTCTACCGCCAGCGCACCCTGCTCGCCCTGCAGTCACCGGGCACTCCGGGCCAGGCCAGAGCCGCTGCCGCCATGGCGTTCCGGGACGTGGCGCGGGCCTGGGAACAGTATCTGGCCGAGGACAACCACGGCCGCGGCGTGGTGCTCATCGGCCATTCGCAGGGCACGAGACTGCTGCGGCAACTTCTGCGTGAACGCATCGAGCCCGACGCGGCGGCCAATGCGCGGCTGGTGTCGGCGGTCCTGGTCGGCGGCAATGTGGTGGTGCCGCGTGGCGCCGACGTCGGCGGCGATTTCCGGACCGTGCCGCTGTGCCGCCGCACCGACCAGACCCATTGCGTCCTGGCCTGGTCCACCTTCGGACAGACCCCGCCTGCGGACGCACGCTACGGCGTCACCCCCACCACCGCGGAGGCCGAGCCGGTCCCGTTCGGCCCCGGCTACGAGATCGCCTGCGTGAATCCGGCCTTCCCGCAGGGCGAGGCCGAGGTCCCGTTGCATACTCTGACGCGCAGCAGTCTGTTCCCCGGGATCTTCGGTCTGGGTGACATCGTCAGCCACAGCGGCCTGCCCCCCACCGCGGACACCCCGTGGCTGCGGCCCGCCCAGCGCTACCGGGCCCGGTGCACACACACCGGCAACGCCCACGTCCTGCTCGTCCGGCCGGAGCCGGGCACGCCGGAGCTGGGCCCGTTCCCCACCCCGGGGTGGGGGCTGCATTCCGCCGATATCACCCTGCCCCTCGGCGATACGGTCGAGATGGTCGGCACCCAGATCGCGACCTATCAGCAGCAGCTCGGCCAGCAGATCGTCTGGGGTCGCTGACCCGATCCGACGTAGGCTCGATGCGATACCCGGGTATCGGAATCCCTTGCCACCGAGGGGTGATCCCGCCACCGGTCCGCCTCCGGCAGTGTCGGGCGTGTGGAATCCAGCGACCTCCGCGGCGTCACCCCCACCGCCGCGCCGCACGGCACCGAGAAGCCTGCCTCCCGCCCCGCCGCCGTCACGACCGCGTTCGTCGCTCTGATCGCGGCACTGGTGTTCGGCGTCGCCGAGACGGCTGTGCGAAGTGCGGACGTACTACTGAGCGATGAAGCCGCCGAGCCGCGTTCACTCGCGATCGGCTGGCTCACCCGGGCCACGATCTATGCCGTCGTGCTCGCCGCGGGGTGGCGGATGCTGCGAGGCGATCGGTGGGCACGGATCGCCATCACCTTCGGCATCGGCGTGGTCGGCCTGGCCTCACTACTGGTGGAACCGATAGCCGCGTTGGCGGCGGGAGAGGCGGGCGCGGCGCTCGCCGACGTCGACACGGAGTCGGCGCTCGTCGCGATCGCGAGGATCGGGCACGTCTGCGCGGTACTTGTCGCCGTGCCCGCCATGTACGCCTCCGCCGCTCGTGCCTGGTTCCGGGCGAGCCCGAAGGGGCGACAACCCGATCAGGTCGCGGCGGCCTGACCGGGTTCGCCGATCACCCCGCTATCGGCACTACTGCGCGCTACACCTCGGCCGTCGCTCGCACATTCGGCAGGCCGAGGTTGTCCCGCAGTGTCGTCCCGGTGTAGTCCGCTCGAAGCACACCGCGATCCTGGAGCAGCGGCACCACCCGATCGACGAACTCGTCGAGCCCGGAGGGCACCAGGTGTGAGCCGAGGATGAACCCGTCGGAGCCGTCCTGGGCGACGAAATCGTCGATCAGTTCGGCCACCCGCTGCGGTGTGCCCACCAGCGGACCGCGCTCGAACTGGTCGATGACCACCTCGCGCAGGTTGAGCTTCTTCGCTTCGGCGACCTCGCGCAGTTTCCGCACGGTGGCGAAGCGGTCCTGGTGGATGAAGGCGCGGCCCTGGATGATCGGCGGCGCTTCGGGATCGGGGTCGATATCGGGGACGGGGCCCTCGGGGTCGTAGGCGGAAAGGTCGCGGTTCCAGAGTTGTTCGAGCAGGATCAGGGCGGTCTGGCCGGTGACCTGTTCGGCGCGGATGGCGTGGTATTTCTCGATCGCCTCGGCCTCGGTGTCGCCGAGGACGAAACTCGCCGAGGGCAGGATCTTGATGTCGTCGGCGGAGCGGCCCGCGGCGACCGCGCGGGATTTGATGTCGCGGTAGAAGTCGGCGGCTTCGGGCAGTTTGCCGTAGGGCGAGAAGATGGCGTCGGCGTTCGCGGCGGCGAAGGCGCGGCCCTGCGGTGAGACGCCTGCCTGCAGCACGACCGGCCTGCCCTGCGGGCTGCGCGGCACGGTGAAACGCCCGGCGATGTCGAACTGCTGCCCGTGGAAGGCGAACGCGCCCGCGTCACCGCGCGCGAGGAAGCGACCGGATTCCTTGTCGGCCACGATATCGCCGTCATCCCACGAATCCCACAGCGCCCGGACGGCCTGGAGCGTCTCCTCCGCGTGCACATAGCGGTCGGCCGGGTCGAGGAAGCCGCCGCGGCGGAAGTTCTGTCCGGTGAAGGCGTCGAAGGAGGTGACCACGTTCCAGGCGGCGCGTCCGCCGGAGAGGTGGTCGAGACTGGCGAACTGACGCGCCAGCTCGTAGGGCTCGTTGAAGGTCGCGTTGATGGTGCCTGCCAGGCCGAGGTGTTCGGTGACGGCGGCGAGGGAGGCCAGCACGGTGAAGGTGTCGGGGCGGCCGATGATGTCCTGGTCGAAGATCTTGCCCGCGCGTTCGCGCAGGATCAGGCCCTCGGCCAGGAAGAAGAAGTCGAACTTCCCGCGTTCGGCGGTGCGGGCGGTGTGTTCGAAGGAGCTGAAGTCGATCTGGCTGCCCGCCTCGGGATGCCACCACGCGGTGTGGTGGTTGACGCCGCCGAGGTAGGCGCCCAGGATGACCTGCTTGCGTCGAGTGCTCACGATGACCTCGCTCAGATGGTGGCGTAGCGGTTGGGGACGGTGGCGGGCAGGCCGAGCAGCGCACGGAAGTTGCCCTCGGGGTAGCCGGTGCGGAAGACGTTGCGCCGCCGCAGGACCGGGACCAGGTCGTCGGCGATGGCGTTCAGGTCGTCGATCGCGACGCCGGGACGCAGCCGGAAGCCGTCGATTCCGCGCTCGGTCCAGTCGAGCAGCAGATCCGCGAGATCGTCCGCGCTGCCGGCGAAGATGTGGGCGTCGGAACGCAACGCGGAGCCGGCCAGCTCGTCGAGCCGGGCCAACCGCGCCGTGCCCGGCTCCCCCGCGCTGTCCAGGAAGACGACGAGATCGGCATAGACCCGCAACCGCTCCCCGGCGCGACCGGCCGACGCGGCGGCGACCTCGGCCAGCACCGGCTCGGGCCCGGATTCCCCGGACGGCGTGACGAACACCAGATCAGCGGCGGTCGCGGCGAATTCGTAGACCAACGGGCCGTGCGCGAGCGCCGCGACCACCGGCTGCCCCTGCGGCGGGCGCGGGGTGATCGACGGGCCGCGAACGCTGAAGAACCGGCCCTCGAAGTCGATGTAGTGCAATTTCTCGCGGTCGATGAAGCGGCGGGTGGCGACATCGCGGATCTCGGCGTCGTCCTCCCAGCTGTCCCACAGCCTGCGCACCACCTCGACGTGGTCGGCGGCTTCGGCGAGCAGATCGTGCAGTTGCCCGGGTTCCGCTCCGGGGGCGATCGCCGCCACGATCTCGTCGTAGGACAGTTCACGCACGGTGCGTCTACCGAAATGCGCCGCTTCCCACGGTGTTCCGGAAACTCGCGCCTGCCAGCCCGCACGGCCGCGGGAGGTGTAGTCGAGCGTGGCGACGGCCTTGGAGACGTGGAAGGGCTCGGTGTGCGTGGTCGTCACCGTGGGCAGGAGCCCGATGTGCTTGCTGACCGGGGCCACCCGCGCCGCGATCAGGGCGGCGTCGATGCGGGCCCGAACCCGGTCGACGGCGTCGTCGGGCGCGGCGTGCCGTTCCCCCGGCAGCGCGAGGCTGTCTTCGATGCCGACGAAATCCAGCAGGCCGCGCTCGGCTGTGGCGACGAGATCGGTCCAGTACCCGGGGCCGAACAGGTCGGCGGGCCGGGAGTTCGGTTCACGCCACGCCGCCGGATGCCAGCCCGCCCCGTCGAGCGCGACGCCGATGTGCAGGGAATTCGATGCCATCGTCCCTCATTTCTGTGCGAAGGGGTGTGGACGGCACAACGCGCGGTGCGGTTCGAGCGCGCCCGGCCGCCACAGTGTCCGGTTCGCGGGCGCGCCGTGGGCGGAGGCGAACTACCTGATCGGAGGGAGCATCGGGGCACCGGCGGGCCGCGCGTCAACGATTGCGATCATCTCGAGCGCGCGGGAACACTGCCCCGGCACCGGCGGAACTCCGAGACGGTGGCGCGACCTCCGGCCGGTCACATGCCGACTCGGCTGCCGACACCGTGCGGCGCGACAACCGCCGTGCGATTCGGATTGCGGTGAGCGCAAGCCTGTCGGACCGGTGACCGACCTCCGTACCGTCCCGGACGGATGATCGGAACAGAAGGAGTGTCCGCGTGACCCGTCCCCGCCTGCTGCTCAACGCCTTCACGATGAACACCGTCACGCACGTGTCCTACGGCACCTGGCGGCGCCCCGACACCCGCCAGACCGAGTTCCACACCCTCGATCCCTGGCTGGAGCTGGTAGGGATCCTGGAGCGCGGCACCTTCGACTCGGTGTTCTTCGCCGACGTCGTCGGCCTCTACGACGACTACGACGGCGGCCCGGAAACCCACCTGCGCGAGGGCTTGCAGGTCCCCATCCACGACCCGGCCTCGCTGGTCTCGGCGCTGGCCGCCGTCACCGAGCATCTCGGCATCGTGATCACCAGCTCGGTCCTGCAGGACCACCCGTTCTCCTTCGCCCGCAAGATCTCCACCCTCGACCACCTCTCGCACGGCCGGATCGGCTGGAACGTGGTCACCAGCGCGCTGCGCAATTCCGCGCGCAACTTCGATCTGCCCGACCGGGTTCCGCACGACGACCGTTACGCGTGGGCCGAGGAGTACACCGAGGTCGTCTACAAGCTGTGGGAGGGCTCGTGGGAGGACGACGCCCTCGTCCGGGATCGTGAGCGCGGCATCCACGCCGACCCCGCCCGCGTCCACAAGATCCATCATCGCGGCGCCCGCTACTCCGTGGAGGGACCGCACCTGGCCGCACCCTCGCCACAGCGCACTCCCGTTCTCTTCCAGGCGGGCACCTCGGCCGCCGGACGCGCGTTCGCCGCCCGGCACGCCGAGGGCGTGTTCATCAACCAGGGCTCCCCCGCAGCCGCCCGCGAGGTCATCGACCAGACCCGCGACCTGGCCGCCGCCGCGGGTCGCCGGCGGGAGGACGTCAAGTTCTTCCAAGGACTCACCGTCGTCGTCGGCTCCACCGAAGCCGAAGCGCGCCGCAAGGCAGCCGACCTGGATTCCTCGTTCAGCCTCGACGGCCTGCTCGCCCACCGCAGCGGCAGCATCGGCATCGACTTCGGCGGCCTGCCCATCGACACCCCCATCGGCGAGCTGAGTTCGCAGGTCGACGGAACCCGCAGCGCCATCGAGGGTTTGATCCGTGCCGCGGGCGGCCGCACCGATGTCACCATCGCCGATTTCGTCCAGCACAAGCAGGAGGCCACCCGTATCGTCGGCGCGCCCGAGCAGATCGCCGACGAACTCGAACGCTGGCAGGACGCGGGAGTCGACGGGATCAACCTGCAGTACCAGGTGACCCCGGGCAGTTTCGCCGACTTCGCCGACCACGTGGTGCCCGAACTGCGCAAGCGGGGGCTGGCGCAACACGAGTACTCCCCCGGCACCCTGCGGCAGAAACTCACCGGCGGCGATGCCGCCCTACCGGATTCGCATCCCGCCCGGCGCTGGCGCGGCGCGTTCGGTACGCAGACTGCCGGGGCGGCTCACCACCGGGCCTGAGTGGGCTCGGCGTCGACACCCTCGCCGCCGAAGTCGCTGCGCTGCACCGTGATCGCACACCGTCAAGGGCCCGAGACAACAAATTCGGCCGGAAGCTGTTCCAAACCCGAGTTTCCGGGTATCCGCCCTCGCTGTGGGGCTTCGAGCCCGCGCCAGGAGGGCGACGACCGGTCCCGACAGGCCGTGGCGTCACCCCGAGGTGGAAATTGTCGGCGATCGGACGGAGGCTGCGATGCTTGCTCTCGGATGGATGGACCCGTCGTCACCGACGGTCGAATGGGATTCGGCTCAGGTGCGCCGTCTGGCCCGCCAACTGGGATACTCGCTGCGCTGGGCCGACTCCGGTTCGATGTCGAGCCTGCTCGATCAGGCGATGTCGTCCGGGGCCGATGTGGTGTTGCTGCCCTCCACCGGCCATCTCGACGAGTCGACGCTCGAACGGGTGATGGCATTCATCGACGTCGAATGCGCCGCGCCGCGGGTCTCCCTGAACCGGTGGTCGGCGATCGGCGGAATTTTTCGCTGATACCGGCGGCCATCAGCCGGTCACGGCCAGGAAGTCGCGCGTCACCCGAGCGAGTCGGCCGGGGTGGCGCTCTCGAGCGGGGTTCTCGCAGGCCCTGAGCCGCCGTGCGAGGCGGCGGAAAGTCGGGCTAGCCGGAGAAGCTCGGCAGGATCGAGCTCAGCCCACCCCCGCCGCACGAGCCGCTCTCGGCCACCTCGACAGTGAGCGGTGTGACGAATACCGCGGCACTGAGGTAGCCCATCGCGGCGGTCACGGTGTGCGTTCCGGCGGTGGCAGGCGTCCACCGAGTTTCGAGCTTGCCGGTGAGGGCCGAGGAACCCGAGGACGCGCCGATTTCGCGGCCGTTGTCGAAGAAGGTCACCGAGGCGGGCGACGGCGGATCGACGATGGACAGGGTGTAGGTGCACCCCACCGCATGGCCGGTCCCGGACAGCGACATCTCGTAGACCCCGTCGAGAGCTGCCGCCTGCGGCGACGCCGTCATCAGCGCGGCCGCGGCCACCCCGATCACCGAGAGACCTCTACCCACAGCACTTTTCATCTGCCCGCTCGATCCTGTCGAGCCCGGCCCCGACGGAGCCGAGTCACCGCACCCATCCTAGTTGTGAACAGATTCCATTTCAGACCAAGGAATCAGGGGCTGGACAGCGGCGCGGCGACTTCCGTCGCCGGCTCGATCGCAACCTGTCCGGCACGCAGATCCCGCGAGCACTGCCCGCAGGCGAGCCACGGGTGGAAGTCGTTGCCGCACCGCGTATGCGTGAAGACGATCGCAGGACCCTCCGGCGCGCGGAACCAGCGCTGACCCCAGTCGATCATCAGGGCGATGACCGGGAAGAACGCCGCGCCCTTCGCCGTGAGGCCGTAGGTGACCCAGTCCGGCCGCGCGGGATTGGGGCTGGTCTCGACGACGCCGAGATCCTCGAAGCGCCGCAGCCGGTCGGCGACCATCGCCGGTGGCGCGCTCGTGCGCTCCGACAGCTCGCCGAATCGGTGCGCACCGAGGAAGAGCGCGCCGAGCATGGCCGCCGACCAGCGATTGCCGAGCAGTTCCATGGTGTGCGGAAGCACTTGCGAGGGGCGCGCGGCGGAACGGCGACGACCGATCGAGGCGGGCACGCTGCGCGACCAGTCGCCGCTCGGGCCGAGAGCGGCCGACACCTCACGTCCGGCGGCCGCTTCGCCACAGGCACGGCAGGTGAGCCGCGGGGCGAATCGCTCGCCGCACGTCCGGTGCCGCATGATCGGCAGCGCGGCGTCCGACTCCGGCGCCCACTGCTGCTCCCAGGCCCACATGGCCAGCAGGATCGGCCACACGCCGCGCCCGCGTGCGGTCAGCACGTACTCGTGACGCACCGGCCGCTGCGAGTACCGGACCCGCTCGAACAGGCCGAGCTCGGTCAGCTGTGTCAGCCGCGCGGTGAGGACGGAGTTCGAGATGGCCCCGTGCGCGAACCAGTCGCCGTAGCGGCGGGCACCCTCGACGGCGAAACGCAGGATCCACAGATTCCACTCGTCGCCGAGCGCGCCCAGGGTCACGGCGATCGCATTGTCGCCGCCCGCCCGTAGTTCGGTGGGCGCGCCGTCTACTGCCATATCGGCACTCTATCGGCGGGCCGCGCTCGCTCCGGCCTCAGCCGATCACGAAGCTGACGGTCGTCGTCGTACTGCCGCCGATATTGAGCATGGCGGCCCGGCGAGCGCCGGCGACCTGGTAGTCGCCCGCACTGCCGGTGACCTGCCGATGACAGTCGAGCAGCATCCGCACGCCGGTCGCACCCACCGGATGCCCGCCGCCGAGCAGGCCGCCGCTCGGGTTCATCGGCAGTCTGCCGCCGATCTCCAGATCGCCCGCCTCGATGGCGCGCCAGCTCTGCCCCGGTTCGGTCAGCCCGAAGTGGTCGATCGCCATGTACTGGCTGGCGGTGAAGCAGTCGTGGGTCTCGATGAGGTCGAGATCGTCGACTCCACTCAGGCCCGCCCGGCCGAACGCGTCCCCGATGGTGGCGGCGACGTGCGGGAACATCAGGGGCTGATCGGCGCTGCGCCGCAACTTCTCCTCGAGCAGGAGCCCGACCGTGCGGTGCCCCCAGCCGAGGATGCGCGACAGCGGCCGCGACCGCAGTCCCGGATGCGCGGTGAGGTAGCGCTCGGAGACCAGCACCACGCCCGCGCCGCCGTCGGTGAGCGGTCCGCAGTCGGCCTTGTGCAGGAAGCCCTCCACGATGGGATTCGCCGCGGGATCGTCGGTGAACGAATCCGGGCCGAACTGCCGAACGCGGGTCTGGGCGTTCGGATTGCTCCTGGCATTGCGGGTGTTGAGCTCGGCGATGCGCCACAGGTGCGCGGGATCGAGGCCGTAGCGCTTGTCGTACTCCTGCGCCACCCGGCTGAACATGGACGGCCACATGTACTTCGCGTCCTGGCCTTCGCGCCCGATCCACGCGGCGCCCGCCATGTTCTGCGCGCCGAGATCGCCGGGCACGTTCTTCTCCAGTTCGACACCGAGCACGAGGGCGATGTCGTAGCGGCCGGATTCGAGATCGGCCATGGCGGCCAGTACCGCCAGCGAGCCGGAGGCGCACGCGCCTTCGTGCCGGGTGGCGGGGATCTCCCATAGTTCGGGCGCGACGGAGGCGGGCATGGCGCCGAGATGCCCCTGCCCGGTGTAGACCTGACCGAAGGCATTGCCCAGGTGGATCACGCCGATATCGGCCGCCGCGAAGCCCGAGGCTTCGAGCGTCCCGGCGACGATCTCGGCGGTGAGGTCGCTGAGGTCGAGGCCTTCCTTGGTCAGATTCCGCGCGAAATCGGACTGATATCCGCCGGCGATCCACACGGGTTCGGATGCCATCACCGCACCACTTTCCTCCTGGTAGAGCCCGATACCGCCCTACTTCAACTAAAAGAGTTTAGATGTCGCGCGCGTTTCTGCCCAGACCTCCACCGAAATCGTCGCCCGCCTTGACAACCAACCACCCGGTAGTCACTCTCTTAGTTGTAGAACCTCCGGCGAAGTCGCACCGCTCGCGTGCCGTGCGAACCGCCGCATGCGAAAGGCGGGATCAGGTCATGGACGTCGATGTGGTGGGCCGGTTGCTGTCGACCCTTCCGGAGGACGACGACCACCCCTATCGAACGGGTCCGTGGCGTCCGCAGACCACCGAGTGGAAGGCCGACGATCTGCGGGTCGTCGAGGGCGCGATCCCCCACGACCTCGACGGCGTCTACCTGCGCAATACCGAGAATCCGCTGCACCCGGCGATCAAGAACTACCACCCCTTCGACGGCGACGGCATGATCCACGTCGTCGGATTCCGCGACGGAAAGGCCTTCTACCGCAACCGGTTCATCCGCACCGACGGCCTGCTCGCGGAGAACGAGGCGGGCAAACCTCTCTGGGCGGGCATGGCGGAGATGCCGGACTGGGCCGTGCGCGAGGACGGCTGGGGCGCGCGCCGCCGGATGAAGGACGCCTCCAGCACCGATGTCACCGTGCACCGGGGCCGCGCGCTGACCAGCTTCTGGCAGTGCGGCGACCTCTATCGCGTCGACCCCTACTCCGCCGAGACTCTCGGCAAGGAGGACTGGAACGGCGGATTCCCCTTCCACTGGGGCGTTTCCGCCCACCCCAAGGTCGACGACGCGACCGGCGAACTGCTGTTCTTCAACTACAGCAAAGAGGCGCCCTACATGAAGTACGGCGTCGTCGACGGCAACAACGACCTGGTGCACTACGTCGACATCCCGCTGCCCGGCCCGCGCCTGCCGCACGACATGGCCTTCACCGAGAACTACGCGATCCTCAACGATCTGCCGCTGTTCTGGGACGCGGCCCTGCTCGAGCACGGCGTGCACCTCCCGCGCTACCACCGCGATCTGCCCTCGCGCTTCGCGGTCATCCCGCGCCGCGGCCAGAGTTCCGACATCACGTGGTTCGAAGCCGACACCACCTACGTCCTGCACTTCACCAATGCCTACGAAGACGGCGACGAGATCGTCATGGACGGCTTCTACCAGGGCGATCCCGAGCCCTCCGCCGACGGCATCACCGACAAGTGGGAGCGCGCCTTCCGCTTCCTCGCCCTCGACCACCTGCAGACCCGGCTGCACCGCTGGCGGTTCAACCTGGTCACCGGCCAGGTGAGGGAGGAACAGCTGAGCGAACGGATCACCGAGTTCGGCATGATCAACGGCGCACACGGCGGCCGCGAGCACCGCTACATCTACGCCGCCACCGGCAAGCCGGGTCGCTTCCTGTTCGACGGTCTGGTCAAGCACGATGTGCAGACCGGCGCGGAGGAGCATTTCGCCTTCGGCGACGGCGTGTTCGGCAGCGAGACCTCCATGGCTCCGCGCGTGGGCAGCACCTCGGAGGACGACGGCTATCTCGTCACGCTCACCACCGATATGAACGACGACGCCTCGTACTGCCTGGTCTTCGATGCCGCACGGGTGAGCGACGGCCCGGTGTGCAAGCTCCAGTTGCCGGAGCGCATTTCCAGCGGCACGCACTCGGCATGGGCGGCCGGTGCGGAGCTGCGCCGCTGGCGCGAGACCGACAACGCGGCCGAGGCCGTCGGCCTGTAGCCGTCCACCGACCTACCCCTCGATCGGAAAATCCTTGTCTCAGTTCGCTTCCGACGTCTACGTGTACGACGCCGTGAGAACCCCGAAGGGTCGCGTCACCCGCGACGGCGGAACATTGGCCGGCGTACCCGCCTACGAGCTGCTGGCCACCACGCTCCGGGCGCTCGGTGCGCGCGGCCTGCCCGCCGAGCGCGTCGAGGACATGATCATCGGAACCAGCACCGCCGCGGGTGAACAGGGCGGCGATATCGCCCGTGCCGCCGCACTGTGGGCGGGCTGGCCCGATTCCGTCCCCGGCGGCGTGGTGTCACGCCTGTGCTGTTCCGGCCTCGACGCGATCGGGACGGCGACGGCGAAGGTCGCTTCCGGGATGAACGACATCGTCGTCGCGGGCGGCGTGGAATCCATGTCACGGGTGCCGATGCTGTTCGACAAGCCCGCTTTCGCCTTCGAGGGCGAGCTGCAGGACCGCACCGGCTATGTGACGATCGGCGTGGCGGCCGACCTCACCGCCGCCGATGCCGGGTTCACCCGCGAAGACCTCGACAGTTACGCCGTGCGCTCCCATCACCGCTCGGCCGCGGCGCCGCCGTCGGCGTCCATCGTCCCGATCGTTTCCGGCGAGTCGGTGATCCTCGCCCACGACGAAGGAGCTCGAAGCAATGCCGCGATCGCAGGATTCGCGTCGCTGCCGGCGCTTTTCGGCGAGGACCCGTCCTGGGAACGGGTCGCCCGGCAGCTTCCCGGCTCCCGGCGCCCGGCCGGCGGCCTGCACACGATCGGCACCGCTCCCCAACTCGCCGACGCCGCCTCCGCCGTCGTCCTCGGATCCGGACGCGCAGGAACCGCACTCGGCGCCGCTCCCGTGGCCCGCATCGTGGGCGTGGCGCAGACCGCCGTTCGCTCACCCCGTCTCACCGCGTCCGTGCAGGCCGCACAGGACGCCCTGGCCCGAGCCGGAATCACCGCCGCCCAGCTCGACGTCGCGGAGGTCAACGAATCGTTTGCGGTGTCACCGCTGCTGCTGACCCGCGAACTCGGACTGGACCCGGCCCTGGTGAATCCGAACGGCGGCGCCGTCAGCACCGGGCACCCGCTCGGCGCCACCGGCGGCATATTGCTGGCCGACGCACTCGATCATCTCGAACGAATCGACGGCGAATTCGCCCTGCTCGCCATCCCGGGCGGCCTCGGCCTGGGTGCGGCAGTGGTCGTGCAGCGCATCCGGCGCTGAACCCGAATCCACGCCCCTCGACCTTCGCCGAGCACGCTGGTGACCGACCGGCTGAGCGACCGCGCAGGCTGATTCGCCGCGATCTCACCCGTTTCGGGTGAGGCGCGGTGGCGCACGGTATGGCTGGATGAGCACGACCGGTGTGCGTTCTCACCGGCCGGGGTGTCGCGCTCACCTCACGGATACGCGCAACGGCGCGCCGAGCGCATCCGAAAGCTTTCCGTTCGATCCCGACTCGACTGGAGCCCGATGAATCGCACGCACGCGTCATTTCTGGCCGCGATCACCACACTCACGCTGGCCTCTACCGGACTGTTCGGCACCGCTGTCTCCTCGGCCACTCCGTTCCCGGGGGAGGTGAACGCGGGCGGGCTTCGGCTGGTCGCGTCGGTGGACTCGAACAACTGGCTGCTGGCGGGAGATACCGCACTCGGCGTGCCGTTCTCGCACGCGGCCAAGGTATCCGGGAACTTCTCGACGACACTGCAGGGGGCGAGGATTCGGAGCGGTCAGGTCGTCGCCGGCTATCTGGTCGGATGCGCTGTCGATGTCTCCGACGGCATCGGGATCTCCATCACGCCGGAAATCGGCGCGGGCTACGACGTCTCACCGACCATCGGCGCCGATGCCGGTATCGACTTCGCGCTGAATATGGACGCACCGCCGGACGTCGTGATCGGATTCGGCGCGGGCGTCGACCTCACGCAGACTTTCGGCGTCGAGGGAGCGCTTTCCGGTGAACTGTCGGTCGGCCTCGCGCCGGGAACCGTGACGGCCTTGCCGGTCGGCACGGCGACGCTGGACGCGGAGTCGACCTTCCCTTTCGTCTTCGCCCACACCAGCACGCCACTGCACGTCAACGGTTGCCTCTCCCCCGCCTCGGCGATGCCATTCATCAGCGTGCGCGCCGAAACGTACGGCGGCACCGTCCAGACCACCGGCTACGGCGACGCATTCACCTTCTGACGCCGACCGACCTTCGCACCCGAACCGCCGAGGTGGGAGCTCAGCCCCCCTCGGCGATCACCGGAGCCTTGCGCCGTTCGACCTCGTCCAGGTATTCGGACATGGCGTCGCGGTTGCGAATGAGCACCGCGATCCGCTCGGAGAGCTTGTCGCGTTCCGTGCGCAGTAAGGCCAGCATTTCCGGTGTGGCATCGGGGAAATGGATCGACCGCGGCTTGTCCAGACAGGGAAGAATCTGCTTGATGATCCGGATGGGCAGCCCTGCGTCCAGCAGACCACGAATCTGCCGAACCCTGTCCACGTAGCGGGGGTCGTAGTCCCGGTAACCGTTCGACGCGCGATCGGGGACGATTATCCCCTGCTCTTCGTAGTACCTCAGGAGCCTGCGTGACGTGCCCGTCCGCTGAGCCAGCTCACCAATCCGCATGGTTCCCAACCTAGCCGCGGAACGCCGACTTGACCTTCACATAGATGTGAAGGTTGAACCCTTTCTCCATGACCTCCCCGACCACACGGACCGGCCTGCCATGGGTGCCGTTGCTCGCCCTGGCCACCGCCGTCTTCATCACCAGTCTCACCGAAACGCTTCCCGCGGGGCTGCTTCCGGGCATGTCCGAAAGTTTGGGCGTCTCCGACTCCGCCGCGGGGCAGACCGTGAGCGTCTACGCCGCCGGCACCGCGCTCACCGCCATCCCCCTGGCCAAGGCCACCGCCCGCATGCCGCGCAAAGCCGTACTCCTGTGGGCGATGGCCATCTTCGCCGCTGCCAATACGGTGACGGCCGCCTCTCCGGTCTACCCGATCACCCTCGCAGCCCGGGTCGTCGCCGGGATCGCGGCCGGACTCGCCTGGGCCGTCCTCGCCGGCTACGCCCGCCGCCTCGCGTCCGCCGGATCCGAGGGTCGCGCCATCGCCATCGCCATGATCGGCATTCCCGTCGCGCTGTCACTCGGGGTTCCCGCCGGAACGTTCATCGGCCAATTCGCCGACTGGCGGGTCCCGTTCGCCGCCATCACCGTCCTCACACTCGGCGTGATCGCCTGGATCGCGTTCGGCGTACCCGATGTCGCCGACGAATCCGATACGCAAGCACCGCGATCCGTCTCCGCCAGGACCGCGATGACCACTCCCGGCGTCGCGGCCGTCATGGCGGTGGTGCTGGTCTTCGTGCTGGGGCACACGGTCCTTTACGCCTACATCGCCCCTTACCTCGCAGCCGCACGGCTGGGTTCTTCCACCGACCTGATCCTGCTCGTCTTCGGCGCTGCGAGCCTGGTCGCCATCTGGTCGACCGGTCGCTACATCGACACCCACCTGAGAATGCTCACACTGGCCTCCTCCGTCCTGTTCATCATCGCGGGCGCCGCCCTCGCGACAGCCCCTCCGGTATCGCTGATCTGGCTCGCCGCCGGGGTATGGGGACTCGGATGGGGCGGCGTTCCGACCTTGCTGCAGACCGCGGGGGCGAAAGCCGCATCCGCGCACAGCCTCGCGGCGGCGGACACCGCGCAAGCCGTGCTCGTCACCTTGTGGAACGCGGCCATGGCGCTGGGCGGCCTGCTCGGTGGGCTGGTTCTGGCCGGGATCGGTCCGCGCGCGATCCCGGCGGCCGCCACGATATTCGTCGCCGTGGGTCTGGCGATCGTCGCCGCCGGGCACGAGCAAGCGTTTCCCGCGCTCAGCAGCCGGGAAAGGTCCGCATCGGATCCTGTGACCATGCCGTCGTCCTGACCTACGCCGCTCCGGCGAAATTCGGCTCGTCTCGAAGCGCCCCGAGAAAGACCGCCCGGGATGGCCGAGGCCGAATTAGGCTTCGGTTTTCGAGAACAGGAGCAACACATGCCCGACCTCCAGCGCTATGAAGGCCGTCGCGTCCTCGTCACCGGCGGCGGCTCCGGTATCGGCCAGGCCACCGTCCTGCGCATACTGCGGGAGGGCGGCCGGGTGGTCGCCGCCGATATCAGCGACGCCGGCTTGAAGGACACCCTCGCCAAGGCCGGCTCCGACGCCGGGCGGCTGGGCACCGTGACAGTGGATGTCGCCGAGGAAGAGTCGGTGCGTACCGGGGTCGCCGAGGCCGTCCAGCACCTCGGTGGATTGGACACGCTGGTCAACGCGGCGGGCATCCTGCGCTCGGAGCACCTGGAGAAGACCACGCTGGCCGATTTCGAGCGTGTGCTGCGGGTCAATCTCGTCGGCACCTTCCTGGTCATCCGCGAGTCCATCCCGGCCCTGCGCGAGGGCACGAAGCCCGCCGTGGTGAATTTCAGTTCCACCTCGGCGGCCTTCGCCCATCCCTACATGTCCGCCTATGCCGCGTCCAAGGCCGGTGTTCAGGCGATGACGCACGCCCTGGCCTCGGAATTCGCCAAGCAGGGCATCCGATTCAATTCCGTGCAGCCGGGATCGATCTCCTCGGGTATGACCGACGGAACCGGCGAGTCCAAGCAGAGCGTCGGCCCCGGCCTGCCCGCCGACGCGGACTTCTCGTTGTTCGGCAAAGTCCTTCCGGCACTGCCGCTCGACGGCGGAGCGATCTTCGCGGGACCGGAAGCGGTGGCCGCGGTCGTCGCGATGCTCGGCTCGCCCGACGCCTTCTTCGTCACCGGCACCGAGGTACGGGTCGACGGCGGCTCGCACATGTGAGCCACCCGGAGCGCCTTCGGCGCATTCAGGGCAAGGGGCGGAACGTTTTTCGATACGCACCCGGCGTGACGCCGACAGTCTGGACGAATTGGGTCCGGAAGTTGCTCGGCGTGGAGAACCCGACCTGCCCGGCGATGCGGTCGACGGTGTAATCGGTGGTCTCCAGTAGTTCCTGGGCGTGCCGGATCCGCACGCCCACCACCCATTGGATGGGGCTCTGGCCGGTCTCATCCGCGAACCGGCGGGTGAGGGTGCGTACGCTCATCTCGGCGGCGGTGGCGATCTCGGTCAGGGTGAGACTGCGGTGGGCGTTGTGCTCGATCCAAGCGAGGACGTGTTCGAGGGTGGCGGTGCGGAAAAGCGGGCGGTTGCGCAGGATGTACTGCGACTGGCCACCGGTGCGCTGTAACGGCGTCACCGAGAGCCGGGCGGTGTCGGCGGCGACCGCGACGCCGTAGTCCTTGCCGATGATGTGCAGGCACAGGTCCAACCCGGCAGCCGCGCCCGCGGAGGTGAGGATCTGACCGTTGTCGGTGTAGAGGACGTCCGGGTCGACGCGTGCGGCCGGATAGCGGCGGGCGAGGTCGTGGGCGGCGAGCCAGTGGGTGGTCGCATCCTTGCCGTCGAGCAGCCCCGCCTCGGCCAGGACGAATGCGCCCACGCAGATGGAGGCGACACGGGAACCCCGGGCGACCGCGGCGCGGAGGGTGTCGAGTACCTCGGGCGAGGTGGGCCGGGCGGGGTCCTCGAGACCTGGGACGACGATCAGGTCGGCTCGTTCCGCGACATCGAGACCCGCGTCGACGGTGATGCGCAGCGGGCCCGCGCTGATCTCCCGCTGCGGCCCGGCGACGACGACGCGGTAGCCCGCACGCCCGTCCGGCAGCCGCACGCGCCCGAACACTTCGATAGGTGTGGCCAGATCGAAGGCGATCGCATCGTCGAGCAGGAGCACAGCCACGGTGTACATCTGTCGACCGTACGCCGGAGAGCCCGGCCGGGAAGGTCGACGCGGTACACATCGCCCATGTGGCCGGATTCAGATGTTCTATGACCGGATCGCCACTGATGTCGCGACTGCGCCGCGGTCGATCATGGGAGCACGCCCCCAAGGAAGGATCTTCATGCCACAACCGCGTGCGCAATTCGTCCTGTTCGACGGCTTCGATCCGCTCGACATCATCGCGCCCCACGAAGTACTGACAGCGGGCCGGGACGTCCTCGGCGCGACGGCGCTCGACCTCGAGTACGTCACCGCCGAAGGCCCGAGGGAGGTCGTCTCCGGCACGCCGGGAATCACTTTGCGTGCCACCGGAACCTTGGATTCGACGACCCCGGGCTATGTCCTGGTCCCCGGTGCGTCCGGTCCCGTCGACGGCGATCCCGACGCCGGCGACGTCACCGTCCCGGTACTGCTCGCCCGATTCGCCGCCACCGAGGCCATGCCGCTCCTGCGCGGCTGCCTGGACAACCCGGCGATCACCCTCGCGACGATCTGCGGCGGCTCCCTGGCACTCGCCATGGCAGGCCTGCTGGATGGCCGCACCGCGACCACCCACGTCCTCGGCATCGACATGCTCGACGCCACCGGTGCCACCGCGGTGCGGGCGCGCGTCGTCGACGACGGCGATCTGGTCTCCGCGGGCGGGGTCACCTCGGGTCTCGACCTGGGCCTGTACCTGCTGGAACGCGACTTCGGGCCGCGAATCGCCCACGCCGTCGAGGAGTTGTTCGAGTACGAGCGGCGCGGAACCACCTGGAAGAACACCGGCCGCTCCCCCGCCGCGGCCTGACCGACCACCACCCGAAAGCCACGACCCGAAGGCACAGAGATGAGTAGCATCACCGGCGCATGGCGGCTACGGATGAAGACTCCGATAGGCACCATCGAAGCCGATTACGACTTCACCGACACCTCCACCGGGATCAGCGGAACCGCGAGCCGCGCAGGCGAACACGTCGTGCTGCACGACATCGTCTGCGAACCCGGCCCCGACGGTGAGCGCGTCACCTGGCGGCAGAGCATCACCGAACCGCTGCGCTCGAACCTCGAATTCGATGTCACCGTCACCGGCGACACCCTGACCGGGCACTCCCGCGCGGGCCGTCTGCCGCGCAGCAAGGTCACCGGCGAACGGATCGGCGCATGACCGGATTCCTGCTGTCGGTCCATGTTCTGGCCGCGATTCTGGCCATCGGCCCGGTCGCCGTCGCGGCCAGCATGTATCCGCCCGCCGTCCGCGCGGCGCATCGGGACCCCGACGAGCCCCGTAAGGCCGCCATCGTCGCTGTGCTGCACCGGATCACCCGCGTCTACGCGGTCGTCGGAGTCTTCGTTCCGGTGTTCGGGTTCGCCACCGGGGCGAGCCTCGGCGTGCTCGGCGATGCCTGGCTGCTGGTGTCGATGATCCTCACCGCCGCTGCCGCCGTGTTGCTCATGGGGGTGATCCTGCCCGCCCAGGAGTCGGCGCTGGCCCGGATCCAGGCGCCGAGCGCGGTCGGCGTGCCCGTTGCGGCGCCGCGGACGCGCTCACGCGCCGACGATGCCACGCCGCTGGAACGACTCACCGCGCGGCTGGGCATGTCCACCGGAATGTTCAATCTGCTCTGGGCGATCGTGGTCGTGTTGATGATCTACCGGCCCGGGTCGACCACCGGTGCGGGCTTGTGAGGGGGCTGGTGAGAGCCGTCGAGGCACCGGCATTTCGGCTGCCGCGGCCATCCGGGCTGCGCGGAACCGGCCGGAGCGAGATGATCTTTCGGTAGTCGAACGAGAACAACCGAACAGTCAGCTCGAAAGGACCGAGTCATGTTGTCCCATAACATCATCCGCATGAGCCGCATCGAGAGCGCCGGATGAGCGCGGCACAGGAACGCTTCGCCGGCGGCACCGCCGTCATCACCGGCGCGGGTTCGGGTATCGGCGAGGGGCTCGCGCGGTACGCGGCCGCCATCGGGATGCAGGTCGTGGTCACCGATGTCGATGCCGAGCGGGCCCGCACGGTCGCCGACGACATCCTCGCGCAGGGGTTGAAGGCCGAGGCGCAGGTACTCGACGTCACCGATGCCGAGGCCTTCGAGAAGCTCGCCACCGACGTCTACGAGCGGTATGGCAGCGTGGAGCTGCTGATCAACAACGCGGGGCTGGAGACCGCGGGGGTGCTCTGGGAGATACCGGTGCAGCGGTGGCGTCATGTGATGAACGTGAACGTGGACGGCGTGTTCCATGGCATCAGGGCTTTCCTGCCCAAGATGATCGCGGCGGGCACGCCCGCGACGGTGGCCAATATGTCCTCGGTCGGCGGTGTGCTCACCCAGGCTCTGCAGACGCCCTACATCGTCAGCAAGCACGCGATCGTCGCGCTCACCGAGAGCCTGCACCAGGAAGTCGCGCTCACCGGCGCACCCATTCAGGTGACCGTGCTGCTGCCGTATTCGGTGCGCAGCCGGATCTTCGTCGACGCCCAAGCCGCCGCCCCCAGCGGCAACGCCGCGGCCGACCAGATGTTCGAGGTGCTGCACAATCTCGGCGAGACCGCGGGCATGGATCCGGTCGATGCCGCGGAGAACATGTTCGCCGACATCGCCGCGGGCGAGTTCTGGGGCTTCACCGACAAGGCGTTCGGCCTCGGCGCACTGAGCCACCGCGCGGAAACGCTGAGCGAGCGACGGGCTCCCGCGCCGCCCATGTCCTTCTGACGGTCCTTTCGCCGCGGCACCGGTCCGGCGGAGGAGGACCGCTGCTTCTCCGCCGTCCGGCGCGGACCGGGTCGAGACACTTCGCAAATGCCGGGCTACTGTCCAGTGGCCGACGCGACACCCCGGTGCCGCTCCCGCCGTCGGCGAGCTCGGCCGAAAGGAACACGATGCCCGATCACGAGTCCACCCTCGCCCGCACGATCGCGACCGCGCGCTCGCAGACCGTGGGCGACCTGTTGCGACGCAGCGCCCAGCGCTACCCCGAGCGGCTGGCGATAGCCGACGGCGAACGGCGGCTGACCTACCGCGAGTTCGACTCGATCGTCAACCGGGTTGGCCACGCGCTCATCGACCAGGGCATCGGCAAGGGCACCGCGGTCGCGCTGCTGTCGCGCAATTCCAGCCAGTACGCCGTGCTCACGCTGGCGCTGGCCCGGATCGGCGCGATGCTCGTGCCGGTCAACTTCATGCTCGGCGCCGAGGAGATCGCCTACATCCTGCGCCATTCGCGCGCGAAGGCGTTCGTCGTCCAGGACGGCCTGCTCGAGGTGGCGACCGCCGCGGTCGAGCAGGGCGAGCACCGGCCCGACCTACTGGTCCGCATCGGCGGCGCGGACTCGGCCGACGATCGGTGGATCGCCTACGAGACCTGGGAGACCCACGCCGACGAGTCGGAACCCGAGGTCCTCGTCGGCGACGACGATCCGATCCGCCTGATGTACACCAGCGGCACCGAGTCGCGCCCCAAAGGCGTGCTGCTGTCCAGCAAATCGCTGATCACCCAGTACGTGAGCGCGGTGATCGACGGCGGCATGTCCGGCGAGGACATCGAGGTACACGCCCTGCCGCTCTACCACTGCGCCCAGATGGACTGCTTCCTGCTGCCCGACATCTACCTCGGCGCCTCCAGCATCATCCTGCCCGGCCCCGATCCGGCGACCGTGCTGGCCACGATCGAACGCGAGCGCGCGACGAAGTTCTTCGCCCCGCCCACGGTGTGGATCGCCCTGCTGCAGTCGCCGCAGTTCGCGTCCACCGATCTGTCCTCGCTGACCAAGGGCTACTACGGCGCCTCGCCGATGCCGGTGGCCGTGCTCGAACAGATTCGCACCGCGCTGCCCGCGCTCTCGCTGTGGAACTTCTACGGCCAGACCGAGATGTCGCCGGTCGCAACGATTCTGCGGCCGCACGAGCAGATCGAGCGCGCCGGTTCGGCGGGCCGCGCGGCTCTGCACGTGGAGACGATCATCGTCGACGACGACGACAATCCGCTACCGCCCGGCGAGCTGGGCGAGATCGTCCATCGCAGCCCACACGCGACGCTCGGCTATCTCGACGACGAGGCCAAGACCGCGGAAGCCTTCCGCAACGGCTGGTTCCACTCCGGCGACCTGGGCATCATGTCCGAGGACGGCTATCTCAGCGTTGTCGACCGCAAGAAGGACATGATCAAGACCGGCGGCGAGAACGTCGCCAGCCGGGAGGTCGAGGAAGCGCTCTACACCGTCGCCGGTGTCGCCGAGGCCGCCGTCTTCGGCACCCCGCATCCGACCTGGATCGAGGCGGTGACGGCGGTTGTCGTCGCGCAGGACGGCCACGAACTCACCGAGCAGGACATCGTCGACGGGCTGCGGCCGCGGCTGGCCGGGTTCAAGCTGCCCAAGCGCATCGTGTTCGTCGAGGAACTTCCGAAGAATCCCAGCGGCAAGATCCTCAAACGCGAACTGCGGCAGAAGTTCTCGGATCAGGTGAACTGAGCGCACACGACAGGCCGGGCCGTTCCCCGTACGGTGGGCGGCCCGGCTGCGCGATCCGGGTCAGTTCAGGACTTCGTTGAGCTTGCCGGTGGCGACATCGAAGACGAATCCGCGCAACGAGGTCGTCTTCGTGACGAACGGGCTGCGCTCGATGCGCTTCAGCGACTGGCGCACGTCTTCCTCGACGTCCGGGAAGGATTCGGCCGACCAGGTGGGCTTGATGCCGATCTCGTCCTGGATGGCGCGCTTGAAGTCGTCGTCGGTGAAGGTGAGCATGCCGCAGTCGGTGTGGTGGATGAGGATGATCTCGGTCGTGCCCAGCAGGCGCTGGCTGATGGCCAGCGACCGGATCTCGTCGTCGGTCACCACGCCGCCCGCATTGCGGATGACGTGCGCCTCGCCGTCTTTCAGGCCGAGGATCCGGTAGACGTCCAGGCGGGCGTCCATGCACGCCACCACGGCGACGTGCTTGCTCGGCGGCAGCGGGAGGGGCCCACTGAACGTCGCCGCGTATTCGGCGTTGTTGGCCAGGTACTCGTCGGTCACGCTCATGGATCGCGCCTTCCTCTGGGAGGGGGGTGTGAGGACTTCACGTGTACGGATCGACAGTTGCCAGTGGCCGGATCCCGGACAAGGTATTTGCGCAGGCTGAGCGCAACTACCCGGGGGCGGGTCACGCAAACGACACGATTTATTTCTATACAAAAATAAACTGCCGTTTACGTTCGGTGTGCGTTACCCTGGGTGCGGCTCACGCGTCACCTCGAAACCACCGGGGTCTGCCGGAGCCCTGATGCTCAGTGCATCTCGAGCCGATCCGGGTAGTGTCATGAACCTGAAATCCAGCTCCTCCCCCTTCCTGTCGGTGAATTCCGCCACGGCACCCTCCCGTTCGCCCGATCACCGGCTGATATCCCGCACCCGCCACCGCAGTGGCGTCGTCATCCTGTCGGTACGTGGTCAAGCCGATGCCTTCACCCTGCCGCTGTGGCGGCAGATGGTGCGCGAGGCTGCCGACGCGGCGGCGAAAGCGGGCGGCGCGCTCATCGTCGATGCCGGAAGGCTCGACTTCCTCTCGCTGCGCACCCTCGGCGATCTCGTCGAAGACGCGGGGGCTTTCCTCCGCGAAGGCGTCCGGACCTGCCTGGTCACCACCGACCGTCGCATCGCCCGGCTCCTCGCCGACGATCCGCGCACCGCGCCACTGATCGTCCGTTCCACGGTCGTCAGCGCGCACACCGCACTCGACTCGCCGGTCCGCCCCGCGCAGCCCGCGATGTCGAACGACTCGGGCGTGGACGTCACGTCTCCGCGTCGGCGTTTCCACGAACCGCAGCCGGGCGTGATCCCGCTCTCGGCGAGGAAGGCGGTGGGCGCGGGCGCGCGCACGTAACGGCCACCGGGTACCACCACAGCGCAGCAGCCGGCCGCGAGTTCGCTCGCGGCCGGCTGCTGCGTTGTCGGGTCGGTGGGCGGCGCCGGACGCGCAACCCGGAACAGGTCGAGCCGCAACGTCCGGGTTCACTCCCGGCCGAGCGCGTCCAGTTCGGCGAGGTCGGTATCCGACAGCGACAGCCGGGCGCCCGCGATGTTCTCGCGTAGGTGCGCGACGGAGGAGGTGCCGGGGATCAGCAGGATGTTCGGCGACCTGTGCAGCAGCCAGGCCAGGGCCACCGACATCGGCGTGGCGCCCAGCCGGGCGGCGACCGCGGACAATGCCGAGGACTGCAGCGGGCTGAACCCGCCGAGCGGGAAGAACGGCACGTAGGCGATGCGCTCGGCGGCGAGCCGGTCGATCAGCTCGTCGTCGTGGCGGTGGGCCAGGTTGTACATGTTCTGCACGCACACGATCGGCGCGATGCTCCGGGCCTCGGCGACCTGCTCGGCGGTGGCATTACTGACGCCGAGATGGCGGATGACGCCTTGCCGTTGGAGGTCGGCGAGCGTCTCGAACGATTCGGCGAGCGTGCCCGCCCGCGGCCCCTCGGCGTCGCCGAGCCGGAGATTCACCAGATCCAGTGTGTCGAGCCCTAGGGATTCGAGGTTCTCCTCGACCTGGCGACGCAGCTGGTCCGGCTGCCGCGCCGTCGGCCATCCGCCCTGCTCGTCCCGTTCCGCACCGACCTTCGTCACGATGTGCAGCGACTCGTGGTAGGGCTGCAGCGCCTCGCGGATCAACCGGTTGGTCACTCGCGGACCGTACGCGTCACTGGTATCGATATGGGTGATGCCGAGGTCGACGGCCTCGCGCAGCACGGCGATCGCGCCGTCCCGATCGGCGGGCGGTCCCATGACCCAGGGCCCGGCGAGTTGCATCGCGCCGTAGCCGAAGCGGGTGACGGTCAGATCGCCCAGGGTCCAGGTGCCGCCGGGGAGTGAAGTGAACAGTGTGCTCATACGCGGGTCCTCGATATCTCTCACAGGAATGGCGCCCGATGGGGCTTACTTCATACTGGTAGGGCAACTTCCCGTTGGGAAGTAGGCACTGGCAGGTGCCTTGGTTACCCAGAGGTGACAGGAGTGGGGACATGAGGACGACCACGGCGGCCGAGAAGAAGGCCACGGCCAAGATCGAGTACAACGCGTTCTTCGCCGCCTGCCCGAGCAGGCAACTGCTCGATCGGATCTCCGACAAGTGGGTCGCCCTGATCCTGTGCGCGCTGGGCGGGGGCGCGGACGGCGCGGACCGCCCCGGTGAACCGCGGGCGATGCGCTTCTCCGAACTCGCCCGGACACTCGCGGGAGTCAGCCAGAAGGTGCTCACTCAGACGCTGCGGTCCCTGGAACGCGACGGCCTGCTCACCCGGACGGTGACGCCC
Organism: Nocardia higoensis NBRC 100133; assembly: GCF_000308595.1. Taxonomy (GTDB): domain Bacteria; phylum Actinomycetota; class Actinomycetes; order Mycobacteriales; family Mycobacteriaceae; genus Nocardia; species Nocardia higoensis. The sequence goes on along the minus strand of NZ_BAGA01000072.1, from coordinate 53,353 downwards.
ACCGTTCCCGTCACGGTCTCCTACGAACTCACCGAGCTCGGACTGTCGCTGCACCACCTGATGCGCGGCCTCAGGAGCTGGGCCGAGACGAACATGGACGAGGTCATGGCCAACCGGGCGACGCACGATGCCCGCACCGAGTAGCGGGATGCGGCCTACTCGCCCGCCGCGCGATCCCCGCGCAGCAGGCGCAGCCCCGACTCGCGCGCGAGGGCACGATCGGGCAGCCACACCACCACAGCCTGGTCGTGCCTGGTCTCCAGCTGCTCCACGGTGAGGGTGAGAGCGCCGTGCACCGGGTGGTGCAGGCGCAACGGCACCGGGGCCGTTTCGGCGGCCGGCCTCGGCTGCCAACGCTGTGCGAATTCGGGCACCGTGCGCAAGGAGGCGATGGCGTGATTCAGGTGATCGTCGTTGGGCCAGCGCATGCTCGCCCGGTAGAGCTCGGCGGTGAGGGATTCGGCGACGGCCGCGCGGTTCTGCAGTACGCGGTGGGCGGTCTTGTGTCGAAACACCCACTGCGCCAGGTCGATCGGCGGATCGAGCAGGCCGAGCGGCGCGGCGAGATCGGCCCAGGCCTCGTTGTGGGCGAGCACCTCGAGGCGGCGGCCCCGCACGAACGCGGGCGTCGGATCCAGCGCCCGCAGGACCGCGATGACCGATTCCGGCACCGTCGTGATGGGTGCTTCGGAACCACCGCACCGTTCCTCCTGGCCGGCGGTCAGCGCGAGCAGGCCGAAGTGCCGACGTTGCGCGTCGTCGAGCAGGAGGGCGGCGGCCAGCGCGTCGACCACGGCGATCGAGGGGTTGGTGTCGCGGCCCTGTTCCAGCCGCGCCAGGTAGTCCGCGCTCACCCCGGCGCGCACCGCGACCTCTTCGCGCCGCAGGCCGGGGGTGCGGCGGCGGCCGATATCGGGTAGTCCGACGTCGGCCGGGCGCAGTTCGGCGCGACGGGCGACGAGGAATTCGGCGAACCTGTTTCCGGTCACGTCTTCATCATGGCCGATTCCCGCACCGCGAGCCTGGCCCTGTCAGGTCCAGGAAAACCACGGCCTTGGTACCGGCCGCCGCCGGGGCCAGGCTCGGTTCATGACCACGAGCACGAACGAAACCCCGACCCTGCTGAAGCCCGGCTCCTGGGCCCTGGACACCCAGCACTCCTCGGTCGGCTTCAGCATCCGCCACCTCGGAATCGCGAAGGTGCGCGGTAGCTTCACCGCCTTCGACACCGAGTTCCACGTCGACGAGACCGGCGCGGCCACCATCGGCGCCACCATCCACCTGAACTCCTTCGACACCGGCAATGCCGCCCGCGACGAGCACGTGCGCACCGCCGACTTCCTCGACGTCGCCAACCGGCCCACCCTCACCTTCCGCGCCACCGGACCGGTGCGCATCGCCGAGAACTTCACCGTCGACGGCGAGGTGTGGCTGGGCGAGCGCAGCACGCCGGTGACCCTCGAGGTGGAATGGGGCGGGGTGCAGGAACTGCCCGGAGCCGGCGCCCGGCACGCCGGCTTCTCCGCCGTCGGCTCCGTGGACCGGCTCGCACTCGGCGTGGGCGCCGCCGCCCCCGGTCTGCTGAGCAACTCGGTCAAGGTCGAACTGGAGATCCAGTTGGTCGAGCCCGCCTGAGGGTCCGCCGATACCGCAACCACTCGTTTCCGGCGGGCGTTACTGTCGCAAGAGCGGACGGCGCGCCGACACCCCACACGCGCGGTCCGCGCTCGACAGCAGCGACGAAAGCACGGATCCGATGAGCACAGTGCACGCCTTCACCGATGACGCCCTCGGCGATCTCGACGCCCTCGGGGTCGCCGCCCGGATCCGCAGCGGGGAGGTGAGCCGTGACGAAGTGCTCGAGGCCGCCATCGCCCGGGTCGGCAAGGTGCAGCCGGAGCTGAACGCGGTGCAGGTCGAGTGCTTCGAGCGGGCGCGCAACCAGCCGCCCACCTCGGGGCTGTTCGCCGGAGTGCCTGCGTTTGTCAAGGACAACGCCGATGTCGCGGGCGTGCCGACCTGTCACGGCTCGTCCGCGTTCACCCCGCATCCGGCGAAGGCGGACAGCGCGCCCGCACGGCAGTTCCTCGCGCAGGGGTTCACCTTGCTCGGCAAGTCCACGCTGTGTGAGTTCGGGCTGACCGCCAGCACCGAGTACGTCGATCGCCCGCCCACCAGGAACCCGTGGAACACCGAGTACTCCGTCGGCGCCTCCTCCGGCGGATCCGGCGCGTTGGTCGCTTCCGGCGCGGTGCCGATCGCGCACGCCAACGACGGCGGCGGATCCATCCGCATTCCCGCGGCGGTCAACGGGCTCGTCGGGCTCAAGGTGACGCGGTCTCGTCTGCTCGATCAGCCGGGCGCCAGGCAACTACCGGTGAATCTGGTCTCCGAGGGAGTGCTGACCCGCTCGGTGCGCGACACCGCCCACTACCTCGCCGTCGCCGAACAGCACCATCCCGAACCGGGCCTGCCGCCGGTCGGTCTCGTCGAGGGCCCGGACGACCGCAGGATGCGCATCGGCGTCATTCGCTACGACGTCCTCGGCCACCCCGTCCACCCCGAGACCGACCGGATCCTGACCTCGGCCGCCGAGACCTTCGCCGGCCAGGGCCACGAACTCGTCGAGCGCCGCCTGCTGCTCGACGAACAGTTCGTCGAGGACTTCACGCTGTACTGGTCGCTGTTCGCGGTCCTCATGTCGGCGAGTTTCTCGATGAGCCACGGCCGCCGTTTCGACCCGCGCAAGCTCGACCCGTTCACCAAAGGTCTCGCCCGCAAGGTCGCCCGCGGCCCACACCGGCTCCCCGGCGCGATCCGCCGCCTGCGCGGCGGCCAGGAGCTCTACGCCAGGCACTTCGCCGATGTGGACATCCTGCTCACCCCGACGCTCGCCCACCCGGCGCCGCGCATCGGCGAGCACTCCCCCCGGCAGGCCGCCGACGCGTTGTTCGCCAAGCTCGTCGACTACGTCGCCTTCACCCCGCTGGCCAATATCGGTGGCGGCCCGGCCATTTCCCTGCCACACGGACTGCACACCAACGGCCTGCCCGGCTCGATCCAGCTCTTCGCGCCGCACGGCGACGAGCGAACCCTGCTTCGACTGGCCTACGAACTCGAAGCCGTCGCGCCTTTTCCGCGGATCGGTTCCACCGGCCACAAGACGGCTTCGGTGGTTACGCCCGAAAACGCCTGACCCGCTGTCGCTCGGGGCGCGGACCGCCCGGCGGTACCGCACGTTCGACGGCGACAGCACCGCTTCGCCCGCCGGTAACGTCATGACAAACCAATCGTCGGGCAGAGTTCATCACAATCGGAGGAACTTCCTCCACTTCACTTGTAACGTCGTCGTCATGGGCGTGTCTCGACGGCAGTTGCTGGGTTACGGCGCCGCCGGGTCCGCATTGCTGCTGGCCGGAGCCTCGGCGGTGAGCAGCAGCCGATTCCGCGCACCCCGATGGTCGGAGCATCCGTTCACCCTCGGCGTGGCTTCCGGCGATCCCACCCCGGACGGATTCGTATTGTGGACGCGGCTCGCGCCCGACCCACTCGCTCCGGACGGTCACGGCGGGATGGGTCCGCAGCCGGTGACCGTGGAGTTCGAGGTCGCCGAGGACGCGGCGTTCACCCGGGTGGTGCGCCGCGGCGAGGCGGTCGCGACCAGGGAACTGGCCCACAGCGTCCACCCCGAGATCCACGGTCTCGCGCCGGACCGCTGGTACCACTACCGCTTCCGTGCGGGGGCGGCGGTTTCCCCGGTCGGCCGCACCCGCACCGCCCCGGCCCGCGGCAGCCGTCCCGACCGGCTGCGCTTCGTCTTCGCCTCCTGTCAGGCCTGGAACGACGGCTACTACACCGCCTACGAGCACATCGCCGACGAGGATCTGGACCTGGTCGTCCACCTCGGCGACTACATCTACGAGGACGCGCTCACCGGCCGCCGCACCGGCAGGCCCGTGGAGTCCCACATGCGGCCCGAGGCGCGGGATCTGCCGGGATACCGCCTGCGCTACGCGCTCTCGAAAGTCGAGCAGCCACTCCAGCGCGCGCACGCGTTCTTCCCGTGGCTGGTCACCATGGACGATCACGAGGTCGACGACAACTGGGCCGCCGAATCCTCCGGACTCGACCTCGATATCGACATCGTCCCGGCACTGTTCCGGCGCCGCCGGGCCGCGGCGTTCCAGGCCATGTACGAACATCAGCCGCTACGTCTGGCCCAGCTGCCCGCAGGCACGCGCGTGCACTTGCATCGCCGCTATCACTACGGCAGCCTCGCCGATATCACCCTGCTCGACACCCGCCAGTACCGGACTCTTCCCGCCGCCCGCAACGGCGACATGACCACCGACCACACCCTCCGCTCCGACTCCGCGGCAACCATTCTCGGTGAGCCGCAACGGGACTGGCTGGTCGACGGCTTCGCACAGTCGAACGCCCGCTGGCACATTCTCGGCAACCAGGTCGTGATGGCTCAGACCGACCACGATCCCGGACCCGACGTCGAGGTCTCCACCGACGCCTGGGACGGCTACGTCGCCGACCGCCACGCCGTCCTCTCCGCCGCGGCCGAACGGTGCGTGCGCAATCTCGTCGTCATCACCGGCGACCGGCACGAGAACTACGCCGCCGACCTGCGCCGCGACTACAACGACCCCGACTCCCCCGTCATCGGCAGCGAATTCACCGGCACCTCGGTGACCAGCGGCGGCGACGGCGTCGACATCTACGACCACGGCCGGCGCCTGCTGGCGGCCAATCCGGACCTGAAGTACTTCAACGCGCAACGCGGCTATGTCCGCGTGGAGGTCGATAGGCAGTTGTGGCGCAACGACTTCCGCGTAGTTCCCTACGTGCAGCGCCCCGGCGCGCCGGTCCGCACCGACGCCACCTACATCGTGCAGGACGGCGTGCCCGGCGTGCTCGAGGCATACCAGCCCGGCCGCCCCACCGCCGCGGATCTGCGCGTCAGCGACGACATCGAGGACCTCGCCCAGGCCGTGGAGGCCGGTCGCTGATCCGCGGGCTCACCCGACCCGCTCGAGTGTCGCCGTGACGGTCTCCTGCTTTCCCGTGCGTGTCACGCCGGTGTAGGAGAAGTCCAGCCGACCGGTATCACCGGCGGCGACGGTGACATTGCCGTGCGGAATGCACGGGCCGGAGAGAATCCGCTCGTAGAACGACGCGGACGAGCCGTCGGCCTCCCGCTCGCGCAAGGTCAGCTCACCCGCGCAGGTTCCTTCGGCCACCTCGTAGTTGGTGTGGCCGACGACGGTGCCGACCTCACCGGATCGCAGGGTGAGGGTCATCCGATACTGCGACAGGACGCCTTGATCATCCTGCTGCGCGATGCCCTGCCACACGCCCGCGATCGGTGGACCGTCCGCTGCCGCCGGGCTGTCGCCGCCGAAGGATCTCAGTCCGACGATCGCCAGCCCGATGACCGCGAGCAGCACCGCGGCCGCGGCCACCACGGCCGCGGTTCGCCGCCCGGGCCATACCGGGCGCTCCGCCGCGGCGTGCAGTTCGTCGGTGTCCTTCCCCGGCGACTTCGCGACGACAGTGTCCCGGCCGAACTCGGCATCGACGCTCGCGAGCAGGCCACGTCTGTCGGTCGGCGCCGTCTCCGCGAGCGCGGCGGACGAGTCTGCCGAATCCCCATGGGACCGTGCCGGATCGACGTTGGGCTGGGCGTCGTGCCCGTTCGTGGCCGCGACGATCGCCGTCGCCAGCGCGCGGCAGTCCGGATACCGCTCTTGCGGGTCCTTCGCCAGAGCCCGGGCGACCACACCGTCGAAAGTGCTCGGCACCAGCGGATTTCGCGTGCTCGGCGCAGGCACCGGCAGGTTGAGGTGCCCGTGCATCAGCTGGGCGGCGCTGGTCCCCGGATACGGAATGTCCCCGGTCAGCATGTGGAAGAGAGTGCAGCCCAGCGAATAGACGTCGGCGCGACGATCCACCGCCGCGCCGAAGTCCAGACGTTCCGGCGCGCTGTACTGGAAGCTGGCGTACACCTCGTTAGTCTTGGTCAGCCCGACACTGTCGTCGATCCCCTTCGCGATCCCGAAGTCGGTGAGCAGCACCCGCTCGAACGGCCCCCTGGTCAGCAGGATGTTGGCCGGCTTCACATCCCGGTGCAGCACACCGGCCTCGTGCGCGTGATCCAGCGCTTCCGCGGCCGCCACCGCGATCCGCGCCGCGCGCTCGACGGTGAGCGCCCCCGCCGACAGCACCGCCGACAGGTCGAGCCCGTCGACATAGGCCATCGAAATCCACAGTCTGCCTTCTTCTTCCCCACGGGCGTAGATGGTGACGATATTGGGATGCGACAGCCGCGCCACCATGTCCGCCTCGCGCTGGAACCGCCTGCGCACGTCGTCATTCCCGGCCACCGTGCGTGGAAGCACCTTCAACGCGACGTGGCGCGGCAGACCGCGGTCACGGGCGAGGAACACCTCCCCCATTCCGCCCGCCCCGAGCAGTCGCTCGATCCTGTACCCGGCGAACACCTGCCCCGGCACCAGTACTGTCCCCACCGCATTCCTCCCGATGTCCCGCTCCGGCCGACGATACGCCCGCCCCGTGCATCTCAGGTCGCACTCATGTCCGGATCGACCCGGCGCAGGGCCGAGGCCAGCCACTCACTCCGGCGGTGCTCGGCGGGAATCGCGGCAAGGTCCTGCGCCGCCTCCTCGACGGCGGCCGCCGTCTCGCCCATGAGCGCGAGCACACCGCCCCGCTGCACCGCCGCGAAGCCCGCACTCCGCCAATACATCGCTGTGGGAGGTTCGACCCGTCCGCGGCGGCCGATGCGCGCTCGGCCGCTGTCAGCGCACTCCGCGCAGCAGGCGTTTCGCTCTCTCCGGCCGGCAATTCCGCCCTGCGCATGTACCCGTAGGCGCCGACCACAGGATGCACATCGCCGACCGCCGAGGCGGCATCCGACAAGGCGACGACCTAGTGGTGATTGCCTCCCGGCTCCATCCGACCAGCCTACTGGGAGCCGCCCGGTGTAAATGTCTGTGAACAGCCAATTCTCATGCCGCCGATACGGTCCCGCTCACCCGACGAAGTGTTCGAAGCGCGCCGTCCGGACGCTGGGTGAGAGTCCACGCACTTGGAGGAACAGCGCCGCCCTGGCCCGCACCTGCGCGATGCTCTCGGCCAGCAATCCCTGACCGCCGGCCGCGACCAGTGCCGCGGTGGTCGCCCGCACCGCGAGTTCGTCGAGCGTGGCGCGCCAGTGTGGTTCGGGTACGGGAGTGGTCGCGGCGTGCTCCAGTCGCTCCGACAGCCGGAGCAGGGAGGGCTCGTCCGGGTGCGCGGCCAGTGCGTCCGCCAGAGCGGCCCGGCCCAGCCCGATCGGTCCGATGGCGGGCAGGTCCGGTTCCGTGCCGTCGGAACTGAGTGCGGTGGTCAGAGATCTGTTCGGGCGCACGAAGCCGTCGCGGGCCTTCCACTCCCCGATGTCCACGACCTCGGTGACGAATTCCTCCGGCAGCAGGAACCCGTGCAATTCCAGTGACACGGTGCGTGATCCGCGCACGGCGGCCAGGTCCAAGGGTTCGGCGGTGATGCCCGGTGCGGTGAGGTCGCCGATGCCGAAGACGTAGGTCGAGTTCAGTTCGTCGACGGCGCCCAGCCAGGCGGTGTCGACCAGGCCCCATCCCGACAGCCAGCGCACCACGCCGTCGATGCGATATCCGCCGGGGACCTTGGTGGCGGTCGTGCTCGGTTTGTGCGGCCAGGAACGGATCTGGGCGAAGCCCGCACCGCCGATCCGGACGCCTGCCGCGAGCTTCGGCAGCAGCTCCAGCGCGGCCGGATTCCCCGACTTCAACGCCTGCCCGACCGGTCCGCCGTGCTGGGTGACGGCCAGCGCCGTGGACGGGTCGGCGCCGAAGAGCAGGTCGTCTATGGCGTTCTTGACGGCAGGCGGGATCGGGTCGCCGCCGTGTTCGCGCGGGATCGACCACGAGAAGTAGCCGATGTCGATCAGCGCGTCGACGTGCGAGCGGGGCACCTCGGTGGCGTCGACCTCGACCGCCCTGGGCGCGATGACCTCGCGGACCAGTTCGGCGAAGTCCTGATAGGCGCGATGTTCGATGCTCATTCTTCCTCCATCACCTGCAACGGTTTCCGAGCCCGGCCGGGCCGCTCCGGTGAGCCGCTCACAACGCCTCGTAGTGGAACGAGGCCAGCCTCGGGCCGTGTCCGCCGTCGAAGCGGACCGTCACCTTCCACACCCCGGGGGCGGGGATGATCAACTGCTCACTGCGCCACACCAGTGCGCCGTCCGCTTCGACGGCCTCGCTCAGCGCCACCGGCAGCCGCGCGACATTGGCCGATGCCGAGGACAGATCGACCGCCAGCGACGGCGGGATGCGCTCGGCGGCAGCGGAGTCCGGTGGCCGATAGTCGACGGTCAGTTGCTGCGGGCCGCGCCGGATCGTGTCGATGTCGATGCGCACGATCTCGGACGCGCCGAAGTCGAGTGTGGTGGCGAGGTTCGTGGTGTAGATGTCCTCGGCGGGCGGCAGCGTCGTGAGCACAGAGGTCACGGCGAGCACCGTCACCGCCAGGCCCGCCTCGACCAGCACGGAGCGCGGGCGTCCGGCATCGGTCTCCTCGCGCCGGAACCACCGGTAGGTCGAATAGCCGAATGCCGCGATCGCAACCGCGACAGCAGTCTTGCCCAGCAGGACCAGGCCGTAGGGAGTGGCGACCAGTGCCGCGACCGGGCGCACCTGCAACACCGCCAGCACGAGTCCGCCGGTCATCACGACCAGCACGTGTGCGAGGGCGATGGAGTGCCAGCGCCGCAAGCGTGGAGCGCCGCGCAGGACCAGGACGATCGTCGCGACGCCGCCGAGCCATACGGTGATGCCGTACACGTGCAGGAGCGTGCCGAGGAACGGCAACGGCCATCCCTGCGGCGATCCGCCGTGACCGCCGAGCGTGACCGCGACGATCGCGGTTCCGGCCTGGAGAACGCCCAGGACACGACTCGCGGGGACCGACACCGCGAGCACCGACGAGGCCACGGCGGCAAGGGACGCGAGTCCCTGCGGGGCGAGCAGCAGATCCGCGATGCCCGACCCCGTGATCTGTGACAGGCCGCCGGAGCGCTGGGCCGCGAGAACAGTGAGACGGCCTGCCAGGCCCGCGATCAGGATCCCGGCCCCGATCCGGTACACCACACGGAAGCGCCGTTCGCTCCTCGCCGCGGGCCACACCCACAGCGATACGAGGAACAACCCGGCCGAGAGCACCGCGCCGAGGTAGACGGCGGTCTTGCTCGGATAGTTCAGGTATCGCTCGACGCCCGGAGCTGCCGTCTCGGTGGAGAACTCACCGTGCTCGGTCACTGCCCCGACAGTGAACTGGAGCGACAGCGAGACGACGTGGGTGTCGGCGGAGACGGCGCGCGCGGTCGCGAGGTAGGCGCCGTCGGGGATCGTGGCGGCGGGCACGAGCACGATGCGGCGCTGACCGTCGTCGAGCCGCACCCGGGCCAGCTCGAATCGGTCACCGGCGCTGTCGATCAGCTGCGCCGAGTTGTCGACCAGGGTGACCGGCTCATCGAGTTGCAGCGCCAGTTCGGCGGGCGCGGACTCGGCGTGGGCGCCGTTCGCCGGCGAGGTCGACACCAGGTTCGCGTGCGCCGAGGACGCGCCCGCGGTGACCACCGACCCCACTGCCAGGAGGAGGACGAGCGACCACAGCCGCCACCAGCGACTAGGACCGGGCGCCACGGTCCCGCCGCCACACCGCCGTGAGCCCGGCGCCGAGCACCAGCACGAGCACGAGGTTCACCACCGCCAGCGCGCGCCACCAGCCGTCCGGGGAGGACTCACCCGAGCCGGTGCCGTGATCGGCGGCGTCGTTCGACGTGCCCTCGCCGTGGCCGGAATCGTGGCCGTGGCCGCCGGCCGCCACCAGAGTCACCACCGGCGCCGGATGTTCCGGTTCGCTGGCCGCATCGACCGCGACCTCGTTCCACGACACCACCGAGCCGTCGCTGTAGCGCTGATCGGTGGGCAGGGCCACCGACGACTCGTCCTTCGGCCAGGGACCCGCCGAGAAGGAGAACTCGCGGTACTGCGTGACGTCGAATCCGTCCGCGGGACTGTCCGCGGTCCACACGATGCGCGCCACCCGCTCCGAGCCGCCGGTCTGTTCCCGCTCGATTGTCGCCGTCCACCCCGGAACGGGAAGCGTCCGAGCCGATTTCAGGTCCACGCCGTCGGGGAGGGTGACGGAGAGCCCCACGGTGTCCGCGCCCGCGGACTCGCCGGGCACGATCAGGCGCACGACACCGAACCCGCCCTGGTTCAGCGGTGTCCCGTCGGAGCGGACGTGGGCCGCCGCGGGCGCCGCGAAGGCCGTCACCGCGAGCGCGGCGGCGGTCACCGCCGTGCCGAACCGGCCGAATCGCCCACGGCGCCACGGCGTGCGGGAATCACTGTCCACCATCGAATGTCCTTCTGAATCTTCAGGTCGGGCCGGGAGTACACGGCCACGACGACCTCAGTTGCCGAGCACGGCGGCCACCGCGATGTTCGCGCCGCGATATGTCGATTCCAGGAACTGCGCCAACTCGGGGCTCTCCAGCGCATGGGTCAGTTCGAGCACGCGCGGATCGCCTGCCAGCCGGGCGGGCGCGACCAGCACATGGGCATAGGGGTTGTCCGGGCCCGGCTCGATCGCCAGCGCGTCCCGCCGCGGCTCCAGGCCGATGGAGGCCGCGTGCTTCGGGCTCAGAACCACCGCGTCGTAGTTCTCGTAGATGTCTCGCAGATAGTCCTCGTAGCTGAGACCGCGCAGGGACAGATGTCGCAGCGAATCGAGGACATTGGCTTCGGTGATCGTCAGATCGACAGCCGCGGTGCCGCCGAACGGGCGATCGAGCTTCACCAGTCCCGCGCTCTGCAGCAGGTACAGGCCGCGCGCGAAGCCGGTCGGCGTGGCGGGCAGGGCGACTTCGGAACCGTGCGGAAGGCTCTCGCCCGAGACCTCGTCGGCGACCAGGCCGACATTCACCCAGTCCTGGGTGTCGGCGACGTCGCGCCATTTCGACGAATAGAGCGCGTAGGGAATGACGTTGACTTTCGCGACCACGCTCAGGTCGTCCAGCGCATGCGTCTGCTTGTCCGCCTCGAATGCCGGGATGTGCTGGAAGTAGGCGAGATCGGCGCCGCCCGAGGCCACCGTGGCATTGGAATCCTCGGTGGCCTCGACGAGTTCGACACGTACCGAATCCGGCAGCAGGTTGTCGATCGCGTATTCCAGGACTTCCCGGTCCTCGCCCGCACCGACGTGCACGACCAGAGTCCGCGCGTCCCGCTCCGGTGACCCGTAGTCGACCCGCGTCTCGGTCCCGCATCCGAGCACCCCGGTCGCGGCCAGCACGGCCGCGACCGAGGCGACGGACAGTCGTCGCAATGCCCACCCGGTCACTTGTTCGTCAATCCCCGCTGCCATGCGGTCAGCCGCCATTCCGCCGCCGTCATCACCGCGTTGACGAGAATGCCGATCAGGCCGAGGGCGAGGATGCCCGCGTACATCTGCGGCGTCTGATACCGCAACGCCGCATTGTTGATGTAGATGCCGATGCCCTGCGCGCCGCCGACGAGTTCGGCCGCGACCAGCGCGGTGAACGCGTTGGACGCCGCCAGGCGGATGCCGGGGAAGATCGACGGAATCGCGGCGGGCAGCACGACGCGGGCGAAGATGTAGCCGCGCCCGGCGCCGAGCGTGCGCGCGGCATTGAGCAGGGTCCGCTCCACGCCGCCGACCGCGCCGACCGCGTTGACGAAGATCGGCCAGAAGCACGCCCACACCACGATGGCGATCTTCGATTCCTCGCCGATGCCGAAGAACACGACGAACACCGGGAGCAGCGCCAGCAACGACAGATTGCGGAAGAACAGCAGGACCGGTTCGGCGAGCTTCTGGAACAGCTTCACCGATCCCACCAGGATGCCCAGCCCGATCCCGACGAGGAGGGCGATCGCGAAGCCGACCACCGCGCGCTGCACACTGGGCAGGATCTCGGCGCGCAGCGTGCCGTCGGCGAGGCCGTCGACGAAGGCCTTCGCGGTGTCCTGCGGTGTGGACAGGTACAGGTCGTTCACATACCCGGCCGCGACGACCCACCACCACAGCACCAGGAACAATCCGAGACCGATAGCGCCGTAGAGCACGCGGTCGTATCTGACCAGCCACGGATTCGGCGCCTTCGGCGGGGTCAGCTCGGCCTCGCGCACCGGATCACTGATCGTTGCCAATGTGCACCTCCTCCTCCAGGATTCGAGCCACCTGCGAGCGGATGCGGAAGAACTCCTCCGAACTCCTGGCGGCACTGTCACGCGGGCGCGGCAGATCGACGTCGAACAGTTGCTTCACCCGCCCCGGCGCACGGGTCATCACCGCGATCCGGTCGGAGAGGAAGATCGCCTCGTCGATCGAATGGGTGACGAACAGGATCGTCTTCTTCTTCTCGCCCGCCTCCCAGATCCGGAGCAGTTCGGCCTGCAGGAACTCGCGGGTCTGGGCGTCCAGGGCCGCGAACGGCTCGTCGAACAGCAGCACGTCGGGCTCGTAGGCGAGCACGCGGGCGATGGCGACGCGCTGGCGCATACCGCCGGAGAGCTGGTGCGGGAGCCGATCCGCGGCCGCTTCCAGCCCGACCGTCCGGAGCACCTGCGCCGCCCGCTCCCTGCGCTCGGCTTTGGGCACGCCCCGGATGCGCAGGCCGACCTCGACGTTCTTCTGCGCGGTCAGCCACGGGAACAACGCATAGCCCTGGAACACGACGCCGATGTTCTTGTCGACCCCGTCGATCCGCTTGCCGTCGATCAGGACCGCGCCGCCGTTGTAGGTCTCGAGGCCGGCGAGGATGTTGAGGAAAGTGGACTTCCCGCAGCCACTCGGGCCGAGCAGGGAGACGAACTCGCCGCTCTCGATCTGCAGGTCGAAGCCCTCGAGAACCGTGGTGGATTCCCGACGGGACCGCCATCCGGCCTTCGGGAAGAGTTTCGCGACGCGCTCGGCCTCGATCTTCCACGCCGTCGCGTCGGACCGCGGGGAATCCGCGATCAGGTCCTTCTCGGGGATGTGGTTCCCGAGATGCTCATCGAGCACGGGCTGGGTCATCGCATTCGACTTTTCTCTGAGAGAGACGGGAGGTGGCTCATTCTTCGACGCCCGCGATCTCCACGAGTGGCGTCTTCAGAACTCGGTTGTTCTGTTCCTCGGTGAGGATCACCGTGTTCTCGTCCTGGGATTCCAGCAGGTCCGCCGACTTCGCATACGGGTTGAAGGCGTTGGTGGCGATGTCCTCGGGCTTCAGATTCTCCGAGCCGGGCAGCGGCTCGCCGACTTCGGCCACCAGGTCCCACCACAGTTGCAGGCTGGCTTTGTCGAGCAGGGCGTTCGGCGCGTAGTGCCAGTTGGTGGTCTGCTCCACCGGATAGCCGGTGGTCTTTCCGGCGATCTCCGCGGATTCCTTCGGATGCGCGTTCGCCCAGTTGGCGGTCTTGGCGATGATGCCGACGAATTCCCGCGCCGCGTCCGGGTATTTCTTCAGCCACGCGTTGCTCGCGACGTACGGCGCCTGGCCACCGAGCGGGCCCCAGTCGTCATAGGACGTGAACGCCATCGTGAACGTTTCCGGTTTGCTCAGCAGGACGCCGACCAGCGGCGGATGGAAGACTCCGAGATCGACCTCGCCACGTTCGATCGCCGGCGCGATCAATTCGTTCTTGAGTTCCAGGAAATTGACCCGGCTCACGTCGACGCCATTGTTCTTCAGGTACCGCTTCAATACCAGATCCACGCAGCTGTTGAATCCGGACAGGCCGACGGTCTTACCCTCGATGGCTTTCAGGTTGTCCTTGGTGATATCCGATCCCGCCGCCGTGAAGTACGCCATGTGCGGTTCGTTCGGCAGGTCCAGCATGCTCGAGGCGATGGCCGTGAACTCGAAGCCCTTCACCTTGCCGTCGATATCGTTGTTGAACATTCCGGTCGCGATATCGATCGCGCCCTGGTCGAGCAGCTGCACCGCCGGCACGGCCGTGGCGGGACCGACGTATTCCGGGCGCACGCCCGCATCGTCCCAGTACCCGAGCTCGTCGGCGATCCTGACCAGCGACAGGGCGGTCGGCGAGTTGGCGAAGCGGAAATAGACGACCCCGTCCTCCTGCCCCTTTCCACACCCTGTCAGCAAGGCGGGCGCGGCGATCAACAGCACCGACAATGCCGACAATTTCCTCAACAGCCGCCTGCCACCGATGACGCTCATGCTCGCGCCCCTCGATGCACGTTTATGCCACTCACGGCGTTCCTCTCCAGTGGTGGTTCCGGCCGCGGCCGACCGACGGTCCGCGCTCCCGGAAACGGGTACGACTGAAAAGATAAGCGCCGCAACGGCGTCGTCCTACTGATTAACTCAGCATGAGAAAAGGTCCGGCGACGAACGGGTCCTGATCATGTTGCGGTAAGCATATTTCGATAATGTCCGATGCGAAATATGAAGCCATTCTTCATGGCTGCCGGTGAACCTCGTAGTTCATCGCGCGCCATGTGCGTGCGTGGTCGGCGTGGGACGGTAATCTCCCGCACGATGAGCTCCGGTTTCATCGCCACCCACGAGGCGAGCAGGCCCCGGGTGGCGGCGAGCAGTATCTCCACCGCCCGTGCGCCGATCTCGTCGAGCGGACTGCGGACCGAGGTCAGCGGAACCATGAGTTCTTCACAGGTGGGGATGTCGTTGTAGCCGACCACGGTGATGCCGCCGCCGGGCTCGTCGCCTCTCGCTTGCGCCCGGATGCCCTCGGCGAGCATGTCCGGATCGGGGTCCATCGCCCGGACCGCGTATCCGCTTCCGGACAGCGGGAGGGCAAGGCTCCCGGCCGCACGCGGTCACGTCAGGAACCCGTCCACGGGTGGACAGCCCTCGGCGGGCAGCTCGGCACGGGGCATTCGGGTCAGAGATAGCGTTCCCGCACAACCCTTTTCAGCAGCTTGCCGCTCGGCAGTCTCGGTAGCTCGGTCACGAAGTCGACCGTGCGGGGGCATTTGAAGTGCGCGATGCGGGCCCGGCAGTACTCGACCAGCTCGTCGGCGAGCGCGGGACTCGCCGCGTCCGGGTCGAGCAGTTCCACCACGGCTTTGACCTGGTGGCCCATGTTCTCGTCGGGGATGCCGATCACGGCCACGTCGGCGACGGCGGGGTGCAGGGTCAGCACGTCCTCCGCTTCCTTCGGGTAGATGTTCACTCCGCCGGAGATGATCAGGTCGGTGCGCCGGTCGACGAGGTAGACGAAGCCCTCCTCGTCGAGGTAACCCATGTCGCCGAAGGTCGCCCGGCCCGCGCTGTCGTAGGCGGCGGCCGTCTTCTCGGGGTCGTTGTGGTACTCGAAAGTCGTTCCGCCCGAGAACCACAGCGTGCCGATCTCGCCGGGCGGCAGTGCGCGACCGCCCTCGTCGAGCACGTGCGGGACGCCGATCACCGCCTTGCCGACCGACCCCTTGCGTCGCAGCCAGGTCGGCGCGTCGATGGCGCAGAAGCCGACCGCCTCGCTGCCCGCGTAGAACTCGTGGATGATCGGGCCCCACCACTCGATCATGGCCTCTTTCACCGGGATCGGGCACGGCGCACCCGCGTGGACGACGACCCGCAGGCTCGACATGTCGAACGATTCGCGGGTCGCCCGCGGCAGTTTCAGCATGCGCACGAACATGGCCGGGACGAACTGCGCGTGCGTCACGCGGTAGAGGTTGATCGCCTCCAGCGCGCAGGCCGCGTCGAACCGCTCCATCAGCACCACCGTTCCGCCGAGGCGCTGCGTGGAGATGGACCAGCCGAGCGGGGCCGCGTGGTAGAGGGGCCCCGGGCACAGATACACCGTGTCGGAACCGAATCCGTACAGGCCGGACAGCATGGCGTCCAGCGGCAGGCCGGTGCCGAAGGGGTGCTGCGGCAGATCGACCGCGATGCCCTTCGGACGTCCCGTGGTGCCCGACGAGTAGAACATGTATATGCCCTCGGTCTGTTCGGGCCGCGGCTCGGGTGATCTGTACGCGGTGACCGTGGCGAGTTCTTCGAAGCCGCTCGGTATCTCGTCGGATGGTCGGCTGCCGGCGATCAGGCAGGTGTGCAGCGCGGGTACGGATTCCGCGATCGCGGCGGCCGCCTCGGCGAGCGCCGCCGAGGCGACCAGGACGGTCGCGCCGCAATCCCCGACGATATAGGCGGCTTCCTCCGTGGTGAGGTGCCAGTTGACCGGCGTGTAGAACAGGCCGGACCGCTGCGCCGCCCAGACCACCGGGAAGTAGGCGAGCTCGTTGGTCATGAGGACCGCGACGTGGTCGCCGGGACGCAGACCTCGATCGGCGAACAGCCGTGCTATCCGGTTCGACTCGTCCTCGAGTTCACCGAAGGTGAGGACCGCGCCGGAGTCCGCCATGATCACCGCGGCGCGGCCCCGCGCCTCGTCCGCGCACAGCCGCGCCGATAGATCCGACATCGTGCGATCCGGCTCAGAGCGCCTCGAGGATGGTGGCATTGGCTTGACCGCCGCCCTCACACATCGTCTGCAACCCGTAGCGAATTCCGTTGTCGCGCATGTGGTGGATCAGCGTGGTCATCAGACGCGCGCCGCTGCCGCCCAGCGGATGCCCCAGGGCGATCGCGCCACCGTTGGGGTTGAGCGCCTCGGCTTTCGCGCCGGTCTCGGCGAGCCAGGCCAGCGGCACCGGGGCGAATGCCTCGTTGACCTCGAACGCGCCGATGTCGTCGATGCCGAGGCCGCTGCGCTCCAGCGCCTTCCGCGTGGCGGGGATGGGGCCGGTCAGCATGATCACCGGATCCGAGCCGGCCACGACGGCGGTGTGCACGCGCGCCAGCGGGGTCAGGCCGAGTTGCTTCGCCTTCTCGCTCGTCATGATCAGCAGCCCGGCGGCGCCGTCGCTGATCTGCGAGGAGTTACCCGCGTGGATGACGCCGTCGGGCTTGAAGGCGGGCTTCAGCTTGGCCAGCGATTCCACCGAACCGCCACGGCGCACACCTTCGTCGGCGCTGACCTTCACGCCCTCGGCGGTGGTGACCGCCGCGATCTGGGCGTCGAACCGGCCCTCGTCCTGGGCGGCGGCCGCCTTCTCGTGCGAGGCGACGCTGAACTCGTCGAGCTGCGCGCGGGAGAAGCCCCACTGCTCGGCGATCATCTCCGCGCCGACGCCCTGATTGGGGACCACGCCGTCGTAGCGCTCCAGGAACGCCGGGCTCAACGGGCTGCCGCCCACCGTGACCGCCGAACCCATGGGCACCCGGCTCATCGACTCGACACCACCGGCGACCACTACGTCGTAGTGTCCGGCGACGACCCCGGCCGCGGCGAAATGCACCGACTGCTGCGAGGATCCGCACTGCCGGTCGACGGTGACGCCCGGCACCGACTCGGGCCAGCCCGCGGCCAGCACCGCGTTGCGCGCGATGTCGAAGGTCTGCTCGCCGACCTGTCCCACGCAGCCCCAGACCACGTCGTCCACCACCGTGGGGTCGATCCCGGTCCGCTCCGCGATCGACCGCAGCACATGAGCGGACAGATCGACCGGGTGAACCCCGGACAGACCGCCGTTCCGCTTGCCGACCGGCGTACGCACCGCCGCCACGATCACTGCATCACGCATTCGAACCGCCTCCGATATCCCTGTAGTTGATCGATGTATCGATGTCTGTCACCGCGAGGCCTGCTTTCCGCGCAACTCCCGCCGCAGATCGGCTTTGCGAACCTTCCCGATCGGCGTGCGCGGGAGGGCCTCGCGGACTTCCAGATATTCGGGCGTCTTCTGCCGCGTCATGCCGACGGCGGCGAAGTGCGCGCGAATGTCGTCGAGGGTGGGCGGCCCCCCGGGACCGGGCACCACGACCGCGCCCACCTTCTCGCCGTAGTACGGGTCGGGCACGGCGACGACGGCGGCATCGGCCACGCCCGGACAGCTCAGCAGGACGTCCTCGACCTCACGGGAGGAGATGGTCTCCCCCGCCCGGATGATCACATCCTTCGCACGGTCGGTGATCGTCAGATAGCCCTCGGCATCGAGCCTGCCGATATCGCCGGTACGCAGCCACGGTCGCCCGCCGTCGTCCGCGCCGAGCCAGGCCCCCGCGTCGAGCGCGGCATCGCGGTAACCGACGAAAGTCTCCGGACCGCGACAGATCACCTCGCCGTCCACGCCGACGGGGACCTCCTCGCCGAATTCATCGACGACCCGGATTTCGACACCCGCGCAGGGCCTGCCGTCGGTGAACTGACGCTTCGCGAGCGGGTCCGCGACCGTGCCCGAGGACACCGTCGGGTGTTCGGTGGAGCCGTAGCAGCGGAAGGCCGATATCCCGAGCCGATCCGCCCGTGCGACGAGTTCGGCGGGCACCGTGGCGGCGCCCACGAGATAGCGCGACAGGCTGCCGAGTGGGGCGCCGGCTTCCAGCGCGTCGAGCAGGGTGGCCAGGTGCAGCGGAGTGCCGGAGGTGCTGGTGATCCGGTAGCGCGGAACGAGTTCGAGCGCGAGGGCGGGATCCCAGCCGTCGATCACCACGGTCGGGGTGCCCCGCAGCAACAGCCGCAGCAGCGACACGACCCCCGCGATGTGACCGAACGGGAAGGAGACCAGGCCGACCGCTCCGTCCTCCTCGCCCAGCCCGCCGGGGGCGCTGCGCACTTCGGCCAGCACTCCGGCGCCGGTGTGCTGCACGCCTTTCGGAGCGGCGGTCGTACCGGAGGTGTAGCTGACGACGGCGATCTCCGGGTCCTGTGGCGGGGCATACGAGCCGGACGCGTCGGCGAGTTCGTCCATGAGCACGACACGCACGCCCGCCGCCCGGAACGCCGGTATGCGCTCGGTGTAGTCGATCGACCGCCACCGGTTCGTGGTCAGCAGCAGTGTCGTGCCGGACTCACCGAAGACGAACTCGCTCTCCCGTGGTCCGTAGATGTGCACCAGCGGCACCAGGGTCGCGCCGCTGATCAGCACCGCGGTGTAGGCCACGGCGGCCTCGACCGAGTTCGGCAACTGGACGGCGGTGACCGTCCCGGGACCGTGCCCCCGCTCCTGCATCCAGCCGGCGAGCGCCTGTGCGCGCCCGAACAATTCGCCGACGGTCGTGTCGACCACGCCCGCAGCGGTGTGGAAATGCAGCGGGCTCGACCCGTGTGTCCGTGCGGCCGCGGCGAGCGCCGCGATCAGCGACTCCCCTGTCGACTCCGTTGTCACGACCATGCGTCCATTCTCTTCAGGACTGCAGCAGCGCGAGACTGTTCCGGGCGTATTCGGCACGGCGCCGGGCGCTGGTGAGGAACGAGGGCGGCGAGAGATAGGTGAGATCCCGCGCCAGCGAGCCCTCCGCCCGCCGCTTGCCGAGTTGCTCGCGCGCCCGATCGGTGCTGCCGCACACGGCGATCGCGTCGAGCATCTCGTCGGAGACGGCGGCGGCCATGCCGTCGATGTCGCCCTGGGCGAACGCCGCCCGCACGCGCGCCACCTCGTCCGTCCAGCCGTGGTACTCGACGTAGGGGTCGTAGGTTTTGACGGTCAGGTAGAAGCCCACCATCCGTCGCGCGTCACGCACGGCCCGTTCGGGATCCCGGTCGTCGACGGAGGTGATGAGCCAGCCGTGCTCGAGCCAGCCCTCGCCGACATCACCCGCGGCGGGCCGGACGATGTCCTGCCACCAGCGCGCGGTGAACAGTCCGTGCCCGATCACCCCGTCGGCATGGGTGGCCGCGGCGGCGACCATCCGCTTGTTGAAACCCGCGAACAGCACCGGCACGTCGAGCTTGCCCAGCACCGGAGCCTGCACCCTGGCGTCGACGCGATAGAACGGGCCCTCGTAGCGCACGCGCTCGCCGTTCTCGGCGTGCAGCCAGGCGCGCACCGCACCGGCCAGATCACTCATCCGCGCCACCGGCTTGTCCGCCTCGACGCCGAACCAATCACGATTGATGGAGTACGCGCCCGACCCGAGCCCGAGGAACAGCCGTCCGGGAGCCTTCTTGTGCAGCGTTCTGATCGCCGAGGCGTGCGCGTAGGGCGTGCGCGCGAAGGCGTAGGCGATGGAGGTCCCGACTCGGGCCGATTCGGTGTGCTCGACCATCTCGGCGAGGACTTCGTAGGCGTCGTTGTCGACGAAATCCCCGGTGCAGAAGGCGGTGACGCCCTCGGCTTCGGCCACGCGCGCGACTTCCGCGCCCGGCCACGGCAGTCCGAACTCCATACAGGCCCCTTCGCCCCGGAACAGTTATCTATTTGTACTATGTTATCTGGGAACACGCAGTGAATCGGGGCGCTTACGTCCAAGCCGAGCCCCGTAAGGATGGAGGCCCCTGTGACCGAGGCTCAGACAGCGCCGTTCGGCGTGCTGAACGACGATGCTTTCGAGCGCTCCCGCCGTCGCATCGGAATCCCCGATCGCCCCCTCACTCCCCACAACCTCGAGGTGACCGCGGACGGCACCCGGCATTTCGCCTACGGCTACGGCGACGACAACCCGCTCTACAGCGACCCGGATTACGGCAAGAACACCCGCTGGGGAACCCTGATCGCGCCGCCGAACTTCATCTACACCATGGGTGAGAATGCCGCGGCCCCGCTCACCCCGGAACAGAAGGCGCTGATGAAGGGCGATCCCTTCGCCGGACTCGGTTCCTATCAGGCGGTCATGGAGTTCGAGTGGTTCCGGCCGCTGCGCCTGGGTGATCGCTGCCGGGTACTGCGGTCGCAGGTGGGCGTGCGCGACAAGCCCTCCAAGTTCGGCGGCCGCACCGCCCACGTCACCAACGACTTCCTGTTCGCCACCGGTGACGGCGACATGGTGGCCGTCCAGCGGGGCACCTGGATCAATGCCGAGCGCCACACCAGCAAGGATCGCGCCAAGGAGAAGGCGCCGGTCGATGTGACCAGCCCGTACACCGACGACATGCTCGCCGAGATCGACGCCGCCTACGATGCCGAGACCCGTCGCGGCGCGCAGCCGCGCTATTGGGAAGACGTGCGGATCGGCGACGAACTCCAGCAGCGGGTCAAGGGACCGCTCACGGTGACCGACATCGTCGTGTGGCACGTGGGCTGGGGCATGCAGTTGACCCCACCGGGGGCGTTCGGTATCAGCCGCGGTGTCCGCAGAAAGGTCCCCGGCCTCTACCCGCGCAACAACCGCAATATCCCCGACACCGTGCAGCGCCTGCACTGGGAGCCCGAGCGGGCCCGCGAACTCGGCATCCCGATGAGCTACGACTACGGCGCGATGCGCGAGACCTGGCTGACCCACCTGATCACCGACTGGATGGGCGACGACGCCTGGCTGTGGAAGCTGTCCTGCCAGCACCGTAAGTTCAACTACATCGGGGACACCTCGTGGGTCCGCGGCCGCGTCACCGGGAAATCGGAGTCGGCGAACGGTCACGAAGTCGAGCTCGAGGTGTGGGTGGAGAACCAGCGCGGCGAGACCACCACCCCGGGCACCGCCGTGGTCCTGCTGCCCACCCGCGATTCGGCGGTCACCCTGCCGAGCGCGCCCGCCGAAGGCCTGCAGGGCATGCTCGAGTACGAGATCGCGCGCTTCGCGGAATGAGAAGAAGGGTGCGGCGACCTCTCGGTCACCACACCCCCTCTCCGCGCACGCTCAGCGCAAGGTCCATTTCGGTTTGGCGAAGCCCGCCCGCGAGACCTCCGCGGTGCCGATCGGGTTGCCGCGCATCGGGTAGTTCCACGCCACCGCCTGGGCCGCGGCCCGGTCCATCCCGAGCGTCTCCCACACCGCCTTCACCGTGCCCTGGACGGCGGCGGCCGGCTTGGCCGCGATCTTGCGCGCGAGTTCGTCGGCCCGTGCGTGCAACTGCTCGAAGGGCACCAACTCCGAGACCAAGCCGATCTGGTGAGCGCGCTGGGCCGACATCCGCTCGTCGAGTCCGAGCAGCGCCCACCGCATCACCTCGCCCAGCGGCACCCGCCTGGCCAGGCCGATCGGCTCCAGGGCCGAGGTCAGACCGTAGGACACATGCGGATCGAAGAAGGTCGCATCGTCGGCGGACACGATGAAGTCGACGTCGTTGAGCCAGTAGAACGCACCGCCTGCCACCATCCCGTGCACCGCCGCAATCACCGGCTTCCACACCCGGTTCGTCCGCGGTGACAGCGCAAGGCCGGGGTCTTCCTCGTTCCAGATGTTCTCGGGCAGGTCGAGGCCCTCGCCGACATCGATCCCCGTGCAGAACGCCTTGTCCCCCGCCGCACGCAGCACCACGGCGTGGATGTCGTCGTCGCGACGCACCCGCGCCCAGAGGTCGACGAACTCCGCGAGCATCTGCCGGTCGAAGGAGTTGAGCGCCTCGGGACGGTTGAGCGTGATCGTCGCGACGTGCTCGGCCACGTCGAACAGCACTGTCTTGTAAGGCATTCCGCCTACCCCTTCCTGCGTGGTTCGCGCGGCATGCCCAGTGCACGCTCGGCGATGACGTTCTTCAGTACTTCGGTGGCGCCACCGGCGATGGTGTATGCGCGGGCATAGAGGAACGCGTCCTGCCACCATCCCTCGGCCGTGGCCGCCGGATCACCCTCGGCGAGGATCGAATTCGCCCCTTGCAGACGTAGCCCGGTCTCGGCCAGAGCCAGATTGGTCTCGCTGAAGAAGATCTTGACCGCGGCGGCATCCGCCGCGCCTTCGGTACCGGCGAGCACATGCGATTGGACGGCCTTGCTCATCGCGTCGCTGACCAGCACCTTGGTGGCGATCCGGCCGATCTCCGCCGAGCTGCCGCCGCCCAGCGCCAGCAGGTCGTGCAACCGCTGGATCAGCTCCACCGAACTCGCCGCGACACCGCTGCGTTCGTGCGCGAGACTGGAATTGGCGACGCGCCAGCCGTCGTCGACTTTCCCGAGCACCCGGTCGGCCGGAATGCGGACGTGGTCGAGGAAGACCTCGTTGAAATCGCTGGTGCCGGTGATCTCGCGCAGCGGCCTGACCTCGATGCCGGGGGTCGCCATGTCGACGATGAACGCCGTGATGCCACCGTGCTTGGGGGCGTCGGGATTCGTGCGGGCGAGCAGGTAGCCGATATCGGCGTGGTGACCATTGGTGGTCCAGACCTTCTGCCCGTCGACGACCCATTCGCCGTCGTCGAACACCGCGCGCGTGCTCAGGCCGGCCAGGTCGCTGCCTGCGCCCGGCTCACTGAACAACTGGCACCAGAGGTGTTCGGCCGAGCGGATCTTCGGCAGGAACTCCGCCCGCTGGGCCGGGGTGCCGAATTCGATGAGCGCCGGCGCGGCGAGACCCGTCGCGGCGCCGATGGGTCCCCAGGTGCCTGCCCCGGCGATCTCCTCGGCGACGATGAACGCCTCGGACGGGTCGTAATCGGCGCGACCGCCGTACTCGACCGGCCAGTCGGCGCCGAGGAACCCGGCGGCGAACAGATCGGCGGTGAACGCCCGAATCGCCGGAACCAGCTCCGGCGCCGGTGCGCGCACGCCACTGTGGTGTTTGGGTCCGGGATTGCGCTCGGCGACGAAAGCCCGCACGCGCGCGCGGAACTCCTCGAGCCGCTCGGAAGTAACGATCCGCATCGTCGTGGCTCCCTTGCCTGCCGTGATCACGGCCTCGAACATAGTTAAGATAGATGGTTTAGTTAGATGATTCTGCCTGTCGATTGATAGCATACCGAGCACCGAGCGCGACGCCGACTCCGTCGAATCGCCCGGACGCACCACCCACAGAGAGGCCGACGCGTGGACTTCGAACTCACCGAAGAGCAGCGACTGCTGCGCGAATTCTCCCGCAGCATGCTCACCGCGACCTGCCCGCCCGCTCTCGTGCGCGCGGTGGCCGAAGCCGGGGCCGACGGTGACGACACGCTGTGGCAGAGGGCGATCGAACTGGGCTGGCCCTCGCTGGCGGTCGCGGAGGACGCGGGCGGCGCCGGACAGGGCCTCGTCGAACTCTGCCTGATCGCGGAGGAGGTCGGCCGGGCCGCCGCGCCCGGACCGTTCGCCGAGAGCGCCCTGGTCGCCGCCGCCGCGGCCGGTGGCGGCGCGCCCGACGACGTGGTCGCCGGGCTGCTCGAAGGCAAAAACAAAGGCACCGTGGTCGACGCCGGGACTCCCGACCTGATCCAGGCAGCCGGATCGGCCGACTGGCTGCTCGTGCTCGGCGACGACGTGCGACTGGCACCCGCGCCGGCGACCAGACGACGCACCACGATCGACCTGTCCCGCGGCTGGTACGCCGCGACCGGCCCCCTCGACGGCCGCGTCCTGGACCTGGACCCGCAATGGTGGCGTGACGCGATGACCGTGCTGACGGCTGCCGACGCGCTCGGCATCGGCGCGCGCCTGCTGGAGATAACGGTCGCCTACACCGCTGTCCGCGAGCAGTTCGACCGGCCCATCGGCTCGTTCCAGGCGGTGAAGCACAAGGCAGCGGAAATGCTGATCACGCTGCAGGGCGTCCGCGCCGCCACCTACCGCGCGGCCATGGCCCTGGACGCGGGCGCCCAGGATGCCGCCCTCTGGGCGAGCGTGGCGAAAGCGCATGCCTCCGAGGGCATCAGCGAGGTGGCGGGCACCGCGCTGCAGTTGCACGGCGGCATCGGCTTCACCTGGGAACACGATCTGCATCTGTTCCTGCGCCGTGCGAAGGTCGACGAGGCCGTGTGGGGGAACGCGACATTCCACCATCAGCGCGTCGCGCAATTGCTCCGGCAGGCGGGGTAGGCCGCAGACACGGAACGCGTGGCGCGCCGCCGGGCGCACCACCGCGTTCTCGCTCCGCTCCCTCAGCGGGGCGGCATGGCCGGATCGTAGGGCAACCGCAGGACCTGTTCGGCCACGGTGTTGCGCTGGATCTCGGCGGTACCCGCGCCGATGGTCGAGGCCCGCGTCATGAGGAACCCCTTCAACCACCGGCCCCGCTGGACCGCCTGCTCGGACGGAGCCGTCACGATCCCGTCCGGCCCGAGCATGTCCACGGCGAACTCGTGCAGGTCCTGTTCGAACGCGGCGATCATCAGCCGCGACACCGACGACCCCGCCCCGGGCTCGCCCTTGGTGAGAATGTCGGAGACAGTGCGTTCGGCGTTGTAGCGGATCAGCCGCACCCGCATCTCGAACTCGACGAGCCGGTCGCACACCAGCGGGTCGTCGGTCAGTCCCCGCTCGTGCGCGAGATCGATCAATTCGGTGAGGACGCGACGGTAGGACGCGGCCTGATTCATGGCGCCCGCCGACCGCTCGTGCCCCAGGGAGGTGCGCACCAGCGGCCAGCCCTCGTTCTCCGCCCCGATACGGTTGGCGACCGGGACGCGGACATCGTCGAAGAACACCTCGGCGAAGATCGCGGCGCCGGTCAGGTCGCGCAGCGGACGGATCGTCACTCCCGGCGATCCGGCATCGATGATCAGATAGGTGATGCCCTTCTGCCGCGATTCCGGTGAGCCGGTGCGGACGAGGCAGAACAGCATGTCGGCGAGGGTTCCGCTACTGGTCCAGACCTTCTGCCCGTTGACCACGTATTCCTCGCCGTCGCGGCGCGCGGTCGTGCGCAACGACGGCAGGTCGGACCCCGCTCCCGGCTCGGAATACCCCTGGCACCAGACCACGTCACCGCGCAGCATCGGTCGCAGCCACCGCTGCTTCTGCTCCTCGGTGCCGTACTTGATGATGGTGGGAGCGACGATGCCGAGGCCGGTGCCGAGCGGGCCGGGGACCCGAGCCCTGGCGATCTCCTCCTGGTAGATGATCTGCCTGCGGAACGACAGGTCCATGCCGCCGTACTCGCGCGGCCAGGACGGTCCCGCGTAACCGTGGTCGACCAGGGTGGCGTGCCAGGCCTTGGTCCACTCGACCCTGGCCTTCGGGTCGCGCGGCCGGGGGCCCGGCGCGTGCGCGCTCAGGAACTCACGCAGACGAGCACGGAACTGCTCGTCGGTCTCGTGGTCGGTGCCGGTCATCTCGCTCCTCGGATTCCTGCCAGCTCGCCCACGCGGGCCCGGTGGCTTGCCGTGGTCCCCAGCAACATCTCACTGGCCTTGGCACGTTTCAGGTAGAAGTGCGCATCGTGTTCCCAGGTGAAACCGATCCCGCCGTGGATCTGGATGTTCTCCTCGGCGACATGGGTGTAGGTCCTGCCTGCCCAGGCGGCGGCCAGCGAAGCGGCGAGCGAGCCCTCCGGATCGTTCGCGGCCAGCAGCGAGGTGGCCGCGAACACCGCATTGCGCGCGGATTCCACTTCCAGCAGCAGGTCGGCGCAGCGATGCTTGATCGCCTGGAACGAACCGATCGGGCGATCGAATTGCACACGGACGCGGGCATATTCGACGGCCATGTCGAGCGCCGCGGCCGCACCGCCGGTCTGCTCCGCGGCGAGCGCCGCCGCGGCCAGATCGGCCAGGCGCGGCAGCAGCACGGTCGCGTCGTCGTCGAGGCGGACCGCCGGAGCGTTGTCGAAATCGACGGTGGCCAGCGGTCGCGTCGGGTCGAGATTCGGCAGCGGCGTACGTCGCACGCCCTCGGCGCGCCCCTCGACGGTGAACAGGGTGACCACACCGTCGGCCAGGGCGGCAACGAGCAGCACATCGGCCGTCGTCCCGTCGATCACGAAACGTTTGCGACCGGTCAGTCGCCAGCCGTCGCCCTCGCGCGCGGCCACCGTCGCCACCGCGCCTGCCGCGATCTCGCCGGTTTCGTCACCGATCGCCACGGTCGCGGTCACCGAGCCCGCGGCGATGCCGGGCAACCAGGCCTCGCGCGCCGCGGCGTCGGTGCAGCCGGTCAGCAGCTGCCCGGCCAGCGCCACAGTCGCGAAATATGGTGAGACCACCAGGAATCGGCCCATCTCCGCGAGCACGATGCTCAATTCCACCGGCCCGTAACCCGCGCCGCCGTAGCTCTCCGGTATGGCGATGCCCTGCACCATGAGCTGCTCGGCGAGCTGCGACCACACCGCCTCGTCGCGGCACCGCCCCGTCTCGACCAGCGTCCGCATCCTGGCGAGATCCGACTTTTCCGCGAGGTAGCGGCGCACGACCTCGCGCAGCTCCTCGTGCTCCCGTTCCATGCCCACTCCTCATCAGCCGAAGGCTCACCTATTATACCTAGTTAATTATCTGGGCACCGTCAGTTGCCGGAGAGAAACGGTCCGCCGAAGGGCAGCGGAATCGTCTGTTCGCCGATGGGACTCGGTGAACTGCGAGCATCGGGCGCCGCTCCGGGCGGCGGCCCGGCGGTGTCGTCACCGGGAGGCCGAGGTGCGTTGCGCGCACCCCTGATCAAGACCGAGGGGTCGTCGTTCTCGCAGTAGGTGGACAGGTAGGGCTCGGGGAAGTCCGGCTGCGTCGGCACGCCGCGTTGGTGCCGGTAGTCGCAGGCGTAGCGCGGATAGATGTTGACCAGTCCCCACAGTCCCCCGTCGTGGAACACCGTGCTGATCGCCGCCAGGGTCGACCCGTCACGGAAGGTCGGGAAGAAGAATTCCTGAAGTGCGGGTATCCGGACATACGCCAAGCGCGAGACCGTGGCGAGGTTGCCGAGCAACTGGACCATGGTCGGCGAGTTGTCCGCGATCATCGCGTCCAGCGCCTCGAGCGCGCCCGGGCCGGTGTCGAGCAGCGTGCGCAAGCCGCCGTCCGCGGCCTCGACATCGCGCATGACGATCTCGGCGGACCGCGCGGCCTCGCCCAACCCCGGCGCGAGGGCGCCCAATTCGGTGAGCACCGTGCGACTGTCGCGCAGCAGGCTCATGGTCTGCGGCAGCACGCCGTCGAGGGTCGCGAGCAGGAACACTCCGCCGTCGATGATCTCGGTCAGTTTCCGCGGCCCCTCCGGACCGACCCCGAGTTCGGCGACGACGGCGGCGAGCCGGTCGGGATCCACCTGGGCCAGCATCGCGTCCAGATCGCCCAGCACCTGGTAGAAGGGCACCGGCGTCGCCGTGTCGTCCTGCGTGACCACCGCACCGTCGGCCAGGAACGGGCCGTCGTCGGAGTCGGGCCGGAAGTCCAGGTACTGCTCACCCGCCGGCGACAATCCGGACACCCGGACCGTGCCGCCGGCCGGAATCCGGTATTCGGCGGCGATACCGGCGACGGCGACCAATCCCCCGGGCGCCAGTTCGAGAGCCTCGACGCGCCCGACCGGCACACCGCGCAGGGTGACGTTCTGCCCGGGCAGCAGGCCACCGGAGTCCGCCAGGTGCACCCGCACCGTGTATCGCTGCGCCGCGGGGTCGACGCCCAGCGCGCCGAACACCAGATATCCCGTACTCAGCACCAGGGTGACAGCGAGCGCCGCCGCCGACAACCCGAGGCGATGCCGGACACCGGCCGCCACCGCACCGACCACCACCCGGGCCGGTTGTTCGAGCAATCGGCCGATCGGTCCGCCCACCCCCCGACCCCTCATCGTCCCGGCCCGAGCACACGATCGTGCAGTCGCATCATCGTGTAGGTGAACGCCCCGGCGAAATTCGCCCAGTCACTCGCGTCCGGCGCCCGGCTGCCCGGATCGCCGAAGTGCCCAGGATCGGGCACGGCGCCGATCGCGATGTCGGCCAGATCGACGTCGACGTGCGCCGAGGTGCCGTTGGTCAGTTTCAGGACCGGACCGAGGATTCTGTTGAACTGCGCGAAATCGGCATCGGGATCGGTGGCCGCGCGATCGAGTTCGGCCGCGATCGTGTCGATGTCGGCGATCATGCTGCGCGTGTCGGTGCCGCGCATCGAGGGAAACTTCGCCACCTCCCGGCTGATGCGGTTCACCTGCTGGATCAGGTCGAGCGCCTGCTGGGTGTTGTCGGCCACCACACTCAGCGCGGGGCTCGCGGCAGCGAAAACTTCGTCGAGGGTCTCGCGGCGCTCGTTCAGCAGAGCGGTCAGCCGATCGGTCTCGGCGAGTGTGCGGCGAATGGCCTCCGATCGCGCGGCGAGCGCCCGCACGAATTCGGTGGTCCGGGCGATCAACGCGCCCAGCCGTTCGCCGCGGTCGCCCGCTGCGGCGCCGAGCCCGTTGACCACCTTGGTGATGTCGCGAATGACACCGCCGTTGACCAGCAGCGAAGCGGTGGCCAGCACCTCCTCGATGGTCGCGGCGGCGGAGGTGGACGCCACCGGGATGCTGTCACCGTCACCGAGATCCGGTGCGGCGGCGGTCGCCCCGGCAGGAGGCAGCACCGCGACGAACACGTCGCCCAGTGGCGTGGCCGTCCGCAGTGCGGCGTGCGTGCCCGCGGGCAACGACACCGTACTGCTGATCCGCATCGTCACCACCGCGGTGTAGTCGCGGACGGCCATACCGGTGACCTCACCGACATCGGCGCCACCGAGTCGGACCTTCGCTCCGTCCGGCAGGTTCAGCGCGTTGGTGAAGCTCGCGTGCAGGGTGTACGAGTCACCGCCGATGCCGGGAGCGGGCAACGGGAAATCCTCGAGACCGACGCCGCATCCCGCGCCGGACAGCGCCACCGTCAGCGCGAGCGACAGCGCACCGAGCGATGCCATCGGATGCCGGGTCATCGCGGTATCCCCGCCATCGCGGTGAGCATGTCGGTGATCCCGAAGTCCGGCCCGAAATCGCTCAATGTTCCGGTCGCGCACCCGAGTTGGCGCAGACCCAGCACATTGCAGATCTCCTTCACCAGCTGACTGTCGAAGAACACCTTGTCCAGCAGGGCGTGCACCCGGACTCCCCGGTTCTGTTGGTCGAAGGTGTTGTAGGCGTTGTTCAACAGCAAGGGCGCGAGGTCGACGAATTCTTCGAGCTGGCGCCGATAATCGGCCAGCGACCGCACCACGGTGTCGGTGTTCGCCACCGTCGATTGCAGTGTCCCGCGATTGTTCCGCAGCAGTTCGGTGGCCTGCTGCACGATCTCGTTGATCCGCGCGCCGGTGTCCCCCGCACCGATCTCGAGTTCGGCGAGCAGATCCGTGAGCTGCCCGGCCGCCGACCCGAACTCCGCGATGGTCTGCTCGTTGTCGGCGGCGGCCCGGGCCAACGCGGCCAGTTGGTCGACGATGCGGGCCACATCCTCGCCGGTCGCGGCGCCGCCGTCCGTGCCGAGCCGCAGCGCCGTGGCGAGTTGGTCCAGGGCCGCGCGCATGCCGGGGCCGTTGTCGGCGGTGGCGGCCGCCGCGACCTCCAGCAGGGCCGCGACAGGCCCTTCACCGCGGCTCCCGCCCTGTAGTTCACCCGACATCTCGTCCACGACCCCGAGCAGCCGATCGAACTCGATCGGCGTCCTGGTCCGGTCGAGACCCAGGTGCGCGTCGTCGGCCAGCCGCGGCCCGCCCCGATAGACCGGGGTGAACTCCACGTGCCGGTCGGTGAGGATCGAGGTGGACACCGTCACCGCCGTCACATCGGCGGGCAGCGCGACGTCCGCGTCCACCGCCATGGTCACCTCGACGTGGGTGCCTTTCGGCTCGATCCGCTTCACCTCGCCGACGGGCATGCCGAGCACCGCGACCGTATTGCCGACGTACAGGCCCGCGGCGTTGTCGAATCGGGCGGTCACGGTGATCGTGTCGACGGCGGCGCCGAAGGGATCACCGGCGCACCCCGCGGCGATGGCCACCGCCGACGCCACGGCCACCCGCACGACTGTGCTCATCGCTCGTCTCATTCGCAGTCCTGCAGATAGGGCGGCAGTGCTGCCTCCCGCGCGCGGCCGCTGAGAGCGCACATCCAGGAGTCCATCAACACCCCGGCCGGTGCGGTGAAATCGATTTCGTTCGCGGTGCCGGTCACGTTGGTGAAGTTCCTGACCGGCACCGGCATGATCTCCAGGATGTTGCGCAGCAGATCGTCGTGCCGGCCGAGACTGGCCAGCAAGCCGTCCAGGCCGGCGAGCATGGTCTCGAGCTGCGGGCGGTCGTCGACGACGATCGTATGCAACTGATCGACCAGTTCGGTGGTGTCGATCAGCAACTGCTGGATCGCCGCGCGCCGGGCGACGATCTGCTCCAGCAGATCGCGCCCCTGGGTCATGACGGCCCCGATCCCGTCCTGCTGCGCTCGGACCACCGACGTGAGTTCCCTGCTGCTGGTGAGCAGAGAACCTAGCTCGTCGCGACGGCCGCCGACTATCGAGGCGAGGGTCTGTACATCGGCCAGCACCTCCGGTAGCACGCTCGGCACGCCCGCCAACTGCTCTGACAGTTCGATCAGGCTCCGGCCGAGCTGTGCGGTGTCGATGTTCTCGAAGGTGACCGTGGCATCCGCCAGAGTCTGCTGGAGGTCGTAGGGAACCGTGGTGCGCTCCAGCGGGATCCGGTGGCCGGGGATCTCGCCGCTGCCCGCGGGCGTCAACTCTATGTAGCGGGCGCCCAGCAGGGTGGTCAATTCGATCGACGCGGTGGTCTGTGCCCCCAGCGCGATGCCCTCGTCGATCGCCATCGCCACCACGACGCGGTCGCCCGCGAGCTCGGTGCCCGAGACCGTGCCGACCGGGACGCCGGCGATCGTGATGCCGTCACCCGCCCTGATGCCCGCGGCCTGCGCGAACTCGGCTTCGTAGCGGGTCCGGCCGATCCCGGCGGAACCGACGGCGAGCACCGCCGCCGAGATCAGCACGATCCCGGCCACGGTGACGAGGCCGATGAGTCGCTTGGACGAGTAGATCTTCGAAGTCATCTGCTCACCTACAGATCGGGGAGTGGGTGGCCCGGCCGCCCGGCGTCGCCGAGTCGACGATGGTGGGAACGAGCGCGGTCAGTGCCGGCAGCAGCGTGATCCGGAAATCACACACATACGCGTTGATATAGCTGCCTTCCTGGCTCACCCGCGACAGTCCTTTCAACAGCGCGGGCAGGTTGAACCCGAGGTAGGCGAAGTTCTCCTTGTTGTCCAGGAAGTGCCGGGTGAATCCCGGTTGCCTGTCGACGATTTCGGTCAGCTCCGGTGTGACCTCGCCGACGATCTCGCTCAATCGGCCCACCACGTCGGCGATGGAACCGAGCGAGTTCGTCAACTCGTCGCGGCGTTGCGACAGGCCGTCGATGATCGTCCGCGACATCGTGAGCACGGTGTCGAGTTCGCCGCTGTGCTCGGCCAGATTCCGCACCACCGCGTCGAGCTGGGTGATCACCGCACCGAGCACCTGGTCCGGGCCGGCCAGGGATTCGGCCAGTACCGAGGTCTCGGCGATCAACGTGGTCAACGCGGCCCCGTCGCCTTGCAGCGCGCGGATCAGCGCCCCGGTCAGATTGTCGACCTGCTCCGGGTCGAGGCCGCTGAACAACGGCTCGAACCCGTTGAGCAGACCGGAGATGTCGAAGGACGGCTCGGTGCGGTCCAGGCCGATCTCGGCGCCGTCGGGCAGCGGGGCCGGGTCGCCCTCCTCGCCGAGCGAGAGTCCGAGATAGCGCTGCCCGATGATGTTCTGGTAGGTGATCGAGGCGATGGTCGTGCCGAGTATCCGCTGATCCCGCTCCACCCGGAAGCGCACCCTGGCCGTCGCGCCCGCCAACTCGACGGCGTCGACGCGCCCGACGCGAACCCCGGCCATCCGGACGTCATCGCCCACCCGCAATCCCGAGACGTCGGTGAAGACCGCCGAATAGGAGTAGGCGTCGTCGTCGACACCACGCGACAGCGTGCCGAATGTCGCCCAGATCAGGCCGAAGGCGACGACCACGAACGCACTCACACCGATCAGGGGTTTGCGAATACTCATGGGGCGCCTCCGGAGACGACAGGTCCGTTCGTGAGCAGTCCGCCGAGGAACGACTCGGCCGCGTTCGCACCGCCGCCGATCAGACGCCCGATGAGCTCCCGGACCTCCGGCGGCAACACCGGCAGCGGCACGGACCGGGGATCCATCGACTCCGGTAGCGGCTGCTGCGGCACGACCTCGGGCGCCGTGGCACAACTCGGCCCGGCCATCTCGCCGTAGCGCGGGCACTGGGCGCGGGTGTAGGGGATGTGCGGCGTCGATCGCAACTGGAGTTTGCCGACCCCGATCTGCGCTTCCGGATCCCAGAATTCGGTGAACCACACGTCCGAGATCCGGCGCAGCCGGACCACGATCGGCGCGAATTCCTGTCCGGCGTCGGCGAATATGCCCACTACGGGCTCGAATTCGGTGGTGATGTCGATGATCTGGTCGGTGTGGTCGTCCATGGCCGTGCCGATGGTGTCCGCCGTGACGCTGCTCGCGGTGATCAAGTCGGTGAGGGCGGCTCGCTGCTCGGCGACGGTGCGCATCGAGGTGACGGCGTGGTGCAGCGCGTCGAGCAGGTCGGGAGCGGCCGCACCGAGTCCGCGCACCGCCTCCGACAGCGCGGACAGCATCGATGGACCGCCGTCGGGTTGCATGAATGCCGTGAGCTCGGCGGTGATGCGCTCCAGTTGCGCGCCCGCGCGCACCAGGTCCTCGCCACGACGATCGGTCGCCGCGGCGACGGCCGCGAGCACACCGACGGTGCGATCGGCGCCTGCGCGGGCGGTGGCCGCGATGATCTCGCGCAGTCTCGTCAGCGCGGTCTGCAGCTTCACCGTCGAGAGGCTTCGATCCTGCGGAATCTCCGCGTGGGGGGCCAGAGCGGGCGCCCAGCCGTTGTCGACCAATTGCACCGACGACACCGCGAAGACATTGCTCGGCACGACGCGCGCGGTCACCGTGCGGGGAATGCCGTGGTGATATTCCGGTTTCAGGCTGATCGCCACCCGGTGCTCGGTGCCCGCGTCGGTGGTGGTGACCCCTTCGACGGTGCCGACGAGCACCCCGCGGAACTTCACATCGGAATTCCGGGGCAGCCCGTCACCGATATCGGACAGAATCGCGGTGACCTCGACATCGGAATCGAACGTGCCGGAGGACTTCGCGAGCATTCCGGCCACCGCGAGCGCGGCGACGAGCGCGAGAACGACGCCGCGCCGGAACAACCGCCCGCGCGTGGGACCCCTGCCGTCGGTGTCGAAAAGAATCAGCATCGCCGCTACCCACCCAGCCTCGCGCCGTCGGCCAGACCCCACAGCGCCAGCGTCAGCAGCAGATTGACCACGATCATCGCCGAGATCGCCGCCCGCATGGCCCGTCCGGTGGCCACGCCGACCCCCTGCGGGCCGCCGGCGGCATAGAACCCGAAATAGCACTGGATGCTCGAGGTGAGCACGACGAAGATCACGGCCTTGAGCAGCGAATAGACGATATCCGAACCGGTGATGCCCAGCTGGAAATAGTGCTGATATGTGCCCTCCGCCAGCCCGCCCGACAGGCCGACGACGAGTTCGACCGCGAGATAGTTCGCCGCCAGGCACATCAGATACAGCGGTACGACGCCGACGATCGAGGCCGTCAATCGCGTGGTGATCAGATAGGGGATCGATCGGATCGCCATGGATTCCATCGCGTCGATCTCCTCGGCGATGCGCATCGCGCCCAACTGCGCGGTGAATCGGCAGCCGGCCTGGGAGGCGAACGCGAGTGCGGCCATGATCGGCGCCAATTCGCGGGTTGCCGAGGTGGAGGCGACGATGCCGACAGCGGGTTCCATCCCGAGCAGGTGCAGGGAGTTGTAGCCCTCGATGCCGATGATCGCCCCGCCCGCGGCGCCGAGCACGATGATCACACCCGCCGTGCCCCCGCCGACCACGATCGAGCCGTTGCCCCAGGCGATATCGGAGAGCACCCGCAGGAATTCCGTCCGATAGTGCCGGAGCATGACCGGCACCGCGCCGACCGCGCGGATCATGAAGGTCAGCATGTGCCCCAACCGCATGAACGCGGTGTGCAGCGCACCGGCGGGCCGCATCATCGGACGCAGCCCCGGCGGACGATAGGGCGCGGCCATCACCACCCCTGCCGTGGATAGAGCAGCACATACATCTGGGTGAACACGACATTGACGATCATCAGCAGCAGAATGGAGGCGACGACAGTGGAGTTCACCGAATTGGCGACCCCCGCGGGCCCGCCTTTCGTGCTGAGCCCTTTCTGACAGGCGACCACGGCGACGATCAGGCCGAAGACGACCGCTTTGACCAGGGCCAGCACCATATCGCCCACGGTCGCGAACGAGGCGAAAGTGGAGACGAAGCTGCCCGGCGCCCCGCGCTGGACGAAGATGTCGAAGGCGTAGCCGGCCAGGAATCCCACGAAGCACACCACCCCGGTGAGCGCGACGCCGACCAGTACGGCAGCCGCCAGCCGCGGCACCACCAGACGCCGGACCACCGAGACGCCCATGACCTCCATGGCGTCGAGTTCGTCTCGGATCTTGCGCGAGCCGAGGTCGGCGCAGATCGCGGATCCGACCGCCGAGGCCATCAGCAGCGCCGCGACCATGGGCGCGCCCTGTCTGATCACCGCCAGTCCGCTCGCCGCGCCTGCCAGCGAGCTCGCGCCGACCTGCCCGGCGAGGAGCCCGAACTGGATGGACAGCGTGACCCCGATGGGCAGCGCGACGAACATCGTCGGCAGGACCGCCGTCGAGGCCATGACCGCCGATTGCCGGATGAACTCGGCGAAGGGAAATTTCCCCCGTGCGATATCGACGATCAGATATCCGACCGCGCGTAGTCCGAGCAGGCATTGACCACCGACGGTTTCCAGCGAGGCGATCGGATGCCGGGTGAGATATCCCCGCACCCAGTCGGTGATCACTCGCACTGCCGGGCGCTCGCCGGCGCCGGTCCGGTCGGGAAGATCGTGCCGGTCGCCGGTGTCGCGCATTCGATCGATGATCGTCATTGATCATTGCCTCTCGCCGTCAGTCCCGGTCGATGCCCGGTCGGCGGTCATCGGTCGCGGAGGGCCGGAATCCGAATCTCCGGGCGAATGCCGCACCCGAGATCGATTGGCGCCGGTATCGGGCGTCGCCCGCGCTCAGCACTTCGATTCGGCGGCGTGCCTTCTCGAGCACCTCGGGGTCGGCGTTCGCGGCCTCCAGCTCGGCGAGTCCGCGCCGCTCCTCGCGCAAGGTCTCAGCGAGCCTGGCGGCGGCTTCACCGTAGGTGAGCAGGTCGTAATCGTCGTCGGCGCGTTCGGCCGCGGTGCCCCCGCCGGACGCGGAACCGGTCGCCACGACTCACCCCTCGAATCCGAGCAGTCGGCGGGCATTGAGCTCGACGATCTTGTGCACTTCGTCATCGGGCACGTCCACCAGATTCTCGGCGATGCGCTTGCGACTGTTGGGCCAGTTCGAGTCCGAATGCGGATAGTCGACCTCGACCAGGATGTTGTCGACGCCGATCGCATGGCGTGACCCGACTCCGTGGACATCGTCGATGAAGCAGCCCCAGAAGTGCGCACCGAACAGCTCCGAGGGGCGATCGTCGCGACTGATGTCCTGGTACCAGCGGTGCCGCTCCCAGGTGTAGTCGAGGCGCTCGAGCAGGTAGGGGATCCAGCCGATGCCACCCTCGGAGAGCATGAACTTCAGGTCCGGGTGCCGCTGCAGCATCCCGGAGAACACGAGATCGGCCGTCGACCACATCAGATTGGTGGAGAACGTCGCGATGGCGACGGCGAACGGTGCGGGCGCTTCACCGGCGGGGGGCGCGGCGACCGAGAAGCCCGGCACGAACCCGCCCGCACCGAAGTGCAGGCACACCGGCATCCGCGCGGCCTCCAGCGCGTCCCACAGCGGTTCCCAGTGCGTCGGATGATGGAACGAGGGCAATCCCAGCGGAACGGGGCTGTCGGGAAACGACACCGCCCTGGTGCCCTTGCCCGCGAGCCGCTCGACCTCCGCCACCGCCAGGGCGGGATCCCACACCGGCAGGATGCCGAGCGGTATCAGCCGATCGGGCGCGGCGGCGCACCATTCGTCGGTCTGGAAATCGTTCCACGCCCGCACGCACGCGAGTGCGAGCGCCTTGTCCTCCGCCCGGACGAAGACCCCGCCGGCGAATCCGGGAAAGGACGGAAACGACAGCGCTGCGTGGACGCCGTCGATGTCCATGTCCCCGACCCGCTCGGCCGGGTCGTAGCAGCCCGGAATCATGTCCTCGTAGCGCACCGGCTCCATGCCGTACTCGGAGGGCGGCTTGCCCGCGACAGCGTTCAGGCCGATCTGCGGATAGATCTTGCCCTCGTATCGCCAGACGTGGTGCCCCTTCTCGGTTTCGATGATCTGCGGTCCGCGTCCTCGCTGGGCGGCCGGGAGGCGATCTCGCCAGACCCGCGGATGCTCGATGACGTGGTCGTCGACCGAGATGATCTTCATGTGGTCCCGCAGAGGCATAGCCGACTCCTCCCAAGGTTCGCAAAATAAGTTAACTATTTGAACCTATTCTGAGAGTGTAGAACGGCTGCCCTCGTCGTCGCGGGGATTTCGACGGAGACCGACGGGAAAAGCTCACCCGGTGAGCAGCATGCATCCGGCGATCGGTCCCCCACCGGCGGACACCACCGCGACGTCGGGCCGCCCGGACAGTTGACGGTCACCGGCCGCACCGCGCAGTTGCAGGCACGCCTCGTGCAGCACCCAGTACCCGTGCATCCGGCCCGCCGACAGTTGCCCGCCGTAGGTGTTCAACGGCAGGGCGCCGTCGAGGGCGATCCGGTGGCCGCCCTCGACGAACGGGCCGCCCTCACCGTCGGCGCAGATGCCCAGCGCCTCCAACCAGGCGATGGTGAGAAAGGTGAAGCCGTCGTAGAGTTCGGCCACATCGATGTCCGCCGGACGCAGGTCGGTGCGCGACCACATCTGCGCCGCCGCATCCGCCGAGGCCATCTTCGGGTAGTCCGGACGCTGGGTCCAGCCCCCCGCCCCGCTCGCACCGCCGACGGCCTCGACGCGGACCGGGCGATGCGGGATATCGCCCGCGTAGTCGCCGGTGGACACCACGATCGCGATGGACCCGTCGACCGGGACGTCGCAATCGAGCAGTCCGAACGGCGAGGACACCGGGCGCGCGCCCAGATAGTCGTCCATCGTGATCGGATCCCGGTACAGCGCACGCGGATTGGCGGCCGCGTGCGAGCGGCTGGTCACGGCGAGCCAGCCCAGCTGTTCCCGTGTGGTCCCGTAGAGCTCCATGTGCCTGCGGCAGTGCATCGCCAACCAGTTGGCCGCGGAGTAGGCGTGCGCGTCGAGCAGGGGCCCGACATCGCTCATCGCGGGGATCGCACGGGGACGCCGAGCGTCCGGGCGCACCGCCGACTCGTCGGTCGCGCGCGCGGTGGCACCTTCCCGCCGCGGCGACGGCCGCGGCGGGGAAACAGTGCCGCCCATCATGTGAACGGTCCGGTAGACCAGTACATGTCGCGCCCGGCCCTCCCCCACCGCGACGGCCGCCGACATCACCGGGGCGAGCAGCCCGCCGGTGTCGAATCCGCCTCCCCGATAACCGGCGTCGATGCCGAGCGCACCGGCGACCGCACGCGCGGGCGTGTCGCCGAGGGTCGCCATGCCGTCGATGTCCACGGGACGAAGTCCGGCATCGGCGATGGCGGCACGCGCCGCTTCCAGGGTCAGGTCGAGGCCGGGAATGCCGGTGCGCCTGCCGATGCGGGAAATGCCGACGCCGGCGATCACCGCGCCCTTCTCCGGGTATCGCATCGCGCTCCAACCATCCTTCAATCCTCTAACTCAATGTACTCTTTTGATATGTCGGACATCCCGGATTCACACGATCGAGCACCCGTCGACGGACTCCGCGCTCCCGCGCATCGACCGACCGCACCGTGGTGCGCGGCCTGCGCACGCTGGGCATATCCCGCGACGGACGCCTGCCCCGCCTGTGGGGCCGCGCCGGTCTCCACTCCGGTGCCCGACACCGGTGTGGTGTTCACCTTCACCGTCAACCACCACCCGTACCAGCCGAGCGTGGCGGTGCCCTATGTCATCGCACTCGTCGACATCGACGACCGGCCGGGCCTGCGGCTGATCACGAATATCGTCGACTGCGCGCCGGATTCGGTCCGGATCGGCATGCCGGTGCGGGCTCGCCTCGAACGACGCGGCGGGGCCGATGTCCTGGTCTTCGCACCCCGCGACCTGCCCGCCTGACAGCCCCCCTCAGCTCACCAACGGGTCACGTGGCATACCGAGGATGCGCTCGGCGATCTGATTGCGCGTGATCTCGGAGGTGCCGCCCGCGATCGACATGCCGCGCGCGGCCAGCAGCATCAATCCGGCCATCTTCGCCTGCCCGGTGCTCGACGCCAGATCGGGCCCGAGCAGCCGGGCCGACAACCGCGCGCGATCGCCGATGTGTTCGGCCAGCAGCAATTTGGTCACATTGCCTTCGGGTCCGGGCGGCGCGCCCGCGACACTGCGCGCGGCGCGGCGCAGATTGAGCACCCGCAGCGCCTCGTCCTCGGCCAGGAACCGGCCGATCAGCCCTTCGACCCCCGGTACCCGATCGCCGTGCCGTTGGGCGAGGCGCACCATGTACGCGGCGGCGCCCTGACTGCCCGCGACGCCACCGCCGATGCTGACCCGCTCGTTCCCCAAGGTGGCTCTGGCGACGGTCCAGCCGTCGTTCGGCGCACCGACCACATCGGCGTCGGGCACGAACACATCGTCGAAGAACACCTCGTTGAACTCCGAACCGCCGGTGATCTGCCGCAACGGCCTTACCACGACGCCGGGCGCGAACATATCGATGATCACCGTGGTGATGCCCCGGTGCTTGGGCGCCGACGGATCGGTCCGCACTGTCGCGAGCCCACGCCTGCACACCTGCGCACCACTGGTCCACACCTTCTGACCGTTGATCTTCCAGCCGCCCTCCACCCGCACCGCCCTGGTCTGTACCGCGGCGGCGTCCGAACCCGCCTCCGGCTCGGAGAACAGCTGGCACCACACCTCGTCGCCACGCAGTGCCCGGTCGACGAAACGCGCTATCTGGTCGGGGGTTCCGTGCTGGATGAGGGTCAGCATCACCCATCCGGTGATGCTGTACTCGGGGCGCTCCAGCCCCGCGGCGGCGAATTCCTGTTCGATCACCAGCTGCTCGACGGCGTCGGCGGCCCGGCCCCACGGCTTCGGCCAGTGCGGCATCGCGTATCCGGTCTCGATCAATCGCGACCGGCGCGCGCGTTCGTCGTCGACGGCGGCGACCTCGGTGAGCACCGCGCGCACCTCCGCGCGGATCCGGTCGGCCGACTCGGGCAACTCCAGGCTGTTGCTCCGCGTGACCCCGCGCGCGGCGAGACCGAAGACCGCCTCGGCGACCTCCGCTCCGCCGAACAACGCCTGCACCGTGGCCGCCCGCCGCAGATGCAGGTGCGCGTCGTGCTCCCAGGTGAAGCCGATGCCACCGTGCACCTGGATGTTCAGCTCCGCGTTCGCGACATAGCCCGGCAGCGCGACGGTCGCCGCCGCGGCCGCGGCCGACCGGAACTGATCGGGATCCTCCTGCGCCGCGCGCGCCGCGTCCCAGACCAGCGCCACCGCCGACTCCGCGGCGACCAGCATGTTGGCCAGGTGATGCTTGACCGCTTGGAATGTGCCGATGGTTCGGCCGAATTGGCGACGCACCTTCGCGTACTCGACCGCGGCGGCCAGCGCGTCGTGCGCGCCGCCCGCGGCTTCGGCCGCGACCAGGGTGCGGGCGAAGGCCAGTGCGTCCTCGACCGCGCCGGTCAGGACGTCGGCAGCGGTGATCTGGACGTTCTCCAGGGTGACCCGGCCGGATCGGCGGGTCGGATCGAGATTCTCCGGGACCTCGACGGTGACGCCCTCGCGGGTCCGCTCGATCAGCAGCACGTCCCGGCCCGCTGCCACGACCAGCACATCCGCCAGGCCCGCGCCGAGCACGATCGACGCGCTGCCGGTGGCCGCGCCGTCGCGCACGGTCACCGCACCGCCGAAGCCGGCACCGGCGACGGTCGAGCCGTCGAGCAGGCCGGGCAGCCACCGAGCCCTCTGCTCGGCGGTGCCCACCGAGGCGATCACCGCCGAGGCGATCACCGTCGGAACGAAGGGTCCCGGCGCCACGGCCCGGCCGAGTTGTTCGACCACCACGACCAGTTCCGGCAGCCCGAACCCGGAGCCGCCGTCCTCCTCCGCGATGTGCAGGCCGAGCCAGCCGAGCCCTGCCAGTTCCCGCCAGAAGGTCGGCAGCTTCTCCTCCGGGGCGTCGAGCAGCTCACGCGACTGCGCGCGGGCCTTGTGCGCGTCCAGGAACGAGCGCGCCACCTCCTCCAGCTGCCGGTGCTCGTCGGTCAGCGCGATTCCCATCAGAACTCCTCAGGTCAGGTCCGGCCAGGTGCGGTGATAGAGCGCGCCGGAGGCGGTGCGCATCAGGTAGTCGTCGCGTTGGAAGCACCGCCACATCTGGGCGACATAGTCGTGTTCGTCGAGTTCCCCGCTCTGCACCAGACGCCCGAGTGCCGCACGCCCCTCGTCGATGGTCGCCGGCTCCTCGCCGAGCAGTTTCGCGCACTCGGCACGCTCCTGTGCGTCGAGTACCGCGCCGCATCGGTCGACCTCGCGTAGGAATTTCACCAGCCGGGCCGCGCCTTTGGTCCACAACGCGGCCAGCGGATCGCCCTCGCGCCCGACGACATGCTCGAGAATGCCGAGGGTGGCGTCGAAGCTGGTGGCATAGGGAGATTCCGCCACGGCGGGATCGATGGCGAGCCGTTCGGTCTCGATGCCGACCACCTGTGCCAGGGCCTCGACCAGCAGCCTGCGATGCAGCATCGCGTAGATCATCGTGGTGCCCGCGTCGGGTGAGCCCGGCGTCGGCGCGACACGCGCGTCGATGCTCGCGGTGTTCTGGGTGGCCAGACGGGTCTCCGCGAGCAGCCGGTAGTACCAGATCCGGTCGGTGTCGATCCGGTGGCCGGAGAGCCGCTCGTATTCGGCCAGCCTGGACGGGAAGTGGGTGAAGGTGTCCTGCACCGTCCGCAGCGACAGCCAGGCGATGTCGTCCATCGGATCGCCGTAGTGGGCGAGCTCCATATCGACGATCGCGGTGACCTTGCCGTTCTCGTACAGGAAATTGCCCGGGCCGGTGTCGCCCTGCACGAGCACGACCGGCCCGTCGTAGTCGGGCACATGGCGTTCGAGCCAGTCCAGGCAGAAGCTCAGCAGTGGCGCGGGAGCCTTCCTGCGGGCCACCCTGGCCCGCATCGCGGCGATCTCCTCGCGCACGTGTTCACCGACGGTGCGCACCTCGCCCAGGGAAGGGATATCGAGTTCGCGAGGATCGATGCGGTGCATCGCGGCCAGCTTCTCGATGAAATCCTTGGCGACGCCGACCTGTTCGGCCTCGTCCCGGATGAGGCGGAACCAGGTGGCGCCGCCGACACGCTCCATCAGCACGGCCTGCTGCTCGGGGTGGACCGCGA
This sequence comes from Nocardia higoensis NBRC 100133, assembly GCF_000308595.1. Taxonomy (GTDB): domain Bacteria; phylum Actinomycetota; class Actinomycetes; order Mycobacteriales; family Mycobacteriaceae; genus Nocardia; species Nocardia higoensis. The sequence goes on along the minus strand of NZ_BAGA01000072.1, from coordinate 11,052 downwards.
TCACCCGCGGCACGGCCACGCCCTCGGCATGCAGTGCCGAGAGGATCTCCGCCTCCACCTGCAGCGTGTGGAACGCACTGCCCGGGCGCGGTTTTCGCCGGTCGTAGCGCAGGAACAGTGGTGTCGTGCCGGGATCCGCGTCGACGAACCAGGCTTCCCGGCTCGCCCCGCCGGTGACGCGCCGCAGCGTGATGGTCTCGGCCCCGGTCACCGCCGTGATCCAGGCGCGCAGGTCGGTCGGGATGTTCTCGGCGTCGGTCATGCTCGGCACTCGATCTCTCGGCGTGGGGTCATCGCGGTTTCTTCACCGCGGCGGCGGCGAGCCAGGCCCGCACCGCGTCCTTGTGCTCGGCGGTCGCACCGGAGCGGACCATCCGCTCGCTTTCCAGCGGCAGCGCCTCGGCCAATGAGAGGTACTGCGCCTGCGCGACATTGGCTTTGATCCGCGCCCAGGCGAGACGCGGCCCGGCGGCGAGCTCGCGGGCCCAGTCCAGCGCGGCCGCGGACAGCTCGGCATCCTCGACCACCCGGTTGAACAAGCCCAGTGTCCTCGCGGCTTCCGCGCCGACCGGCGAGCCGTCGAGCAGAATCTCGAGCGCCCTGGACGGACCGACCAGCCGGGACAGGAACCAGGTTCCGCCGAAATCCCCGGACAGGGCGAGCTTGCCCCACCCCGGGATCAGCGCCGCCGACCGGCCTGCGATCCGCAGATCCGTCGACAAGGCGATGCCGATTCCGGCCCCCACGGCGGGGCCGGGCAGAGCGGCGAGGGTGATCTTCGGGAACTCGTGCAGCAGCCGGACCATGCGCGCATCCTCGGTGAGCGCGGCACTGCGCTGCGCCACCGACGGAGGCGGATCCACCTCCGCGGCGCGGCGGGCCCGGCCGTCGCGCACATCGCCGCCCGCGCAGAACGCCGAGCCCGCACCGGTGATCAGCACACAGCCGACCTCGGGATCGGTGGCGAAACGCTCCAGCGCCACGGGCACGCCGTCGAACATCTCCGGATGCAAGGCGTTGCGACGCCGCGGCCGATTCAGCGTCACCACGCCGACCCCGTCGACGATCCGCGCGGTGACGAGATCTGTTCCGGTGCGGACGGTGACGCCTGCGTCGGTGGCCGGGCCGGCGGTTGCCTCACCCATCCGATCGCTCCGCCGCGAGCTCACGGTGGCGCGCCATCATCGCCACCGCCTTGCGTTCGAGCCCGGGCTCCGGCTTCGGCAGCAGAACCGGACCGAGTTCACGGCTGGGCAGCGCGACGGTCGCGGTGGCGGGGGCGGTGACCTCGCCACGCTGGTTCGTCGCGCGGAAGTCGATGTCCACCAGACAATTTCCGTGCTCGACGCGCTTGCCCACCACCGTGCCGGTGATGATGTGGGTGTCGCCGATGTAGTTGAATCGGCGCATCTCGTCGTGCTGGCGCACCAGCCACCCGTCGTCGCCCATCCAGTCGGTGAGGTAGTGGGTCAGCCAGCATTCCCTGGTGACGCCGTAGTCGTAGGCCATCGGATTGCCGATCGACTGCGACCACTCGTTCTCCCAGTGCAGACGCTGGGCGACATCCGGGATCCCGGCGGCGTTGGGGATGTAGAACTTCGGCACCCGCTGCCGGTTGCGGTACCCGATCCGCGCCGCGCCGATGCCGTAGGGCGCGAAACCGTACCCGCCCGCGTGGAAGGAGATGATGTCGGTCAGGGTGAGCGGCCCCTTCGCCATCTTCGGCAATTCGTCGCCGGGCCGCACATCCTCGAAATACCGGGGTTGCGCGCCGCGCGGCCGCTCCGCCGCGTAGATCTCGTCGATCTCGGCGATCTGCTCGGGGGTGTAAATGGCGGGCTCGATGTTCATGTACTTGCCGCGTTCACGCGACTTCTTGCGCTCGGTGGCGATCAGAATGGTGCGCAGAATCGCGACCACCTCGCCGCGCTGGTTGACCCGCACCGAGCGGTTCACCCGGATGATCGAGCGACCGGCGAAATCGCTGCGCTTCTCCTCGATCGATTCCAGCCCGCCGAAGGCGTACAGCTCGTCGCCGGGGTACACCGGACGAAACCATTCGGTGTCCTGGCCGGAGACGAACAGGTGCACACCGGAGAACAGCCCCTTGGTGGCTCGCCGGAGGTCCTCCGGGAGCGGATCACCGAGCGTCTTGCGGCACATGGCGATCGGGATCATCGGCGGCGCGATCTGACTGCCCCACCGTGTGGCTCTGCCGTATTCCGGGTCGGCGAACAGCGGATTGTCGTCACCGTACCCGCGCGCGAAATTGCGGATGCCGTCCGCGGTGGCGGTGCGGTAGTACTCGTCGATCCCGGTCGGCGCGTCCAGGCCGACCAGCAGGCGGGCGCGCTCGATGTCCTCGTCTCTGATGGCATAGTCGAATTCCTGTGGCGCGTCGACAGATCCGCTCATGTCAGCTCACCCGCACCGGAAACGACAGCAGTCCGCGCAGGGACGGCGTCGGTTTGTAGCGCAGCGAGGAACGCGGCGTGGTCGCCTCGATGTTCGGGAAGCGCTCCAGCAGGGTGCGCAGGGCGATGCGCCCCTCGAGCCGCGCGAGCGGATGTCCCAGGCAGTAGTGCGAGCCGAAGGCGAACGCGAGGTGCTTGTTCGGCTTCCTGGTCAGGTCCAGCGTGTCGGGCTCGTGGAAGGCGGACTCGTCCCGATCGGCCGAGATGATCATGCCGAGCACCGGGGCGCCCGCGGGGATCACCGATCCCGCGATCTCCACATCCTCGGTGGCGAAGCGGGTCGCACCGCATGCCACCGGGCTGGTGTATCGCAGCAATTCCTCGACGCCGCTGTCGATCAGGTCGGGCGTCTCGCGCAGCAGCGCCAGTTGGTCGGGATTGTCCAGCAAGGCCAGCACGCTCGAGCTGATCAGGTTGGAACTGGTGTCGTGACCGGCCAGCAGCAGCAGGAAGACCATGCCGAGAACCTCACGGTCGCCGAGCTTGTCGTCTTCGTCGCGCGCCTCGACCAGCGCCGAGATGAGGCCCTCGTCGGGGGCGGCGCGCCGTTCGTCCACGAGGTACTGGAAAAAGGCGAGCAGTTTGCGACTCGTGCCCATCGTCTTCACCAGGCGGACGATGTCGTTGCCACCGGTCGCGGAGATCCGATGGGACCAGGTGTGGAAGCGATCGCGGTCGGCCGCGCCGACCCCGAGCATCGTGGCGATCACCGACAGCGGCAGCCGCACCGCGTAGTCGCTCACCAGATCCACCTCACGCTCGGCGGCGAGTTCGTCGGCGAGTTCCTCGGCGATGCGGGTCACGGCGTCGGCCATGCCCGCGACCAGCTTGGGGGTGAACGCCTTGTGGACGAGCGTGCGCAGGCGCTTGTGGTCGGGGTCGTCCTTGAACGGCATGGTCTGGGTCAGCAGCTTCAGGGTCGGGGGAACCAGCCAGGAGTACTTCGCCAAGCCGCCGTGGGCGAGCGCGTCCGAGGAGAACCTCGGGTCGCTGTGCAGGGTCATGACGTCGTCGTACCTGGTCAGCATGTAGCCGATGCCCGGTACCATCCTCGGGGCCTTGACCCGCGAGAGCGGCGCGTGCTTGCGCAGATATTCGTATCGCGGATAGGGGTTGCCGAACATGACCCCGTCGGCGAGGTTGGTGAACTCCATGGTCTCCACCGCTGTCGACATCTCGGTCTCATCCTTCGCGTCGGTGGGCGATACGAACGACGGCCGTGCCGGTGAGCACGGTCTCGTCACGCTGATTCGTGGTGACAAGGCTCAGCCTCGCCTGGTCGCCGGTGATCTCTTCGACGGTGGCACGGGCGCGCAGCGTGTCGCCCGGCCACACCTGGGCGACGAACCGGGCGGAGTAGCCGAGAAGGTTCTCGGTGCCGAACCGCTCGGTCACCACCCGGCCGGTCATGCCCATCGTGAGCATGCCGTGCGCGAAGACGGTCGGGACGCCCGCTGCCTCGCGGGCGAACGACTCGTCGGTGTGCAGCGGGTTGTAATCGCCGGAGGCTCCGGCATATTGGACGATCCTGGTCCGGGTGAGGTCCTCCACGAGCGTCAGCTCGAGACTTTCACCGACCCGTATTCCGGTCACGGTCGAACTGCTCACGACCGGTCCTCCGATCCGCTCGAGCGCGCCGGAACGGCTCGGGTCCGTACCGCCACCGCGGTGGCGGTGACCACCAACTCCCCTGCCGCGTCGCGGTATTCGGTGATCGACTCGGTGAACACCAGCTTTCCGCCGCGCCTGCCTTCCTTCTCCCAGGTCCGTCCGGCCCGCTGGGTCGCGGACAGGACATCGCCGACCCGCACCGGGCGGAGGTAGTCGAAGCGCTGTTCGGCGTGCAGCGCACTACCGCCGGAGGGATTGTCGCTTCTATCGGCGGAGTCGGTGTCGCCCTCGGGAGCGGAAGCGCTGGAGCCGCGCTCGCCCCTCCCACCGGAGGCGCCCGCGGTCGATCCGCTCGGGCCCGAGCCGAACCACGGCCGGCCCGGCTGTGGCCGGAGCGGGAAGTCCGGATCGAACTGCGCGCTGCACTGGACGAAGGTGGGCGGCACCGCTACTCCGGCAAGTCCGTCGAGCGCAGCTCGCTCGTCGGAGTACAGCGCATCGGCCTCGCCGATCGCGCGGGCGAACATCAGGACGTGACCGCCCTCGATGGGGAAACGTCGGACCGCCATCTCAGCCCCGCATCGGGTGATTCAGTTCGAACGGCACCGTCGCCAGCCGGCCGGCCTCGGCTGCCAGTTCGGCGACCGTCCAACGGTCCGGGCCCGCCTTCTCGATCTTGTCGGCGATGGCCCACGGATGGAACAACTGCACCTTATTACCCATCACGAAGAAGACCCGCCCGGTGATCGGGCATTCCTCGGTGCCGAGATAGGCCACGAACGGCGAGACATTCGCCGGATCCATGGCGCCGACCTCCTCGCCCTTGCCCGGATCGGGCACGCCGGGCAAGCCCGCGGTGAGCCGGGTGAGCGCCGCGGGCGCGATGGCGTTGACCCGCACGTGATAGCGCGAGAGCTCCCCCGCCGCGATCATCGACATCATCGCGATACCGGATTTGGCAGCGCCGTAATTGGTTTGGCCCGGCTGACCGAACAGCCCCGAGGTCGACGAGGTGTTGATCACCGAACGCTCGGCGGTGCTGCCCGCTTTGGCTTGATCGCGCCAGTACGCGGCGGCATGACGCAGCGGGCAGAAGTGCCCCTTGAGGTGGACGTGGACGACCGCGTCCCACTCCTGCTCGCTCATATTGACCAGGGTGCGGTCGCGCAGGATGCCCGCGTTGTTGACCAGCACGTGCAGATCGCCGAAATGCTCTGTCGCGGTGTCGATCAGACGCCCGGCGCCCTCCCACGAGGCGACGTCGTCGTGATTGGCCACGGCTTCGCCGCCCAGCGCCTGGATCTCCTCGACCACGGTTTCGGCGGCGGTGACATCTTTGCCCGAACCGTCGATCGCACCGCCGAGATCGTTGACGACCACCTTGGCGCCTTCGGCGGCGTACAGCAGGGCGTGTTCTCGCCCGAGACCCCGTCCGGCGCCGGTGACGACCGCCACCCTGCCCTCGAGACTTCCCATATCTTCACTCCCCGGGTCGGCACAGTCGGTCCCCCTACGACTTCGATATAGTAAACTCATTCTTATGATTCACGCCACCCCCGCGCTATCGCACCACGACGACGAGACGCTCCGATGAGCACCGAAGAGAACGCCGCGCCGGACGACCGAATGACCCTGGAGACAATAGAATTCGACGTCGGCGAGGATCACGTCGCGACCATCGCGCTGAATCGCCCGGAGGCACTGAACTCGTTCACCGATCGCAGCGCCGAGGAGATTTCCTGGGCATGGCAGACGATTCGCGACACCGACCACATCCACGCCGTCGTACTCCGCGCGAACGGCGACAGAGCCTTCAGCACCGGCGCCGACATCAAGGCGGGCACGAGCTGGTTCGTCAAATCGAACGTCTGGAACACCTTCGATCCCGGTGTCACGCTCTCCCCCAAACTGCACCATCGCTGCTGGAAGCCGGTGATCACCGCGGTGCACGGTATGGCGGCAGGCGGCGCGCAGTACTTCCTGAACGAATCCGACATCATCATCTGCTCGCCCGATGCCGAGTTCTTCGATCCACACGCCAACGGCGGCATCGTCTCCGCGCTCGAACCGATCGGCATGCTGAAACGCAACGTCCCCCTCGGCGACGTGCTCCGCTGGGCACTGATGGGTTCCGAGGAACGGATCACCGCCCAGACCGCCCTGCGCCTGGGACTGGTGACCGAAGTCGTCGAACGCGAGCAGTTGCACAGCCGCGCGCACACGATCGCCGCGGCCATCGCGCAGCGCGATCCGATCGCGATCCAGGGCACCGTCCGTGCGATCTGGGAGTCACTGGACATGACCAGGTCGACCGCCCTCCAGAACGGCATGGCCTACACCCACATCGGCAACGCACCGGTCGAGGAGCGGCGCGCCCGGCCACGACGGAACGCACCCCCGAACTACCGCTGATGACAGCGACCCCGCGTCGCCCCACCGCCGGCCGAACCGAGTTGCACACACGGCGCATCGCGCGATCGGCGCGGCGCTCGCGGCAGGCGACACGGCCGTGGCCAGGTACCGGATGCAGCGCCGTCTCGAAGCCGTCGCGTCCACCGAGAACCACCACCGATCTACCCGATTCAGTTGAATCAGTGTACTTTTGAAACAGTTAACTGATTTCCCGAAAGGGGGCTGTCTCGTGCAGCATCCATGGGATCGACGCCTCGGGGTGTGGTGGATCGCGGAAGACCACCCGGACCTGCCCGCGATCGTCCACTCGCCCAGCGGCCGGACACCGACCTTCGGAGAACTCGCGGCCGCGGCGCATCGCCTGGCCCACGGCCTGCGCGCGCGCGGCATCGGCGCGGGCGACATCGTGGCCTACGTCCTGCCCAACGATGTCGACGCGGTTCTCTGGCCGCTGGCCACCAGCGAGATCGGCGTGCGCTACCTCTCGCTCAACCCGTCGCTGTCGGAGCCGGAGTTCCACTCGATCCTGCGACATTCCGGCGCGAAGGTCGTGGTCACCCACCCCGACTACGCGGACCGGCTCGGCGACTTGGATACCCTCGGCACCGTCGTCCTGCGGATCACCGTGGGGCAGGCGACGCCGGGCTTCGAGACCCAGGACGAACTGTGCGCAGGTCAGCCGGCCGACGAACCCGCCGAGCGCAGCCTCGGCGGCCCGATCCGATACTCCTCGGGCACCACCGGCAAGCCCAAGGGAATCGTGCGCGCGGTGCCGAAGACGGAGCCGTCGGTCGCGGCCGACGCGATGAGTTCGTTCGGTCGCGCGTTCGGTTTCCTGCCGCTGGAAGGTGTGCACCTCGTCTCGACGGGCATGCATCACGGCGGCTGCCAGGGCTTCTACCTCGGTGCGCTCAATGTCGGTCAGGCACTGGCGATCACCGGGCGGTTCGATGCCGAGCGCACCCTCGCGCTGATCGACCGGTATTCGGTCACCACGGCGTATATGGTGCCCACCCAGTTCGTCCGCATGCTGCGGCTGCCCGAGGAGGTACGCGCCCGCTACCGCCTCGACAGCCTGTCCTCGGTGGTTCATTCCGCCGCACCGTGCCCGGTCCAGGTGAAGAAGGAGATGTTCGACTGGTGGGGCCCGGTGCTGTGGGAGACCTACGGCGGCATGGAAGGCGCGGCGACCATCGCCAAGCCGCATCGCTGGCTGGAGAAGCCGGGCACGGTCGGGCGCGCGATCCGCGGCATGTCCGTCCGCATCCTCGACGACGAGGGTCATGATCTGCCCGCGGGCGAGATCGGTCACGTGTACCTGGAACCCGCGGGCGGACCCGGATTCGAATACCGGGGCGACCCCGAACTCACCCGATCGGTCCGGCGCGGCGCGGCGTTCACCATCGGCGATATCGGCTACCTCGACGACGACGGCTATCTGTTCATCTGCGACCGCGCCAAGGACATGATCATCAGCGGTGGCGTCAATATCTATCCCGCCGAGATCGAAGGTGTCCTCTCGGCCCATCCCGCGGTGGGCGACGTCGCGGTCTTCGGCGTACCCGACCCCGAATGGGGCGAACAGGTGAAGGCGGTGGTGGAACCGGTCGAGGGATTCCCCCCGTCGCACGAGCTCGGTTCCGAACTGATCGCCTACAGCCGCGAGCGGCTGGCCGGATACAAGTGCCCGCGCACCATCGAATTCGCCGACGCCCTGCCGCGCACCGAGACGGGCAAGTTGCTCAAGCGCGTCATCCGCGACAAGTACTGGGCCGACAGTGGCCGAAACGTCTAGGAGGTCACTCGTCGTGTCATCCCGCATCCCGATCGTCGACTATCTGATCCTCGACGACAAGCCCCGATTGACCGCACAGGAGTGCGACAACTGCGGTGCGCACTACTTCGACCACCGCAACGCCTGCGCCGGCTGTTTCGCCACGTCGTTCAGCCCACGTGCGGTGTCACGCACCGGGACGTTGAAGACCTTCACCATCGTCTCCTTCTCCGCACCCGGCGTCCCGGTGCCCTTCGTGGCGGGCGTCGTGGACTGTGACGGAGTCTCGGTGCGCGCCAATGTGATCAATGTCGAGGCGACCCCCGGCAATATCCGCCTCGGCATGCCGCTGCGGCTGGCCACCTACAGTCTCGGCACCGACGACGAGGGCGTCGAAGCCATCGGCTTCGGGTTCGAGCCCGACGAGATCACCGCGAACGGAGCGAGCCGATGACCGAAGCGGTCTGGATTCTCGGGATCCACATGACGAAGTTCGGCAAGCATCCGGACAAGGACACCGTCGACCTCGGCGCCGAAGCGACGCTCGGCGCGCTCGCCGACGCGGGCATCACCATGGACGAGATCGACGTGCTGGCCGCGGGCAACCTGCTCGGCGCTCTCGGATTCGGCCAGGCGCTGCAGAAACAGGTCGGGCAGACCGGCATCCCGGTCTACAACGTCGCCAACGCGTGCGCCACCGGCGCGACGGCGCTGCGCACCGCCATCATGGCGATCAAGGCCGGTGAAGCCGACTACGGTCTGGCGGTCGGCGTGGAGAAGCTCGCCGGTGCGGGCCTGCTCGGCAGCAGGGCCGAGAAGGACAGCGGGAAGACGTGGACGCCGCGCGGCCGGTTCGGTGCGGTCGCGGCATTGGAGGGGCGTATCGGCACCGAGTCGATGCCGGGGGTATTCGCGCAGATCGGTATGGAATATCTGCACGAGCAGTCCTACGCCGGCGTACCGCTGGAACTGTTCGCCGGGATCAGCGAGAAGAACCACGCGCATTCCACCCTGAATCCGCTGGCCGCCTATACGAAGCGTATGTCGCTGGAACAGATCATGAGCGATGTCATGATCGCGTATCCCAACACCCGGCCGATGTGCTCGGCGAACTGCGACGGCGCGGCGGCCGCGGTGCTGGTGAGCGATTCGGTGCTCGCGACGCTGTCGGCCGAGCAGCGCAGGCGCGCGGTGAAGATCTCCGCCTCGGTGCTCACCACCGATCCGTGGGAGGAGGCGTGCCAGGTGCTGCCCGACGTCAACACCCTCACCCGCAATGCCGCCGCTCGCGCCTACGAGATCGCCGGCGTCGACCCCGCCGATCTGGATCTGGTCGAACTGCACGACTGCTTCGCCACCGCCGAACTCGTCCATTACGACAACCTCGGCCTCTGCGCACCGGGCAACGCGGTCGACCTCTTCCTCTCCGGCGCCACCTGGCGCGACGGCGCCACCCCGGTCAATGTCTCCGGCGGGCTCCAGTCGAAGGGCCATCCGATCGCGGCGACCGGCATCGCCAATGTCTGGGAGGTGTGCCACCACCTGCGCGGCGAGGCCGGTGAGCGGCAGATCGCGGGCGCCAAGGTGGGGCTCGCGCATGTGATCGGCCTCGGATCGGCGTGCGGCATCCACATTCTGGAGCGAGCCGCCGCAACCAGCTGACTTTCCTGCCGGCCGTGGCCGGTGGTCGAACAGAGGAGTACCCATGACAGGCCGCCTTCGGGACAAGGTCGCGTTCATCACCGGCGTCGGACGCGGGCAGGGCCGAAGCCACGCGCTACGACTGGCCACGGAGGGCGCCGAGATCATCGGCATCGACGTGCCCGGTCCCATCGACAATCTCACCTACCCGCTCGCCACGCAGGACGATCTCGACGAGACCGCGCGGCTGATCGAGGATCTCGGCCGCCGCGCCGTACTGCGCGCCGCGGATGTCCGCGATCGAAGGGCAGTGGACGCCGTCCTGGCCGAGGGCGTCGCCGAACTCGGTCATCTCGACGTCGTCGTCGCCAACGCGGGCATCTGCCCGATCGGTGACAATCCACCCCAGACCTTCCTCGATGTCGTCGACGTCAACTCGACCGGCACGATCAACACCTTCGCCGCCGCCTATCCCTACCTCGGCGACGGGGCCTCGCTCATCGCCATCGGGTCCGTGGCCGGACTCATGGCGGGCGCGGTCGACAAGCCGGCGGCGGGCCCCGGCGGCGCGGGCTACGGCCACTCCAAACGCGCCATCGCCCAACTGGTTCGCGATCTCTCGGTGCAACTCGCGGCACGCGGCATCCGGGTCAACGCCATCCACCCGTCGAACGTCGACACCGACATGCTGCACAACGCGAGCATGTACCGGATGTTCCGGCCCGATCTGCCCGATCCGACCCGCGACGACGCGGCGCTCGCCTTCCCCGCCATGCACGCGATCCCTGTGCCGTGGGTCGATCCGGCGGACGTGAGCCATGCCGTCGTGTACTTCGCCTCCGACGAATCGCGCTACGTCACCGGCCAGCAACTGAAGATCGACGCGGGAGCCATCGCCAAGGCCCTGCCGAATATCTGATCCGCACGATTGCGCACACACCGACTGGAGAAGACACATGGGCACCAGGGTCGCCGCCGCCGACGGGTCGGCGGAATCATGACCGAGGCGACGGCGTCCCCGGACCGACCGATCCCCACGTGCATCGCCGAAGCGCTGGATCTCGTGCGGGTCTCGGACAACGTCTTCATGACCACCGCGGCGAGCGCCACCGACAGGCGCGGGATGTACGGCGGACAACT
>NZ_BAGA01000073.1 GCF_000308595.1 Nocardia higoensis NBRC 100133 | reverse complement strand
CGCCGGCGCCGCGGCGGGTCACCCGCTGCCACAGGGTCCGCCTGGACGGCACGGCGACCAGCCCGGTGAGCCGCCCACCCGCGTCGGTCAGCGCGGCCAGGTCCTGTTCGATCCGTCCGGTGGTGGCCTCGCCGAGCACGGTGACCGCGAGGACACCCGCGCTGCGGGCCGCCACGGCGGTGGCGTCGGCGGCGTCGGCGGGCGCGGCGGTTTCGACGATCACCTGGTCGTAGCGGGTCGCGGCGTCGGCGAGCAGCGCGGTGAAACGCGCCGAGGCGATCAGGTCGGGGGTGCGGGCGTCGGCGGCGCCGAGAGCGAGCACGGTGATGCCACGCGCGGCCCAGTGGGTGGTGGCGTCGTCGAGGCGGGCTTCGCCGCGCAACACCAGGTCGAGTCCGCCGGGGATGCGCGGGCCGCTGGTCGGTTCGTCGACCGGTGCGGCGGCGGGAATGTTGCGCAGGTCGATCTTGGTGGTGCGCAGGGTCGCGTTCTCGAGGTAGTCGTGCCCCGCGGCGACGGCGGACTTGTTGAGATGGGCTTCCCGGATCGGCCAGTCCCCCGCGGTGACCGGCAGCAGGGTGCCGGTGCCGGCGCCGGTGGTGTCGGCGTCGATCAGCAGCACCCGCCGCCCGGTGGCGGCCAGCGTCGCGGCCAGGGCAGCGGCGAATCCCGGTGCGCTGCCCGAACCCGCGCCGGTGATCAGCAGAGGTGTGGCGGTTTCGGGCAGACGGGCGCGCAGGGCACGCAGGTCGGCGGTTTCGGCGGGGCCGCCGAGGTCGACGGCGCCGAGCAGCGGCACACCGAACGGTTCGAGATCATCGAGCGTGCGTGGCCTGCGCGAGAACCGTTCGAGCAGATACGCGCCGAGCGCGCCGAGGACGAGCCCGCCGACCGCGCCCGCGGCGAGCATGCTGGTGCCGCCACCACCATCGGGTTCGGCGGGCAGTTCGGCGCGGTCGACGACGGCGACGCGGGCGGCCGGTGCGGCGCTGCGTTCGATGGTCTCCAGATCGTGGATGAGAGCACGCATCTGGGAGACGACTTCGTCGGTGACGACGCGGGCGCGTTCGGGGTTCTCGTCGGTGACCGAGACACGCAGCAGGGTCGTCGCCGGCGGGGATTCCGCACTGATCCGGGCGGCCAGTTCCCCGCGCGTGATGTCCAGCGACAGCTGGCCGATGACACGGTCGACGACGGTGTCGCTGGTGACCAGTTCCAGGTAGGACCGCATGCGCTGCTGCGCGGCGAGCCCACCCTGGTAGGAGTCGGCGACCGAGGTGCCGGTGGCCATGGAGACATACATGCTGCTGGAGGCGGTGTAGGTCTGCGGGCTCGCCTGCACCTGGTAGCCGGCCAGGCCGATGCCCAGCGCCGGTCCGGCGAGCAGTATCGGCCAGCGGCGGCGCGCGATACGCAGATAGTCGGGCAGTTCCATCATCGGTTTCCTTCACTCCCAACGATCGCCGGCACCGGCCGCGGCGGCGGCTCGGTGATCCGTTCCCGGTGCCGGCGCCAATGACCCACCGCCAGACGGGTCAACCAGGCCAGCACGACGACTTGCAAATACTTTCCGAAGGTTTCGGCGCTGCCGAGCATGCCGCGTTCGAACACCACCGGCACCTCGATGAGCGCGATGCCGAACAGCACCGGCACCAGATGCCCGGCATACAGTGCCCGGCCCCAGCCGATGAGCACCACCGCGGTGAACACCATGCCGATGACGACGCCGGTGTATCCGCCCAGGACGTAGCCCTCGGCGACATTGCCTTCGGCCAGCGACACCGACACCTGACTCATGTCCACCGACGCGCCACGCACCTGCACAGCCCACGCGGTGCCCGCCTGCATCTTCTCCTCGGTGAGCAGCTGTCCGGGCACCATCGCTTTGGCCAGGTGCCCGATCACCTCACCGGGACCCAGCCACGAGTTCGGGCCGAGATAGTAGGCGTCGGTGGCGGCCTCGAGCAGGTCGAAGCGGCGCAGCAGGCTCAGGAACGGGCGCACCGACTCCGGGTAGGCCGCATCGATATTGGCCGCTTCGGCTTTCAGGTACGGAGTGGTCTTGAGCGACTGCAACCAGTCGAACCCGACGATCCCCAGCACCGACACCGCCGCGATGCCGCCGACTTTGCCGCGCGTCCAGCCGGTGAGCGCGAACCGCACCGCGATCGCCAGCGCCGCACCGAGGATCGGAGTCTTGGAGGAGATGGCGGTGGTCCACCACAGTTCGCCGAGCATCAGGATCCCGAGGATCGCCAGGGTGTGCGAGTTACGCACCGGGCGCACGAACACCAGCAACCCGACCGCGCCGAGGGTGGCCGGCATGGTGAGCAGGCTCAACAGCGGTGAGGCGCTTTCGACCTCACCGGCCTGCCCGGCGGTACCACCCGCGACGCCGGCCAGGCGGGCCAGCGTCCCCAGCGCGTAGAGCACCCACAGGGTGGCGATGAGATCGGGATCCCCGGCCAGCGCCGCGCGGCGGTCCCGTTCCCGCGGACGCGCCCAGATCGCATAGGCGAGCACGAGCGCGGCATACACCGACAGCCCGAACGCGACCGGCCCGAGCGCGCCTTCGATGCCGATGTCGTAGCCGATCTCCGCCAGCCGCGGATCGGCGATGTTGTCACCGAAGCGCGGGTCCGGACGCACCACCAGCAGCAGCACCGGACGCGCCACATACGACATCGACCAGTACACGGCCTGGGCGATCAGCAGCACCCGCAGCACACCGGAGACCAGCAGCCCGGCCACGATCATCGTCGCCAGCGCGGCGACGATGATCAGCAGCGGACCGTTGCCGGTGACCTCGCCGGGCAGATCACTGAACGGCACGCAGGATCTCCCTCGCCCGGTCGGTGTAGGTGTGTTCGCCTTCGACGATGCGCCGGTGCCCGGCTTCGGCGATCTTGACGACCTCGTCGGGGAACTGCGAGCAGCGTTCGAGGATGTCGTCGAGTTCGTCGCGGCTGGAGAACAGGAACGCTTCGGCGCCGTCTTCGAGCAGCTCGGCGTGCTCGTCGGTGCGTTCGCCGACGAACAGCCCGCCGGCCGCGGGCACTTCGAAGGTGCGGCAGGTGTGGGTGTCGCGGTTGGCGGAGTTGAGCAGCACCAGGTTCGCGGTCACCGACGCCACGGTCATGGAGAAGTCCTCGCCGTACACCCCGGCGGTGACCGCGGCGCGGGTGGTGCGCAACCGGCGCACCCGCCGCCAGCCCGGCCCGCACACCAGCAGTTGCGCACCGTAGGTGCGGGCCAGCGACACCATGCCGTCGCGGCGGTCGGGACGGCAGGCGCCGATGAAACCGACGAGGAACTGGCGGGTGCTGCGCCGCGCGGCCAGGTGATGCCACGCCGGGTCGTAGGCGCTGCGCACGAACAACGCCTCCTTGGCTCCGCGTGCCAGCAACTCGGGCACATTGTGGCGTTTGGTGGTGACCACCAGATCCCATTCCGATTCGTGCGCCAGATAATCCGCGGTCGTGTTGGCCGGGTTGGCGACGTCGTCGGGACTGTAGTGCACGTGCAGCGAGGCCGGGATGTCGAGCAGCCGCCGTTGGTCCAGGTGCACGGCCTTGAACCCGAACACCATGTCCGGACGAAGTTCCGCGGCGGCGCGTTCCAGGCGGGTGTGGATGCGCTCGACCGTCCACGGTGCACGCTGCTCGTGGGTCTTGGCATACATCCACGACGGCGACAGCCGCGGCGGCAGAGTCGCCGGGGTGGAGTCGATCACGATCACCTCATGGCCGAGTGCTCGGAAACCTTCGGCGAGCGAGCGGGCATTGCTGCCGAGCCAGTCGTCGCCGAGGAACAGGATCTTCATCGGGTCCTTCTTCGTTCACGCACGAACAGTCCGCGCATGCGCGCTAGATACCAGACGGCCACTGCGCATTCGGCGGCAACGATGCCGCCTGCCAGTGTCCACATCGAATGGGTGCGCACCGCCATGAGCAGTGCCGCACCGGCCACACAGGTGCCGACGACCGCGCCGATCAGCACACCGTTGGTGTCCTGCCGCACCGGCAGCACCGCGGTGGTGACGAACGAGGTCACCGTGGTCGCGGGCAGGATCAGCGCTTCCACCCGCAGCACCGCGACCGCGTCGGAGAATTCGGTCCCGAACACCACCGGGATCAACATCGGCGCGCTCACCCACAGCGCCACCGACGCCACGAACGCCACCCCGACGCACACGGTCAGCGACCGCAGCGCGTCGGGCCAGAACCGGTCTTCGCTCCCGCGTTTGGCCAGCCGCGGCAGCAGCGCGAACCCGATGGGATCGAGCATCGACTGCACCGCGCGCACCAGCCGGTCCGAGGCGGAGAACAGGCCGAGCGACACCGCGTCGAGCACAGTGCCGTACACGGTGGCCGCACCCTGACCGTAGCTGGTGGTCAGCAGCCGCCCGCTGATCACCGGCGCCGCCGAACGCACCAGCTTCCCCACCCCGCGCGGCGCGCTCGGTGCGCCGAAGGTGCGCCAGGTGTCCCACCAGGTGAGCGCGACGCTGATCACCGCCGAACCGAGCAGGCACAGCAGCGCCATGACCGCACTCGGAAATTTCGGCAGCAACGCCAGCAGCAATCCGAGATAGCCCACCCGGGCGATGGATTGATACAGCGTGGAGGCACCGAAGCGGCCCTGGCCGATGAGCACCCAGTCCTCCGACATCGACCAGAACCCGCCGACGAACAACCCGAGCACGATCATGGTCAGCTGTTCGGGCGCCCCGGCGACGGCCACGACCACCAAGGCCACGGCGACCGCGGCGAGGATGGCCGCACGGATCACCAGATAGGTGCCGCGGATGCGGTTGACCACCCCGGTGTCGACCCCGGACGCTCGCCCACCGGCCCCCTGCCCGTCGGGCCCGAGCATGCCCGACTCCTGCACGCGCGCGGCCATATACGAGGTGATGCCCAGGTCGATGAGCAGCGATCCCAGGAAGTAGGCGGACATGCCGATGGCCAGCAGCCCGAGTCCGGCGGTGCCCAGCACACGCGCGATCAACGGCAGCGTCGCCACCGTCACCAGATACTGGCCGTATTTGCCGAAGCTGACGTAGGCGATATCGCGCAACAGCCCGGCCAGTTCCCGCGCACGGGACTGCGGTACCCCCTCGGCCTCCTCGACGGCGGCCTGCAGCGCGCGCGCCGACAGAACCGGCAGTTTCTCGGTCGGCCAGTCGGCGAAGGCAGGGATGACCTCGGTGGGAAGGTCGTAGTCGGGGGCGCGCAGACCGTCCAGCGACACCGGATAGTGCCGGGCGACGATGCGGATCGGGATGGTCTTCTGATCGGCCAGGCTCACCACGCATCCACCCGCTTCCCGGTGACGGCGTGCAGCAGACCGGTCACCACGCGCGCGGTTTCGGCGATCGAGAAATCCCGGCTCCGCCGCGCGCCCGCGTCGGCGAGCCGGCTGCGCAGCGCCGGGTCGGCGATGAGCCGGTCCAGCGCCGCGGCCAGGGCAGCCGGGTCACCGGGCGGCACCAGCAGACCGTCGATCTCGTGACGCACGATCTCGGTGGGGCCGCCCGCGCCGGCGGCGACGACCGCGCAACCGGCGCGCATGGCCTCCACCACGACCTGCCCGAACGGTTCGGCGGTCACCGAGCAGTGCACGGCGATGTCGGCGTCACGCAGGTGACGGCCGGGGTCGTCGACGTGGCCGGTGAACTCGACCGGCACCGCCAGTCCGGCGGCGACGCGCTCGAGTTCGCGACGGTAGTCCTGTTCGCCGAAGAACGTCCCACCCACCAGCGTCACCACCCGCGGCGGCTGCGCCAGCAACGGCAGGGCACGCAGCAGGATCTCGTGGCCCTTCCACGGAGTCAGCCGTCCCACCAGCACGACACGGGTGTCGCAGGGTGGGCGTTGCGGTGCGCGATCCTCCTCGACACCATCGGCCACGCCCGGGTAGGCGACGGCGGCGACACGTCCGCGCGTGTAGAGCGTGGCGAGAGTGGCGCGACTGTTGGCGACGATGCCGCGCGCCACGACCCAGCCCAGCACCCGCAGCAGCAACGCCAGCACCGTCCCGAAATATTCGCTCGCGATCCGATCGTGCACCTGCCACACCAGCGGCACCCGCGCCCGCCGCGCCGCCACCGCACCCATCAGCAACGCTTTGGTGCTCTGCGCGACCAGCACGTCGGCGTCCTCCGCACGCACGTACTCCCCCAGCCGCCTGCCCAACCGGATCAGCTCGACCGCACCGCCGATCAGCCGCAGCGGCCCGGACCCGGCGATGGTGAGACTGCGGCTGTCGAAGTCGTTGCCGCACACCGTGACCGGGATGCCACGGGCCCGCAGCAACTCCACCAGGGGACCGTCTTCGGTCAGCAGCATCGATGCACGGACCGGCTCCGCTCGCCCCACCCCGTCACGATGCACGGTCGCCGCACCACCGGGCGCTGCCTCGTGCTGGAGTGCGGCCTCGCGCAGCGCGGTGAGCAGCCGCAGCGTCGCCAGTTCGGCGCCGGAGGGCGCGGCGGTGTGGGAAAGGAAAACCGCGCGCGTCACCGGGCCAGCTCCCGGTACAGCGCGGCGTGACGTTGCGCGGCCGCAGCCCAGGAGAACGTTTCCGCGTGCGCACGGCAGGCCGCGGCGTCGGGCAATTTCCCGTCCAGAGCGAGCGTCAGGCGTTCGGCGAGCGCATCGGCATCACCGCGCGCCACGATCAGGCTCGGGTCGAGCCCGCGCACCGAATCGGGTAACCCGCCGCAGTCGGTGACCACCGGGGCGCGCCCGACGGCCAGCGATTCCAGCGCGATCAACCCGAACCCTTCCAACGCGACCGAGGGCACCACGGTCAGCGCGGCACGGGTGTACAGCTCGGCGAGTTCGTCGTCACCGATGCGCCCGGTGAACCGCACCGCCGCACCCAGCGGCGCGGCCTGCGCCCGCAGCGCGGCCTCGGCGGTGCCGGTACCGACCACCACCAGCAGGGCCTGCGGGTGCGCCGCGCGCACCGCACGCCAGGCGCGCAACAGCACGTCGATACCCATGCGGTTCTCCAGCCGCCGCACGCACAGCACGATCGGGCGCTCCCGCTCGGCGGGGGCGGCGGCCGGGCGGAACCGGTCCAGGTCCACGCCGGGCGCGATCACCTCGACCGCCCGCGGGTCCACCCCGTAGTCGCCGGCCAGCAGATCACGCATGTGCTGCGAGAGCACCACGAACCGGTCCGCACGCAGCGCCCGCACCCGCTCGACCACGTACTTCACCCGCGCGGCGACCGAACTCTCCCCCGCGGCGAGGCTTTCCGCCGCCCACGGCCCATGGAAGTGCACGACCAGTCGATGCCTGCCGCGCGGCGGCCCGTAGAGGGCGAAGTGCCGATCCAGGATCAGCGGCTCGCCGGTGCGGGCGGCCGGGTCGCGCCGCGCCGCCCAGGTGCGTTCGAGCGTCGATCCGCCGATCGGCCCCCACGACGATCCGCCCTCGGGCGGTTCGCCGAAAGCAGCGGCGGTGACCGACAGGTCGCCGCGCGCTGCGAGCGCGGCGTACAGGTCGGTGAAATAGCGGTTCAGCCCGCCCGCGGCGGCGCCGAACCACTCCGACCCGCTCATGTGCACGCGGGTCGTGGTGGACACAGTCATCGGCTCGACCCACGCCCTGCGCGCAGTACCGACGCCGCCCGCACCCGCAACCGTTCCAGCGCCATGCTCGCTATCCGCACGTCACCGACGGCCACGTCCATCGGCGAGAGCAGTCGCGGGCAGTCGCGGGCCAGCCGGTGGTGGAAACGCAGCAGTTCGGTGAGCTTGCTGATCGTGGAGGTGCGGCTGCACAGGTTGAACGTCGAGTCCCGCCAGGCGGCGGCGACCTGCGGCAGCCCGAAGAACATGCCGAACTGGCCGACGCGGGCGAACAGGTCGACATCCATCGGGAACACCAGATCCCCGCGCAGCCCGCCGACGCGATCGAAATGTTCGCGCCGGAACATCGCCGCGGCGGTCGGCCCGAAGTCGGCGGGGCCGCGCCGCACGATGGTGCGCGCCAGCGCTCGCGGACTGTGCACCCCCGACAGACCGGGCAACCCCAGATCGGTTTCGACCAAACCGCCTTGCTCGTCGATCACCTGGAAACGGGTGGAGCTGATGGCGAAAACCGGGTCGCGCATCACCTCCACCTGCGCGGCCAGCGAACCGGGCAGCAGGATGTCGTCGGCACACACCACTTTCACCAGGTCGCCGGTGGACAGACCGATCGCGCGGTTCCAGTTGTCACCGATCGGCAGCGTGGTCTCGTTGCGTTCGACACGCAGCCGCGGATCGTCGAAGGAAGCCGCGATCTCACCGGTGGCGTCGCTGCTGGCGTTGTCGAGCACCAGCAATTCGAAATCCAGATCCTGGTCCAGGATCGAGCGCAGCGTCTGTTCCAGGGTGCGTTCGGCGTCGTAGGCGGGCACGCAGACCGAGACGAGTGCGTTCACAGCGCCCTCCCCGCCACCGGCTGCGCGTCGTCGGCGAAGAACCATCGACCGTCGAGTTCGGGATGGCGACCGGCCACTTCGGCGAGCAGATCCGGCACGGTCAGCAGCACCCGATCCGGGCGGGCGGCGAGCAACCGTTCGGGCGAGATGATCGGGATGTCGGTGCCCGGCATCCGCCTGCCCTGTTTGGCCGGCGCGGCATCGGCGACCGCGCCCAGCAGCGAACGATCGATCCCGGCGCGGCACAGCAACGCCACCGCCCGCGACGCCGCCCCGTAGGCGTACACCCGCGCACCGCGTCCGGCTTCGGCTTCCAGCGCCGCGCGCAGCGCCACGCACTGCCGGTCGGCCGCACGCTGCAGGCCGCGCACCACCTCCGGGTCGCTCATCGGTGCCTCACGCTCGAGCACCCGCGCCACCGACCCGTCGGCCCGCGCCCACCCGGGCACGGCCGCGATCAGCACCGTGCCGCCGTAGAGCTCGAAGTCCCACGCACGCACCACCGACAGCCCGGCCGCGGCCAGCATGTCCCGCAGCACCCCCAACCCGTAATAGGCAAAATGCCCGTGCCGCAAAGCATTCCATTGATCCCCACCGACAATCGTGTGCAACGGATGGTACTGCACCAGCAGCACCCCGCCGTCGGCGGTGGCCGCCGCGCGCCGCGCGAACGCCGCGCGCTGATCGCGTTCGTGCATCAGCCCGAAACAGTCCAGCACCACATCGGCGGCACCATCGACCACGCCGAATCCCCGCGCTGTCAGCAGATCCGCCCAACTGCCCCCGTGCGGGCTGCCGAACTCACGCACCGTACGCCCACGCAGCAGCCCCGCGGCCGCCACCCGGGCGACCGCATCGGCGGCCTGCTCCCGCAACGCGCGCGGCTCCACCCCGCGCGGCTCCTCGGTGACGGTGTCGTCCTGCCCCAATTGCGCCAGACCACAATCCCGGCACAGCAGCATCGCCAGCGGATGCGCCGCCTCCGCCGGGTCATAGGGCTGCTGCACCGGCGGGAACCAATCCGCCGCCGGCATCGATCCCAGGTCCAGCACCGTCTCCACCGCCGTGCCACTGCACCCCAGGCACATCCCGCTCATGGCACCATCACCGGGTGCGCATCCAGACCACCGAACTCGCCGATGTCGAACTGCTGATTCCCGAACCGTTCCACGACGAACGCGGACTGTTCACCCGCACCTTCGACGCCGAGATCTTCGACGCCACCCACGGCGCAGGCGCCGCCGCACGGTTCGTCCAGGACTCCCAGTCCCGCTCGCGGCGCGGCGTGGTACGCGGACTGCACGGGCGACGCGGACGCGGCGAAGCCAAACTGGTGCGCTGCGCGCACGGCGCCGTCCACGACGTCCTGGTCGACATCCGCCCCGGATCGCCCACCTTCGGCCGACATCAGGCATTCCGCCTCGACGACGAGAACTTCCATCACCTCTACGTCCCGCCCGGCTTCCTGCACGGCTTCCAGGCGCTCACCGACACCGCCGACGTCTGCTACCGCATCGACCGCCCGCACGACCCGGCCAAGGACCTGGCCGTCGCCCACGACGACCCCGACCTCGCCGTCGAATGGCCGCTGCCGGTCACCGCGATCTCCGCCCGCGACCGCGCCGCGGGCAGCTGGCAGCAACTGCGCGATTCCGGACACCTCACGCACCGGCCCTGACCCGCCGCAGATCGGCGTCGACCGCACCGGCATCACCCAGAGCCTTCAACCGCGCCAACCGCACGAACCGCCCCGAGAAATCCTGCGCGGTCAACCCGCGCGCGGTGTACTCCCGGTACAACTCGGCCGCGCCGTCGGCGATGCTCCAGCGCGCCTCGAACCCGAGCTCACGCCGCGCCGCCCCGAAATCGACCCGGTACGAACGCGGATCGGCCCCCGATTCGCCGGTGATGACGACCCGCGAACCCGGCACCACCGCGGCCACCGCCTCGGCGATCTCGGCGACGGTCCGGTTGTTGACCTCGGTGCCGATGTTGTAGGCACGCCCGGA
Organism: Nocardia higoensis NBRC 100133; assembly: GCF_000308595.1. GTDB lineage: Bacteria > Actinomycetota > Actinomycetes > Mycobacteriales > Mycobacteriaceae > Nocardia > Nocardia higoensis. The sequence continues at coordinate 111,466 of NZ_BAGA01000073.1, read as the reverse complement.
AACGCTCGCCACCGGCGCCTCCAAGCACACCGCGAACGCCTCGGCGATATCGGCGGCATGCACCAGCGGACGCCACGGCGTGCCGTCGGAGAGCACCTTGACCACCCCGTCGAGCACCGCGTGCCCGACCAGGTTGTTGAGCACGATGTCGGCACGCAACCGCGGCGAGAACCCGAACGCGGTCGCATTGCGCAGGAACACCGGCGCGAAATCGGCGTCGGCCATCGCCAGCAGATCGCCCTCGACACGCACCTTGCTCTGCGCGTACGGGGTCAGCGGCCGCAGCGGCGCGGACTCGTCGACCAGACCGTCACCGGCGGCCCCGTACACCGAGCATGTCGAGGCGTACAGGAACCGGCGCACCCCGGCGTCCTTGGCCAGCCGCGCCAGCCGCACCGAGGCGTGATGGTTGATGTCGTGGGTGATCTGCGGGACCAGCGCCCCCAGCGGATCGTTGGACAGCGCCGCCAGATGCACCACCGCGTCGAACCCGGCCAGATGCTCGGCCCGCACATCGCGCAGATCCAGCGCCGGGCCGGGCGGGTCGGCGGGTTCGGCGCCGAGCACACAGTCGGCGAAGTAGCCGGTGTCCAAGCCGACGACCTCGTGCCCGCGCGCGGCCAGCACCGGGGTCATGACCGTTCCCAGGTACCCCTGGTGACCGGTGACCAGAACACGCATCTACTTCGTACCTCCGAAATCGACGATCAGTTTGTCCACCACGAACCCCTCCGCGTACGCGGCATGGCATTGCAGGCCCCGCAGGCGCGCCAACCCGAGGAAGGACTCGTCGTCGAACCAGTCCCGATGGGCTTGCGAGGGATAGCAGCGCGCCAGCAACTCGGCTTTGCGCCGGGCGATCCGCGGGGTCACCGGATGCAGCACGTTCGGGCGCGGGGTGTCGGTCTCCCACTTGAGGATCTCGTAGCCGAACACCGCGTGGTCACGGAATTCGGTGGGCGCCAGCTCGGCCAGCAGCCGGTGGTCCTGGTGGGCGTCCCCGCGCTGCGGCGCGAACACCAGCTGCGGTTCGGTACCCGCCCGGAACGCCGCGAGCGCGTCCTTGATCCGGTCCCAGTGCGCTGGCGCGCGCCCGTCGGGCACGTCGAGCACGGTCAGTTCCAGATCGGCCCCGGGACAGAAGGATTCGAGTGCGTGACGTTCTTCGGCGGCGCGGTCGGTACCCGCGCCGGAGAGCACGAGCGCGCGCACCCGCAGGCCCGGGTTGGCGGCGGCGACGCTCAGCAGGGTCGCGCCCATGCCGATCGGGATGTCGTCACAATGCGCACCGAGCACCGCGATCTCGGTGAGTCGCGACGGGGTCATTGTGATCACCGCGCCGGACGCTCCCACACCATCCACGGCCGCTCGCCCCGCACGTAGCCCGCGTCGAGCTCGGCGCGTTCCTTGAACGTGTCGGCCGGTTTCCAGAACCCGAAGTGCTGGTAGCCGAACAACCTGCCCTGGGCGGCCAGCGCCCCGCAGGCGTCCTCGACCAGGTCCCCGTTCTCGGGAAGATGGTCGAAGATCTCCTGGGTGAGGACGAAGAACCCGCCGTTCTCCCAGATCGGCAGCTGCGCGACCGGGGTGATGTTTTTGATCTCCCCGCTCGGCAGCACATCCACACAGTGGAACGACGACTGCGGTGGCACGATCATCATCGACGCCGCCGCCCCGGAGGCCCGGAACTTCTCGATCATGACGTCCAGCGGCGCGTCGGTGAGCACGTCGGAGTAGTTCGCCAGGAACATCTCGTCACCGTCGAGGTGCGGGCGCACCCGGCGCAACCGCTCCCCGATCGCCGATTCCACGCCGGTGTCGACGAAGGTGATGGTCCAGTCCGCGATATCGGAACCGAGCAATTCCACCTTGCCGCCGCGGATGACGAAGTCGTTGGACATCGTCTCCTGGTAGTCGAGGAAGAAATCCTTGATGTGGTGGGCGCCGTAGCCCAGGCACAGGATGAACTCGGTATGCCCGAAGTGCGCGTAGTAGCGCATCACATGCCAGATCAGCGGGCGCGGGCCGACCAGTTGCATCGGCTTGGGTACGCCGTCGCCGTCGCCGGATCGCATGCGCATGCCGTACCCGCCGCAGAAGAGTACGACCTTCACCGCGCACCGACCTCCACCGGTTCGACGACCCGCACCGTGGGCATCGGGAACACCAGCCGCCCGCCCCATGCACCGATGTGGGCCAGTTGGGCGGTCAGTTCCGCCTCCAGGTTCCACGGCAACACCACCACCACATCCGGGCGGTCGGCGTCGATACGTTCGGGAGCGTGGATCGGTATCCGGGTGCCCGGGGTGAACCGGCCGTGCTTGTAGGGGTTGCGATCCACGGTGTACTCGAGCAGATCCGGCCGGATCCCGCAGTAGTTGAGCAGCGTATTGCCCTTGCCCGGCGCGCCGTAGCCGACGACCCGCTTGCCCGCCGCCCGCTGCTCGAGCAGGAACCGCAGCAGATCCTGGCGCACCGCCTGCGCGCGGGTGCGCAGCGCGTCCCAGCCCGCGACGGTGTGCAGGCCGGCGGCGGCTTCGGCGGCGAGCACCTGCCCCACCCGCGCGGTCGGCTCGGCGACCGCGCGCGGGCGGGCCCAGATCCGCAACGACCCACCGTGGGTGCTCAGTTCCTCGACGTCGGCGACGGCCAGCCCGGCGGTGGCCAGCGCGCGCTGCGCCGAATCGAGCGTGTAATACTGAAAATGCTCATGATAAATGGTGTCGAATTGTCCGTACCGCACCAGATTCAGCGCGTGATGCACCTCGATCGAGATCCATCCGTCGGCCGCCACCAGCGTGGCCAGCGCGCGGGTGAACCCGAGCAGGTCCGGGATGTGGGCGTACACATTGTTGGCCACCACCAGGTCCGCGGGCCCGCGCTCGGCCCGCACCTGCGCGGCCAGTTCCGGATCCAGGAACCGTGTCAGGGTCGGCACGCCTGCCGCGCGCGCGGCCGCGCCCACGTTCACCGACGGCTCGATGCCGAGGCAGGGCACGCCCGCATCGACCACATGACGCAGCAGATACCCGTCGTTGCTGGCCACCTCGACCACGAACGAGTCGCCACCGAGCCCGAGCCGCGCGATCGCGCCCGCGACGAACTCGCCGGCATGGCGCACCCAGGAATCGGAATAGGAGGAGAAATAGGCGTATTCGGTGAAGGTCTCTTCCGGGGTGATCAATGCCGGGATCTGCGCCAGCAGGCAGTCCTCACACACCCGCAGATGCAGCGGATAGGTGGGTTCGGGCCGGTCCAGCTCCTCGGCGGACAGGAATTTCTCACACGGGGGTGTGGCTCCCAGGTCGAGCACACTGCTCAACCGAGAAGAGTCACACAGACGACAACGCAACACCGGGCTCCACTCGAACAAAACCTTAATCGCCGGCGGCGCCCCGCAGCCCGAGAAGCGACTTCTCTGCCGACCCCGGAAAGCTAGCACCCGAACGCCGAATTCGCGAGTCCTTCGTTCGGACGACGCTCGTCCCGATCCGAACTCAGCACACCGATAGCTATCGATTCGTCCCCATGGGCGGACTCTGAATCACACCGTCGAGTCCGCTCTGAGCCGTAACTCACGTACGCGCGTACCCTGCGGCGATCCCGCCACACTGTGATCTGCATCCCAGCACTTGTGCCCAACGTGCTTATGTGGCAATACTTTCGCAACAGATCGGCCCGGCTTCGAATCGTCTACGCATGGCGTCGCCGGACGTGCTGTCACAGGCAGGCATTCCGTCCCCCTATTCACCAGGGGCGGAATACGACGGTTCAAGGTTCAAGCTAGGTATTTCTCTCGATGGTCCTCGATCTCACCGGCACCAGCGGTGCCGTAGATCTGCATTTCTCCCGTCCCGGCGAGCGTGACCGCTGGCGCGCCATCTATCTACGCCGCCTCGTCGCCACCGACACCCTCGTCGTCACCGCCGCGGTGTTGCTCGCTCAACTGGTCACCGTCGGCACCGATGCCGGAAATTTGCTCAGCTGGGCTCCCGAACGCACCGTCGCCGCCACCGCGCTCTCCGTCGCAATCATCCTGGCATGGTCGATCGGGTTGGGGTGGAACGACTCTCGCTCCCACCACACCGGCCTCGTCGAGGAATACCGCAGGCTCGCCGGCGCGACACTGCGCGCTTTCGGCGTCACCGCCATCACCGCCGTCGTCACCGACTTCGACCAGGTCCGCGACTACGTGATCGTGTCCATGCCGCTCGGCCTCATCGGCCTGGCGGTGACCCGTGCCCTGTGGCGCGGGCACACCACCCGCCACCGCGCCCTCGGCCGCTACCGCCGATCGGTCCTGGTCGTCGGCGGCGTCGACGCCGCCACCGCGATCGCCACCACCCTGGCCCGCCACCCCCACTACGGCTACGACGTGGTCGGCGTGTGCACCTCCACCGGCGCCGACCCCGCCGAATCGGTCACCCTCTCCGTCGCCGGCCGCGAGATCCCCGTCGCAGGCGACGACCGCTCGGTGCTGCGCGCGGCCCGCCGCACCGAAGCCGACACCGTCGTGGTCATGGCCACCGACCGGCTCGGCCCACGCGACATCCGCCGCCTGGCCTGGGATCTCGATTCCTTCGGTGTCGAGCTCATCGTCGCCCCCGGCGTCATGGACATCTCCGGCACCCGCATGTCCGCCCAACTGCTCGGCGGCATGCCCGTGCTGCACATCGAACGCCCCCAATACGACCGCGCGCTGTCACTGAGCAAAGCCGTCTTCGACATCTGCTTCTCCGCGCTGGTCGTGCTGCTGGTCTCCCCGCTGCTGCTGACCATCGCCATCGCCGTCAAATGCACCAGCCACGGCCCGGTGTTCTATCTCTCCGAGCGGATCGGCATGGACGGCAAGCCCTTCCGGATGATCAAGTTCCGCAGCATGTACGCCCACGCCGACCGCAAGGCCGATCAGCTGATCAGCGCCAACGGCGGCAATCCGCTGTTCTTCAAACTGAAGAACGACCCGCGCGTCACCCCCATCGGCCGGTTCCTGCGCAAGTACAGCCTCGACGAGCTGCCCCAGTTCTTCAACGTGCTGCGCCGCGAGATGAGTGTCGTCGGCCCACGCCCGCAGGTGCGCCGCGAGGTGCACTCCTACGACGGCGTGATGCGCCGCCGCCTACTGGTACGCCCCGGCATCACCGGCCTGTGGCAGGTCAGCGGCCGCTCCAACCTCTCCCCCGAGGAGTCGGTGGAACTCGACATCTCCTACGTCGAGAACTGGTCGATGGCACTGGATCTGTCGATCATCACCCGCACCCTGCACACGGTCGCCAAGGGCGAAGGAGCCTACTGACCGCGACCGGGACTACGCGATCGGATTCATCGACCCGCGCCGAGACCACGCCGTCCGCGTCTCGCCACGCCCGACCCCGGCGAGCGCGAATTCCACCGCGCCGAGCACGACCCACCCCGCCCCGGTCGCCCAGCCGAACGCCGCCGTCGACTCCAGCGGCACGAGCAGCAGCACGATACCCACCACCAGCGTCAACAGCCCCGACAGTTCGTGACGCACCGGATCGGCCAGCTGGTCGTCCCACACCGACACCGTCGCCTGGGTCACTCCCCGCAGTGCGAGGCCGGTGCCCAGCCACATCGACAGCATCGGCACCGAATTACCGCCCTGTACACACAACACCGCGAGCACGACCGTCAACGCGGCACTGATCAGCAGCAACCCCCGCAGCGCCCACCCGAACCGCGCGCCCACGCCAGCACCGCCTGCACACCCGCGCTCAACGCCAGATAACCACCGACAACGAGCTCGAGCATCGGCATCGACTTGTCCGGCCACAGCGCCACGACCACGCCCAGCACCACCGACGCGGCACCGAGCACCAGCATCGCTTCCCGCCCACCGCGGACCTGCGACGCGACCTGCCTTCCACCATAGTTGTCGGGCATAACACCATGATATAAGCGTGCGTGCGGCGAACGTGGCACCTTCGCGATGCCCGGCACGTCGCCTGTCCCGTCTCGCCACAACACCTTCCGGCCACAGGACTTCCCCGACTCCGCTGTGCCGGCATCCCGACCGGCGGACAATGAACCGATGCCCGAGTTGATGCCGCCGGTGATCGACCCTGCCGCCTTCACTGCCCCGCAACCGATACTGACCGACACCGACGGCTTCCAACTGCGACCGTGGGCCGACACCGACGCGTCCGCGGTCTTCGAGGCGTTCCAGGACAGCGCGATCCGCCGCTGGCATGTGCGCACCGCGGAATCGATCGACCACGTACGGCAGTGGCTGCCCCGCTGGCGTTCGGCGTGGTCCACCGGCCACGGTCAGTGGGCCATCACCTGCGGCGGCGAGCTGGCGGGCCGGATCGGACTGCGCCGCACCGACCTCGCCGAAGGCGTCACCGAACTGGCCTACTGGACGATGCCCGCCTGGCGCGGCCGAGCCGTCGCACCCCGCGCCGCGCACCTGCTCATCCGGTGGGCCTTCCACGACATCGGTTTCGAACGCATCGAACTCACCCACTCGGTGCTCAACCAACCGTCCTGCCGCGTCGCCGCCAAATGCGGTTTCCCACTCGAAGGCACCCTGCGCGGCGCGGGGCGTCACCACGACGGCCGCCACGACATGCATCTGCACGCACGACTGCGCACCGACTGATCCCCATCGGCCGACCGCCACCCATCCGGGTCACGGGCCGGTTCTGCGGACCCCTCGCCACTGCGCGCCGGTTCGCGCCGACCGGCCGACGCCGGTGCGAACTCATCTACGTCGGTTCGGTCGCACTCACCGGCCGTCGCTGTGTCAGAAGATCGTCCAGCTGACGCTCGGCACGCTCGGCGCGAGCGAGCGTCTGCGCGCGGGCATCGTCGAGCGCGGTGATCCGCTGTGCCGCATCGGCGCGCGCCCGCTCCAGCGTTTCCGCGGCCTCGCTGCGCTGGGCTGCCAGAGCCGCCTCGGCCGCACGGCGAGCGTGGTCGGCTTCGGCACGGACTCGATCCAGCTCGCCGCGTGCCCGATCGAGTTCGCCTCGGAGGCGGGAGAGTTCGGTGCGGGTCTCCTCGAGCAGTTGCTGACGTTCGGCGGCGATCTGCTCGGTGCGGGTGACACTACGATCGGCGTCGGCAGCGCGTTGCACCGCCAGGTCCCGTTCGGACGCCGCGGCGGTGATCTGCTGGGCGGCTTCGCGACGCGCCTGTTCGATCTCGGTGGTCGCTTTCGCCCGCGCGCCCCGGATGTCCTCCTCGGCCTGTTGCCTGATCCGCTCGATCTCCCGCTCCGCCTCCTGCCGCGCCGCCCTGATCTGCTCCTCGGTCTCGCTGCGGACGGCGAAGATCTCATCGGAGGTCCGCGCCACGACCTGTTCGACTTCCCGCAGTGCCTCCTCCCGCGCCGAATTCGCCTCCGCGATGAGCCCTTCGGCGCGCTCGGCCGCCGCCGCGGCATCGTCGGCGGCCTCCATGGCCCCGCGCCTTTCCTCATCGGCTTCTCTGCGCGCCTGCTCGGCCGCCGCCGCCGCCATCTCCGCCTCGGCGATCCGTCGGGCCGCATCGGCCTGCACGGCCTGGACCTGCGCCTCAGCCACCGAGGGATCGGCGAGCGTGGACAGTTCGGCCACCGCCGAGCCGAGGGTGGTGTTCAGCTGCTCGGCCAGATTCCGGAATTGGGTGAGCAGTTCATCGGCACGCAACCGCGCGGCCGTCACCGGGCCTTGTTGCGTCACAGTGACGTTTGCGCCGGGGGGCTGATCAGCTCCCTGCTGCAGCCTCTGCCGCTCACGCCAGGCCCGCCAGCGGGTGTGGTCGGGGTGATCGCAGTATTCCGAGGGCCGGCCCGGGCCCCCGCCGCGGGTGATGGGTCGATGACAGCCGGGGTAGTTGCACACGCTGGACACCGGAGAATCGTAGCGTTGTTTTCGTTGAATCCAACGTATTACGACGGAACATATCGCTCGATGTCGTCCGACGACTCCGTCAAGTCTGACCTCCGATAAGTGAACCTTATCGGAGGTCAGACTCCGAGCGCTCCGGCGAGCCCCTGCGTTCCGGTGGTGCACCCGCCAATATCGTCACGCTTCCGTTTGCGTGTGCACACGCAACGTAAAGTGACGGAACGGGTGTCGAAAACTGTGCTCGGTGGTACCGACGTCCAACTACGTCACGTGTGTCCGGTCGCACCAGAACTGCTCTGGTCGCACGTGAGTTGAGCCGATCCAGTTGGTGGTCGCACCCGACCTGCCCCGCTGGAGAAGGAGATTTCAGTTGAACTGCCCTGATCGAGCACCACCGGATCCACCTGTCGTTCGGCGAGATCGGCGGCGAGGTCGATCAGATGCCCGAGAGTGCGACCCGGACGGTCGAGTTCGGTGACCACCAGTTGGTCGCCGGGCCGGGTCGCGACCAGTAGTGCCTGTCCAACTCCGGTCGCGCGGCGAGCTTGTCGAGGAACGCCGGCCGCGGTGAGCGCGTCGCGTTGCCCGTCGGGGTTCTGGTCGGTGGTCGACACACGCCCATTGCCGATTCTCCCGACCGGGGATGTATCGGAAACCTCCGACAGGTTGACGTTGGCGCGTACACGGCATGTGTTGCAGACCCGACCTGCAAACACTGTGCCGCGGTGGGTGGAGAGTGACCAGCCGTCCTCACCTACGCGGCGTGTTCTCTACTCCCCCGTGGCATACGGTGGTGATGATCGAAGACGCCCGCGCACAATGCCGCAAGCGTCGCGAATCCCTTGTTCACGTTCATGGCGCTGACGCTCCTCCGGGAGCGCACCCGCATCGCTCGCGCCATCACCGACCTCGAGGAATCCATGGCCGCGCTCGACGCCGTCATCGCCGCCGCCCCGGCCGACATCGCACGCCGCGCCGCCGGTTCGTGATCTTCCCGTGGGCGCGCCGGAACCCTCGACACGACACCACGCGGCACACTGATCACTCGGCGAACCCGAACACGGGCCTCATCAACCCATCGCGCGATGAAGCGATCGGAGGGCAGCGCGAAAATGGCCGGAACAACGCCCGATACGCCACGCGCGACCCCCTGGCACCTCTGGGTCGTCGGCGGCGCCTCCGTCTTCTTCTACGGCGTCGGCGCCTACGACCACGCCATGGCGCTCAGCGAGAACGCCACCTACTTCCGTGCGCAGAACTACGACAGCGCGCAGATCCGGTACTTCACCGACTACCCACTCGCACCGGCCGTCTTCTGGACCATCGGCATCTGGAGCACCCTCCTCGCCGCGATCCTGCTGCTCGCCCGCAGCCGACGATCCGTTCCGGCCGCCGCCACCGGACTGCTCGGGCTGCTGATCCTCGCCGTCCTCACCTTCGGATTCGGCGACCGCTGGCATACCCTCGGCCCGCAACCGGCCGTGTTCGACATCGGCGTGCTACTGCTGACGACAGGACTCGTCGTCTACTGCCGCGGGATGAAGTCGCGGGGAGTCCTGCGCTGAACTCACCGGACCGCCCGGCAGCGGTCCACCGCCACCGAAACCGTTGCGGCCCGCGCGGACTCAGCGGACGGCCAGACGCCACAGCGACGTGACTTCCGCAGCCCGCGCCGAATGCAGCGGGTCGGCGGTGTCCCGCGCTCGCGGATGCGCCGGACCGGTGTCGATCCGGTCCACCACCCGCAACCCCGCCGCCGCGATCGCGTTCAGCAGATCACCACGTGACCGCAGACCCAGGTGTTCGGCCAGGTCCGACAAGACGAGCCAGCCTTCGCCACCCGGTTCGAGATGATCGGCGAGTCCGTCCAGAAAGCCACGCAGCATGTCGCTGTCCGGGTCGTAGACGCCCTGCTCCACGGTGGAGGTGGGCCGCGCGGGGATCCACGGCGGATTACAGACGACGAGGTCGGCCCGACCGTCGGGGTAAAGGGCCGGACCGTGGACATCGATGCGGTCGGTCAGGCGCAGCCTGCCGACGTTCTCCCGGGCACAAGCCAGAGCGCGCGGGCTGATGTCCGTGCAGACGATACGGCCGAAACCGCGGTGCGCCAGCACGGCCGCGAGCACACCCGTCCCCGTGCCGAGGTCGAAGGCGACCCGAGCGGTGCCCGACGCGGGCAGCGGCGCACCGGCGACGAGATCGACGTACTCACCCCTGACCGGGGAGAACACACCGTAGTGCGGGTGGATTCGCGCATCCAGAGCAGGCACCCGCACCCCCTTGCTCCGCCACTGATGCGCCCCGATCACCCCCAGCAACTCGGTCAACGAGACCGCCAGCGGCTCGCCGGACGGCCCGTAGGCCTCGGCGCAGGCCACCCGCACGTCGGGAGCTCTACGCAGATCCAGGCGGTAATCGTCGTCCAGCAGAACCAGCAACCTGCCCAGCACGCGCGCCCGGTGGTTACGCGACCGACGATGCAGGTGGAAGGACTCGGCCGGGCTGTCGCCTCGCCCGGCAGGTTTGCGGTCGACGCGGCGACCCAGCGCCCGCAACAACTGACGGCCGTTGTGGAAGTCGCCCCGCCACAACAGGTCGGTGCCTTCGCAGGCCAACCGGTAGGCGATGCCGGCCTTCATGCTGTCGTCCACGCCGACGACCTGCCTGGGCGGCGGTGCGGCGCTCTCGGAATGCCATCGGGCGGAACGGGCCGTGCTCGTCTCGGTCCATCGGATCGTCGACACCAGGTACTCCTCGTGATCGCGTGCGGGAACGTGCAGATCACTTCGACGAGGAGCAGGAGCAACGACCCGCGCGCCAGCGCGAGGCACGTGCGTTCAGGGCAGGCGAGGCTACCGCTCCCGCGTCGAAGCGCGAGAAGAGGGATCACCGAGCACCATGCCGAGCGTCACGACCAGCCCTTTCACAGAGATGACGCACCACAATCCCACAGGCTCCGCGCCGTGGGCAAACCACCCCGTCGGCATCCCCGACCGCCACACCACGCATCGCGCAGTACTGGTAGCCGATGCCCCACGACGGGGACGAGCCGACGCGTAGGCTTCGGGCAAGTACCAAGATCGGACTCCCCCACCGGGACCACGAGAAGGAGACGCCGTGCGGATCGGAATCCTGCTGAACGAACACCCCGGCCCCGACAGCCTGCGCCTGTTCACCGACGAACTGCGCCGGGCCGCCGACGACGGGTTCGACTCGGCATGGCTGCCGCACGTCTTCGGCGTCGACGCGCTCACCGCCCTCGCCATCGCAGGCAGCCGGGTCCCGGAAATCCCCATCGGCACCGCCGTCGTCCCCACCTACCCGCGCCACCCCGGTGCCCTCGCCCAGCAGGCGCGCAGCACCGCCCTCGCCGTCGGACCCGACCGGCTCACCCTCGGCATCGGCCTGTCCCACAAGATCGTCATCGAGAACATGTACGGCTACGACTTCGGTCGCCCCGTCCGGCACATGCGCGAATACCTCGACGTGCTGAACCCGCTGCTCGACGGCAACCCGGTGTCGGTCACCGGCGAGACCGTCACCGCCAACCTGGCTCTCACCGTGCCCGACGCGGGCCGCATCCCGGTCCTCGTCGCCGCACTCGGCGAACAGATGCTGAAACTGGCCGGGCGAGCCACCGACGGCACCATCCTCTGGATGACCGGCCCCACCACCATCCGCGAGCACATCGCCCCCACCATCACCGCGGCCGCCGACGCCGCGGGCCGCACCGCGCCGCGCATCGTCTGCGCCCTCCCGGTCCTGGTCACCGACGAACCCGAAGCCGCACGCGAACGCGCGGGCAAGGTCTTCAGGATGTACGGCAGCCTCCCGTCCTATCGCGCCATGATGGACCGCGAAGGCGTCACCGGCCCCGCCGACATGGCCATCGTCGGCACCGAGGAACAGGTCGCCGAACGCGTCCGCGGCGTATTCGACGCGGGCGCCACCGAATTCGTCGGCATCGTCTTCGACAGCGGCGAAGCCGCCGGACGCACCCGCAAACTGCTCACCAGCCTGAAGGGCTGAGACGGAGGCCCGTCGGCGCACCCGGCCGCCGAACACCACCCACCCACATGACGTTGCCCCGACCACGGCAGGTCGGGGCAACTCGCGTCACAGCACCGGCGAAACCCTTGCCCACGACGATCATGAAGGAGAGCGCGTGACGACAGAATCGGCGACAGTCGTCGCGCTACCGGATTCCGTGCGCGGTGAACTCCGCCGCGGTGTGGGCAGCGTGCTCGTCGACACGGCCGCCCTGCGCCTGGTGCGCGAACGGTTCGACGACGGGCAGGCAGGCGCGCTCGGCCGCTACCTCGAAGCCTCACAATCGCCGAACACCCTGCGCGCCTACCGAACCGACTGGATCGCATGGGCCGCATGGTGCGCGGGCGAAGGGCGCCAAGCGCTGCCCGCCGAACCCCTCGACGTCGCCGTCTACCTCGCCGCCGCCGCCGACGCCACCCGCGAAGACGGCGGCTGGGCCTTCAGCCCCGCCACCCTCGAACGCAAATCGGCCGCCATCGCCGCGGTGCACGCCGCCAACGGCCTCGCCTCCCCCACCCGCTCCGATGTCGTGCGCCTGACCCTGCGCGGCATCCGCCGCACCCGGCGCACCGCGCCCACCAGAAAACGCCCCGTCCTGCTGCACACCCTCGAACAACTCCTCGACGGCCTGCCCGAACCCGGCTGGCCCACCGAACCCGCCCGCCGCCGCGACGCCCTGGCCTTGCTCGTCGGCTTCGCGGGCGCCCTCCGGCGCAGCGAACTCGCCGGACTCCGCATCGGCGACATCGAAGTGCGCACCGACCACAGCACCGGCGAACCGCTGTTGCTCATTCACCTCCCCACCACCAAAACCGACCCCACCGGCACCGCCGAACACCGCGTCGCCCTGCCCCGCGGCCGCCATCCGCACACCTGCCCGGTCTGCGCCTACGCCGACTGGCTGCGAATCCTGCAAACCCACCACCGCGGCGGAACAGCCGCGGTCCAGGAGCACTGCCGCGGCCCGCGCCCCGACGCCGCCATCCACCGCTGCCACAGCTTCACCGGCCTACCCGCCGAATACGACCAAAAGCCCCTGCTGCCCACCATCACCCGCCACGGCCATATCGGTGAGCGCCCCATGTCCGGTCGCGCCATCGCCGAGCTCGTCAAACGCTACGCCGCCCGCGCCGGACTCGACCCGGCTCTGTTCTCCGGCCACTCCCTGCGCGCGGGCTTCGCCACCCAAGCCGCGCTCGGCGGCGCAGGCGACCGTGAGATCATGCGCCAAGGACGCTGGTCCAACCCGCGCACCGTGCACGGCTACATCCGCACCGCCGACCCACTCCAGGACAACGCCGTCACCAAACTCGGACTCTGAACTACCACCTGGTGTGCGCTGGCACGCGACGCTCGGCCCGCCTGACCGACCACCCCGAATCCCCGCTGTCCGTCGCCGATCCACATACGCCGGGGGCTGCCGCGAGGCGACCAGAGCCGACGAATACCGCATGCCTCCGATACCGCCCGCCGTCACGATCGACTCAGGCAACGGCATCCCGGACATCGGGCTACCGCCTACCGGGGTGGAGGCGCACCGGGCCCGCGCAGAGTGTTCAACCGGTCCAGATACTCGTCTCGGTCGATCTCACCGCGAGCGAACCGATCGGCCAGAACCTGCTCCGGACCGAAGGGCGGCGGCCCGGGCGGCGCGGGCGGCTGACGGCTGTCGGACGCCATGGCGTATCTGACCAACAGCACGATGCCCGCGATCAGCAGCGCCCAGAACAGCACCGTCCCGATGCTCATCCAGGCGTATCCCCATCCGCTCATGTCGTGGCCGTACCAGAACATCATCGTCGTCATCTCCTAGAGAGCAGCCCGATCCAGTTCCCTCTCCAGCCTGCCCCCTGCGTGTCGCCGCCGCCACAGCCGCGCCCCGACCTACCGGTGCCGGGCACTTCCTGGCCTCCGACGGATATACCTCGCTACCGGAAGTCCTCGACGTGATCCGCGCTCACTCGGTCGAACTTGCCGCACCGGACTCTCCAGCGCCGTAGATCCGCCGCAATTCGAACATCCGGAACTCGCGCCCACCCGAAAGCTCGCACTCCATCGCGTAACCCGGCCAATAGCGCACCGCCCGGTCCCACAGTTCCCTCCGGCGCGGACCGGTCACCTCCACGACCCGGACCCGGAACCGCTCACCACCGGCGTGCACGACAGCGGTCTCGGCAGCGCGCAGATTCGCCGACCACACCGGGTGGGCAGGCTTGCCCCAGTTCGATCCCAGAACGAGATAGTCCCCGTCCAGCGGCACATACAGCAGCGCGGTGGTCCGCGCTATGCCCGTCTTGCGGCCTGGCACCGTCAGTTCCAGAGCAGGCAGGCCGGCAAGATCGAGCACCCCCATACGGCCGCCGCTCAATCGCCGGGACAGCCGTTCCAACCGCATCACCACCGGGCCGGTGCGCATCACCCACCGCCACTGCGCGAGCCGACGGGCAATCCTGGGCAACGGGTTCGCGGCCATTTCGCCATCTTGGCACGATTCGCCCGCCACACACCGGGAACCGCGACGAGCGCGCACGAATCGGTAGCATCGGTTCACGATGATCACGGTCGCCACCTGGAACGTCCTGCACCGCATCCACGCCGACAATTGGGGTGAGGAGGCGCCGCAGCGGTGGCCGGACGAAGCCGCGCGCATCACCGCGGTCACCGAATGGATCGCGGGCAGACCCGAGCAGATCATCGCCCTCCAGGAGGTCAGCGGCGATCTGCTCAACAGCCTGCGCATAGCCCTTCCCGACCGCACCGTGCTGCACTTCCGCTATCCCCGCATGCCCACGCCGCGGCGGGTCGCCGCCGAACTCACCGAGCCCGCGGAGTACCTGGTGCTGATCCTCGACCAGCCCGCCCGGAAGATCGCCGCCGAAGCATTCCCCGACGATCCCGGCAAAGGCGTCCTCGCCGTCCAGGTCGGCGAACCGATAGTGGTGGCAACGCATCTCAGCGGGGCCCGGCGCAATCGCGGCCAGCTCGACCGCCTGGCCCGCTTCGCCCGCGCCCACCCCGGAACTCCCATGGTCATCCTCGGCGACTTCAACACCTCCCGCGAAGCCGTGGCCGCGCACCTGCCCGAATTCACCGTCGCCACACTCCCCGCTTCCGCCCGGCCGACCCGCCCCCGGTCGGAACCGGGCCGCTCCCGCGACATCGACCACATCGTCGTCCGAGGGCTGCGGATCGCCGACGCCGATGTCGACAACAGCGGCGACCGCTCCGACCACAACTACGTCCACGCCACCTTGACCGAGGCCCGGTAGCGCGCCGGTCGGCACTCCGGCAACGCACCGGTGGCTAGGTCACGTAGAACGTATAGGTCGCGAACCGATCGCGTGTGCTGCCCGCGTCCTCCCAGGTGTAACCGTGGCGGCCGATGTGCTCCAGCCGGATTCGGGTGTCGGCGAAGACGCCGAACCCACTGCGGCGAGCGCGCTCGCAGAACGCGTAATCCTCGCCCAGATACCAGTGGTCACGCTTTCCCTGCGGCAGTAGCAGCGGCAGGAAATACGGGACGGTGCCGCGTCCGAACCGTCGATTGCAGACCGGCAGGCCTTCGTGCACGGCCATCTTCTCGTAGAGCTCTCGCCGGGTGTACAAGAATCCGGCGGCCGCATAGCGGATCTCGAGCAGACCACCGGCTTCCCCGAAGTCGATCCGCTCGGTGTCCGGCATGAGACTGCACGCCAGTTCACGCAGCCCCTTCTTCGGATAGATACCCGACACCAGCGCCAGGTCGTGGGAACGCAGCAGATCCACGGCATCCGGATCGAAGCCGATGTCCGAGTCGATCCACATGAGCTCGTCGAACCCGTCCGCCAGAGCGTCGGTGGCCATCTGGCTGCGTCCCTGGTCGATAGCGGAGAAACCCGGCACCCGACGAACCGGAAAGCCACGCCGCTCCAATTCCTGCAGCCCGCGCGCGCACTCGGGCTCGATATAGCCACCCACCGGCACGAGCACTACACAGCGCGATGGATCCATCGCCGGCACACCACCTGTCGAATCTTCACTCGGTCGGAATCGACCGTACCGGTCACCACGCGCGCCGGCAGTCCAGCCGCAACAGAACGGTCTGCCACTCTCGTGGCGGTACTGCGAGTTCGGCTGGACTGCAGACCCCGCCCCCGCTTGTCTTTGTTTGTTTTGGGCGTGAGGTCGGAGGTTCGGGTTGTGGGTGAAGGGTGGATTTATATAGTTAGATGCGCATATCTACGTACCGACATTGGCTTTTGTCGATCTCGGATGAACCGGTCCCGGCACCCGCAACATCGCGAGCAGCTCCGGCTCGCATCGAGAACAGCTGCCCCACAACGTAATTGCCGATGACGGGCTCACCGCACTCCCCCGCGCGGAATACTGCCTTGCAAGTGACCCCCTACCCCGCCGGGATGGGATTCGTCGGCCCAGGACCGGACTCCCCCGCCTCGGAACCAGGAGCATGATGTCTTCTCGTCGCCGACTGACTCTCGCCGGCCTGGCGACCACCTTCACTCTGCTCGTCAGCGGCAATCCGGGGCCTGCGAGCAGCGTGCCCGCACCCGATGCGATCGCCCCGGTCGGGCAGGATTTCCTCTGGGGCGTGGCCTCTTCCGGCTTCCAATCCGAAGGGGACGCCCCGGACAGCAACTGGTCGCGCTATGTCGCCCGGGGAAGAACCGAGGATCCTTACCAGAACTCGGTGGATTTCCACGGCCGGTACCGTTCCGATATCGCGCTCGCCGCGGAACTGGGTGTGCGGGTGTATCGCATCGGCATCGAATGGGCACGGGTGCAGCCCGCGCCGGACACCTGGGACGAAGCAGGTTTCCGGTTCTACGACGACGTGGTCGCCTCGATCCGGGCGGCGGGGATGCGGCCGATGATCACGCTGGACCACTGGGTGTATCCGGGTTGGCAGGTGGACCGCGGCGGCTGGGGCGATTCGGGGATGGTGGCATCCTGGCTCGCCAACGCGCGCCGGGTTGTCGACCGCTACGCGTACGCCGATCCGCTGTGGGTGACCTTCAACGAGCCGATGGTCTACCAGGTCAGGGAGGTGACCCTCGGTGGTCTCGCGGCCGGCGACGCGCCGGCCATGCACGACCGGATCGCCCAGGCGCACAATGCGATCTACGACCATATCCACGCCGTGCAGCCCGGCGCGATGGTCACGAGCAACGTGCCCTACATCCCGGCCGTCGAAGACCTCGTCAACAAGCCGCTGCTGGACAAGATCGCCGCCCGGCTGGACTACATCGGGATCGACTACTACTACGGCCTCTCCCCCGACGCGCTGACCGGCGAGTGGAGCATCGCGGAACTCTGGAAGAACCCGTTGCACGCCGAGGGCATCTACTACGCCCTGCGCCATTACGCCCGAGCATTTCCCGGCAAACCGCTCTACATCGTGGAGAACGGCATGCCCACCGATGACGGGCAGCCGCGCGCCGACGGCTACGGTCGCGCCGATCACCTGCGCGACACCGCCTACTGGCTGCAACGTGCCGTAGCCGACGGCATGACTGTGATGGGTTACAACTACTGGACTCTGACCGACAACTTCGAGTGGGGTTCCTACCGTACGCGTTTCGGCCTCTACACGGTCGACGTGCGCACCGACCCGACGCTTACCCGCAGACCCACCGATGCCGTGGCGGCCTACCGCGAGATCACCCGGGCGGGCGGCGTCCCCGCCGACTACCGGCCCACCCGCGACCCGCGCCTGTGCTCGCTGGTCGACGGGATCGCCGGCTGCCTGGCGCCGGTCACCGTGCCACGGTGACCGGCGGGAGTCAGGCGCGCCTGCCGATGCGCACGGGGGAATCCGCGAAATCGTGCGCCGCCGGGCGTTCGTTGACGTGATGCGTGCGGGCGACCAGGGCCGATCGCAGATACCACAGGCCGGCCGGCTTGGTCGGATCGAAGGCGATCAGCTGGCCGATCCGCTTGAGCCGGTAGTCGACGGTGTTGGTGTGCACGTGCAGCAGTCTGGCCGTGCGCTGCCGGTTGAGGTTGGTGGCGATGTGCACGCGCAGTGTTTCCAGCAACTCCGGGTACTCCTCGAGCGGATCGAGCAGCGCGCCCAGGAACTCCAGTGCCGGGCCGGGCCGCGTGAGCTGGTACTCCAGCGCCAGGTCGGTGAATCGATACAGTCCCGACTCGCAGTGCATCCGATGCACCATGTCCAGCAGCTCGTGCGCCTGGTCGGCGGCCTGCGGGATCTCCGCGGGCGCGGCTGCCACGACGGTCGCGCGGACCGGCACCTGTGCGGCCGTCGACAACCCGGCGACCAGCTCGTCGAGGTCCCGGTCGGCACAGGTGGGGACCGGGATGAGGACGGTGCCGCCGTCCACGCTCAGCAGTGACAGGGCGGTCTCGCCGCATCTGGTCGCGAGTTCCGCTTGCAGTCTGCGCAGTTTGCGCCTGGCCACGACACCGGCGTCCAGCGCCGGATTGCGCTCGTCGCGGTGCGGCGGAATGGCCAGCGCCACAACGTGGTACTCCTCGGCCAGCGGTATGCCGCATTCACGCACCATGGTCGAGGTGCTGTTGCCCGCCAGCAACGCCGAGGTCAGCGTGTGCGCCGCGGTGTGATGCTCGCTCACCACCGCGCGCAGCTCGCGCACGTAGGCCGAGGAGACGGCCGCAGTCACGGTGTCGAGGATTTCCATGAACCGGCGCGCGACTTTCACCAGGCTCTCGTAATCCTGTGCGCTGGCCTGGGATTGGATCACCTCGAAGCTGAGTTTGAAGCCTTCGTGGATGGCGTGCTGGATGGTGTCGATCGGGATGCCCTCGCGCGCCCAGCCCGCGGCGGCGGTGGCGACGCTGTCGATGTCCTCGCCGATCTCGTCGCCGTCGAGCATCCGCATCGCCAGTTGGAGACACACCCGGGTGACGGCGGTCACATCACCGCTGAGCGCCTCGCCGGGCAGCGTCCCGCAGGGCGCGACGTTCTGGACGAAGTGCCCGACCATCCGGCGCGAAATCGTGCGAACATCCCTCAGGTGTGTGGAAGCGGGCCGGCCGGAGACGATCAGGTCCGGATCGGTCGTGGGGGGTGGGGTCATGGAGATTCCTTCCGCCCGAGTAGCGCAGCGCTTCAACCTAACGGCCCTCACGCGAGTATCGACCGGGTACCGGCAGTGTTTGTGATACCCGACGAACTCACCCGATACCCCTTGTGATCGGGTCCAGAGTGTGTCAGCCCTGCTCTAGACTCGGGTGCGTGCCGACCCTCGACCCACCGGATCCGCCGGCCGGCGGCAGGCGGGCGCGCTGGCAGCCGCACAACGAGGGGCGGCGGGAGCGGATCGTCGCGGCGCTCGTCGAATTGCTCGAGGAGAGCCCACCCGGCGCCGAGGTGCCGATGCAGCGGATCACCGAGCGGGCGGGGCTCGCGAAATCGGTGGTCTACCGGCAGTTCTCCGGACGTGACGAATTGGATCGGCGGACCAGGACGGCCATTGCCGACCGGTTCGCCGAGACGTTGGCCGCGGCGCTGGACGTCTCGGTCGGCTCCATCGACGAGATCCTGCACCGCACCGTCGCCGTGGTCGTGGACTGGATCGACCAGCACGCCGGGCTCTACGAGTTCCTCCGCCGCGGACCCGCCTACGGCGACCCGGACGACGTGGACGGCATCAGCAGCCTGAAGGACCGGATCGCGGCCGACACCCGTGAGCTGGTGTCGGGGCTGGCCGGAGTGGTCGGTGTGGTGGACGAGCCGGTGGTCGACACGATGACCTTCGCGATCGTGTCGATGACCGAGGCCACCGTGACCCGCTGGGTGCGCAGCCCGGAGCGCACACTGAGCCGGGAGCGGCTGATCGGCGAACTCGCGGGCTATGCCTGGAGCGTGCTCGACGGCGCCGCCCGCGCGCAGAACCTGGATCTCGACCCGGATGAGCCGTTGCTGTCCGCACTCACCCGGCTGTCCGCGGTCCGGACGCCGCGCTGAGTCCGGCTCCGGTCAGGCGATCCTTCGGACGGGCTCCCCTCGATGCCGCGAGGGCTCGCCGTCGATGTGGAGCAGCGACCACAGCTTCTTTCCGACGGGCGTCATCAAGCCCAGATCCTCGGCCAGCTTGCGTACGTCACCGAAGTAGCCGGACAGGATCCGCCGCGAATGCGGCGCGTGCCAGAACGCTTCGTCGAATACCTCACGCGGGATGCCGAACTTCCGCGCGAACGACCGCGGCGGCACCATGATCTCGCCGGCCAGCCAGCGCATCACCAGCGGAAAGGCGATAGCGGCCGCTGCCCGGCCCGCCGGGGACATGTGGGCCACGTGCGCCTCGAGGAACTTGTCGGCGAAGCTGATGTGGCGCGCTTCCTCGGCGATGTGGATCTGCATCGTGCGCCGGACCGCGGGCGGTAGGTTCGCGCCTTCGCGCAGCAAGGCCTTCTGGTAATGGTCGATCGGCTCCTCGCCACCGAGGATCCCGATGAACAGGATGACCGGGGCGAAGCCGCCCGCGACGCCGATGAAGGGGGAAAGCGCGCGGAAGACGGGCCGCATGCCGGGCACATCGTCGCCGATGCGGTTGACCAGCTCCTGGAACATCTGGATGTGGTTGCACTCTTCGGTCATCTCGTGCAGGCAGTACCGGAACTCCGGGGACCCGTTGGGCAGCTTCATGATGTACTGCATCACCCCGCGGATGAGCACACTCTCGAAGGCCGCACCGACCTTGATCGCGTTGGCGGTGCGCCACCGCCCGATCTCGATCTGCCGGTGGATCGCCAGATCGCGGTACCACCTGGTCGCGCCGAGCGGGTCGTGGTCGGCCGAGAGAACCCATCTCGGGTCGTTCGGGTCTATGGCGAATTCCGGTGCATCCCAATCGATATCGAGATAGGGGTCGAACTTTCGGTGCACCGACCCGTCGGAGAGCGTCGCCAGCGCTTCCCGGTAGGCCTGATCGAACAATCCTGTGCTCGCCGATTCGGACAGCGTCATCGATGCCTCCTCGTTTTCGCCGGCGATGCGACGCCGGCCGTGCGCACGCGAGCTGCGTGGCGTGATCCAGAATATATGGGACCGGCGGTCCCACACAACACCCGACCGCGAGCTCGGCGTGCTCATCTGGAGTTCGGTCAGGGCGTGAGGCCGGCCACCGGTCCGGCCGCGACAGCCGGGTGATGACGAACTCGTCACCGCGACGCAGGCGCTCGAAGCATTCGTCCCATTCCGGACGCCGAGCTGGTTCGCCGGAAGCCTTCTCGCCCCAGATCCGTTCGTACCCGCAGCATTGAGCGCGCCGGGCTGCGAATCGTCTTTCCGACCACGATCGATTTCTCAGCGGCTACGAGTGTGTTCATCGATCGACGAACTGGCGAGTACGTGCGGCTGTCAGAGCCAATGTAGCGGCGGCGTCGGCGGTCTTGTCATCGACCGGTTCACCGGTGATCAGGACGCGGAAATAGATCGGCGCCACAAGGGTTTTGATCATCTCAGCAGGGTTCGTACCGTCGGGAAGCTCACCGCGCGCGATTGCCCGCGTCACCACCGGCAGGGTCTGCCGAATCCTGTCGCGGAAGACATGTCGAGCAGAATTGGGCGGTGCGGGCAGGCCCGCGGCGGTGGAGACCAGCACGGCCAGCACCGCTCGGCCGGAGGCGCTGTTGACCCACGTGACGAGGCTGCGTGCGAGCGCGCACAGATCATCGTCGATCGAACCGGTGTCGGGAACGGGGATCTCGATGGCGACGCTGTCGGTCAACGCCTCGGCGATCAGGGTCTCACGGTCGGGCCATCGCCGGTAGACGGTGGTCTTGTGCACCCCGGTGCGGTGGGCGACGTTTTCGATCGTGAAAGCGGCATAACCTCGTTCGCTCAGCTCGTCGATGGTCGCCGCGAGCACGGCGGAGCGCACCTTGGCGCCACGTCCCAGGGACGCGGAAGAACCCATTGCAACTCCTAGTTGCGATATCGGAGACAGGCGGGCATGCTGACGATATCGCAACTCGATGTTGCGATAGGAGTGGAGTGGTTGATGCTGTCGAAATCCGTCAGGGGAGCCGCGTTGTTGTTCCCCGGCCTGTTGGCCGGAGCGTTCGGATACGGCGCGGTGAACGTGCTGTATGCGTTCCGTGAAGTGCCCCTCGATGTACGGTTCACGTTCCACACCGCGCTCATGCGGGTCAACGGCCCGGTCATGCAATCGCTGATGGCTCTGGCGGCCGCGAGCACCCTGCTGCTCGCGATCCGATCGACCCATCGGCAGCGTTGGATCGCTGCGAGTGCCTCGTCGTTGGTGTTCGCCTCGTTCGTGGTGACCCGATGGGGGAACGTGCCGATCAATCAGCGGATCAAGCACTGGCGGGTGGATGCCTTGCCCGCCGACTACACCGAGATCCTGCGACGCTGGGAACTGTTCCACTTCACCCGAACCGGCTGCGCCCTGGTCGCGTTCGCGCTGGCAATCATCACGATCATCGGATCCGCGACTGCCGAGAGTCCCCGGACCACCGGGCGGATCCAGCCATCCCCGGAGCAGGTGCGCCGATGACTCGCGAACACCTCGTGCCGGTCACAGGACAGACTCTGGGAATCATCGCCGACGGTGCGGTCAAGATACTGCTCGCCGGCGTCTACACCCTCGACGCCGAAGCCCTGGGTCATCGGCTCGGGGTGCAGCCCTGGCTGATGATCACCTGCGGGCTCGCGCTTTTCATCGGAGGCGGCGTCGAGCTCGGATACCTGCGTCGCCGTCCGGTCAGGACCTACCTGCGCCTGATGGTGGCCTATGACACCGGCTGGCTCGTAGTGACGGCGGCGGCCCTATCGCTTGCGCGACAATCCGGCCACTCGGCCGGCGAGCTGTGGATCGGCTATCAGACCATCATGCCCCTCGCCTTCGCCGCGCTGCTGACTGCTACCGGAGCCCGGCCCGCGATACAGCCAGGACGCGGATAGCCGATCGCAACTCGCTGACCGTGCACGCATCCGGTGTGGGCTCAGGAGCTACACCGAGATCAACGCCGGTACGGGACGGTTGCGGTACATGACACGATTCCGGCACCCCTCAGCGCGGCCGGCGTATACCCGTTCGGTTACGAACAGGACGTGGGTTGTATCCGCTACATCGAGAGCGTAGGCCCGGACGGGCGGAAGTGGTCGCTGTCGGATTCAGCGGCTCGCTGCTCGATCCGCCGGTTCGAGGGTGATGTGCAGCTCGCGCAGACCGCGCAGCAGGAACGTCGGCTCGTACTCGTACCTGCGTGCCGCGCGCGGCCCGTGCGCCGTCTCGTCCACAGCGATGGCGGTGCAGCGGTCGAGGATGCGCTCGAGGGTGATCCGGCCCTCCACCCGCGCGAGCGGCGCGCCCGCGCAGGTGTGCACGCCGCGGCCGAAGGCCAGGTGCTCGCGGGCATTGCGCCGATCGAGCCGGAACTCGTGCGGCGCTTCGAATGTGCGCGGGTCGCGGTTGGCGGCGCCGATGCAGATCATGACGACCGTGCCCGCGGGGATGTGCACGCCGCCGACCGTGGTGGTGCGGCGGGCGAGCCGGAAGTCGACCTTGGTCGGGCTTTCGTAGCGCAGCGATTCCTCGATGAACGCACCGATCAGGCTGCGATCCGCGCGCAGCCGTCGTTGCAGTTCCGGATGATCGGCGAGCACCTGGACCGCCGAGCTCAGCAGTTTGGTGACTGTCTCCTGGCCTGCCGCGAACAGGAAGGTGGCGGGCCGGACGACCTCGATGAGCTCGGGAATCGTGCCGTCGGGATACGGCGTGGTGGCCAGTGCCCCGAGGACGTCCGGGCGCGGCTCGCGTCTGCGCTCGGAGAGATATCCGGCGAACTTGTCGTCGAGCCATTGCAGCGGATTACTGCCGACCGGTTCGTGATCGAGCGCGCCGACCCGGCTGCCCGGCCGGGTGCTGCCGGTCAGCGTGAACAGGAATTCGTCGTGATCGCGCTCGGGGACGCCGAGCAGGTCGGCGATGGCGAGGGTCGCGAACGGCTTGGCGTAGTCGGCCAGGAATTCGCACTTGCCCTGCGCGCACGCGATGTCGAACTGCTCGTCGGCCAGCCGCCAGATGCATTCCTCGTTGTCCTTCAGGCGCTTCGGGGTCAGCAGGCGGCTCAGCAGCGCGCGGGCGCGCGTGTGTTCGGGCGGGTCCATGGTGACCATGTGCTCGAAGATCGGGAACCGGTCGCGATGGGCCTCGATCTGCGCGCTGATGTCCTCACCCTCCGGCACGAACGGCAGCGGCGGGAACGGCCCGCCGATCGAGACGCAGGCCGAGAAGGACTCGCTGTCGCGGAATACCTCGACGGCTTCCTGGTGGCCGGTGACCGCGACGACGCCCTGGTGCGGTTCCCGGAACACCGGGTTCCAGCTGCGCAGCTCGTCGAGGTAGTCGTAGGGGTACTGCGCGATGTCCGGGTCGGAGAAATAGTCGACTGTCGCGGGATCCGTCACCGGGGCCCACCCGCCTTCCTCCGGGGACCGATCGCAAATTTTATCGACCGATCAAATGTTAGAGTGCCCCATGGGTAGCACGAGGCAAGTCGGGCGGTCAAGGGTTCACAGCGCCGAACGCGGGCCGCGCTGATGGCCGGGCGCGGCCCGCGCAAGACCGCCGAGGGCGACACCCGCGGCAGGCTGATGGCGGCGACCGCGGCGATCATCCGCGAGGAGGGTTATGCCGCCGCGACCTCGCGGCGGGTCGCCGAGCGCGCCGGGGTCAGATCGGCGCTGGTCTACTACTACTTCCCGACGATGGACGACCTGTACCTGGCCGTGATGCGCACCGGGGCGGAACTCGCCCTCGGGCGCATGCGCCGGGCTCTCGCCGAGCAGGACCCGCTGCGCGCACTCTGGGTGATCAACAGCGAGAACCGATTCACCCAGCTCAACACCGAATTCATGGCGCTGGCGAATCACCGGAAGGCCATCGGTTCGGAACTGCGGGCCTATGCCGAGCGGGTGCGCGACATCGAGACCGCGGCCGTCACGCTCGTATTGCGCGCGCACGGCGTCGATACCGACGCCTTCCCGCCGGTGGTGATGTCGATCCTGCTCACCGGCGCGGCACGGATCATCTGCAACGAGGGCGCCGTCGGCATGACCCAGGGGCACGAGGAACTGCGCGCCTTCGTGGAGCGTTTCCTCGAGCAGTATCGGATGCCGACCGCACCGCCCACCGACAACGCCGCACCGAGCGCCGGGCGCGGGGACCAGGGTGCGGCCCCCCACGCGACCGTTGACACCCCCGACCGCTGATGCCACAGTGATTTGATCGTCCGATCAGCATTGGGCTGTCGGCACAGCGGGACGGGGTGGTCTCATGACAGGGCGGGTCGAGGGCAAGGTCGCCTTCATCACGGGCGCGGCGCGCGGGCAGGGCCGCAGTCACGCGGTGCGCTTGGCGCAGGAGGGGGCCGACATCATCGCCATCGACATCTGCGGGCCCGCGGGCGGCAGCCCGGACATCCCGCACGCCACACCCGATGATCTGGCCGAGACCGCGGACCTGGTGAAAGGTCTCGGTCGCCGGATCGTGGCCACTCAGGCCGATGTCCGCGACTACGACGCCGTGCGCGCCGCTGTCGACAGCGGCGTCGAGCAGCTGGGCAGGCTCGACATCATCGTGGCGAACGCCGGCATCGGCAACGGTGGCGCGACGCTGGCCGAGACCAGCGAGGACGACTGGCAGACGATGATCGACACCAATCTCGGTGGTGTCTGGAAGTCGGTGAAAGCCGGAGTGCCGCACCTGATCTCAGGTGGACGCGGCGGCTCGATCGTGCTCACCTCTTCCGTCGGCGGCCTCAAGGCCTACCCGCACACCGGCCACTACGTCGCCGCGAAGCACGGCGTCGTCGGCCTCATGCGCGCCTTCGCCGTCGAACTCGGCGCGCACTCCATCCGGGTCAACTCGGTGCACCCCACCAATGTGAATACTCCGCTGTTCATGAACGAGGGCACCATGAAACTCTTCCGGCCCGACCTCGAGAACCCGGGCCCGGCGGACTTCGCCCCGGTCGCCCAGTTGATGCACACACTGCCGGTCGGGTGGGTCGAGCCTTCCGACATCAGCAACGCCGTGCTCTTCCTGGCCTCGGACGAAGCCCGCTACGTCACCGGCGTCCCCCTGCCCGTCGACGCGGGCAGCATGCTGAAGTAACGCACCGGCCGGACCGGCGCCTACGGTCGCGGCGTGGACTCGCGGATGGTGGCGAGCGCGCGCGAGAGTATCCACGACACCTGTATCGGTGAGACGCCCAACTGTGCGGCGATCCGGGCCGGCGGCCGGCGGCGGAAGAATCGCAGATACACCACCCAGCGTTCGGTCTCCGAGAGCGTGGCCAGTACCCGGGAGGCGACCACTTCCTGCATGACGAGTTCGTATCCCGGGTCCTCGGCCTCATCGAGGGTGCCGCTCGTCGTCCTGTCCGCGATGGTGACGATCTCCGGACGCGTGGTGGCCGCACGGGAGCGGTAGCCGCTGTTCGCCAGCAGGGCGTGCGTCACCTCCTGCACGTCGGCGTCCAGTTCCCCGGCCACCTCCGCCGCGGTGGGGACGCGGGCCAGCCGGTGGGTCATCGCGTCCACCGTCGGCGTGATCTTCGCTCGAATCTCCTGGAGGCGGCGCACGACCTTCATCGCATACGTCTGGTCACGAGAGCGCCGACGCACGGCACCGAGGATCTCGGGGACCAGGAAGGCGACGAACGGCTTGTCCCGCAGGGGGTCGAAGCTGTCCACCGCCAGCGCTATCGCGAGGCTCGCCGCCTGGAACAGATCGTCGTAGGTGTCGCCGTGACCGCTGTAGCGGCGGGCGATGTGTTCGCCCAGCGGCAGGCATCGGCGAATGAGTTGCTCGCGTAGTGCCCGCGCCTCGGCGCTGTCCGGTGGCTTCTGCGCCAGTGCCGTCGATATCGCCTCGATCCCGCGGTGGGAATCGATGGGTCGTCGAGAGTTGTTCGCCGATCTTTCTCCGATTGCCATCTCTCCTGTCATCACGCCTCCAGCGCCTGTATCACCGGGCCGGCCCGGCATGCGGTCCGCGACCACCGGGTCCAGCCTTGCAGCAACAACGGTCGCGGGTCAGTCCGCTCAGGGACCTGATCGGGCGCGCGCAGGACAGAAAACGAAGACTTCGGCAGGAAATCGGGTGACCGCGGGCTTGCGGCGGGATCAGCCGGGTCAGCTGCGCAGCGTCGCTAGCGGCGCCTGTCCGTAGAGGTCGCGATAGGCGATGGCGAACCGGCCGGGATGGGTGAAGCCCCACTCCGAGGCGACCGCGGTGACGGTGGTGCCGTCTCCCCGATCGGCGGCGGCCAGTTTCTCGTGGGCAGCCGCCAGGCGCAACCTGCGCAGGTATCCCAGCGGGGTGGTGTCGAGATGACGCCGGAAGGCGAGTTGCAGCGCCCTGGGTGTGACGTACGCGGCGGCCGCGATGTCGGCCACGGAGATGTCGTCGCGCAGATGCGTCTCGATATAGGCGACGGCCCGGCGCACCGTGTCCGAGTGCGCGTCGTTGCGGTCGGTGGCAGTCGGCTCCAGCAGCGCTGTCGTCGGCATCGTTTCCAGCACCGTGACAGCGAGATAGTCCGCCGCGGCCGCGGCCGCCAGTTCACTGCTCGCGGTGAGCGGGTCGGCGGCAAGACCTCGCAGGTGGTCGATCACGTGCGCCAAGCGGCGGCCCGCGGCGAGGCTGATCGGACGATGCCCCTCGAATCGCAGCGGTGCCGGGCGGCCCGCGGCCGAGGCGACACGTTCGAGCAGGGCCGTGTCGAACATGGTGAGGGTGTAGCTCGCAGCGCGGACGACACCGGAGAAGTTCACGTCGGGCGGCGTCAGCAGGCCCACGTCCCCGGGGACGAACACCTCGTCGCCGGATCGACGATCGGACTCTTCGATGACGCCGGATCGCACCGTGCACAGACACACTTTGTGCAGTGGCTCGGTGCTGTACCGCATGTCGAAGCCCAGATCGAGCACGTCCACGCTCACCGAGCCGAGCGTATCGCGGCGGATACGAGCGCTCGACTCCCGTGAGCTGTCGTTGCCGATACGCATCGGGCTGTAGGCACTGATGAGGAACTGCTCGGTCGCCTCCAGATCGTTGCTGTCGAAGTTCAGATTCTGCATCCTTAGCCGCCTGTTCCGACCGCCGTCTTTGTATCGCAATACCACCTGATGCGTATGTCATGCCATCGCATGGCGCTCGTCACGGGAGCGGGCGAAATCGCTGGTAGACGGCATTTCCGTGACCTGCCGCACGAGATGTGCCGGGCAGTCCACCGACCTCGCCGAGCTGTTCGCGCGGCCGCGCCGGGAGTAGGCTCCGATCACCGCCCGGTTTCGAGCCGGGGGTCGGCACACCCACGGAATCCGGACATGCAGACGAACACAGGCGAGATCGCCGACGGCATCCATCGCATCTCCGCCTTCGGGCCCGGCGTCGGCCCCACCGGGTCGACGGCGCGCCGGCGCTGCACGACCCATGCCACCGTCCAGAAGGAGCGACTGACCGCGTGAGCCCCGACGATGGGTCCGTCCCGCACGATGTGGGCACCGTCGAGATGCGCGTCTACGCCGAGCTCAACGATTTCCTGCCCGCGCGAGGCCGCTATGGGGTGCTGACGAGGCCGGTCCGGCCGCACCAGACGGTCAAGGACGTCGTCGAAGCGGTCGGCATCCCGCACACCGAGATCGACCTGCTGCTCGTGAACGGCGAATCCGTCGGCTTCGGGCACCGCCCGCGCGCGGGTGACCGGCTGGCCGTCTACCCGATGTTCGAACGTCTGGATATCTCCGCGACGACGAGAGTGCGACCGCGGCCGCTGCGGGAACCACGCCTGCTGGTCGATGTGAATCTCGGCGGCGCGGCGCGATTGCTGCGGCTGATGGGCCTCGACGTCCGCTGCGAATTCGCCGCCGACGACTCCGAGCTGGCCGAGATCGCCACTCGCGACCATCGCATCCTGCTCACCCGCGACCGTGGGCTGCTCGCGCGCCGGATCGTCACCCACGGCGTCTTCGTGCGGGCCGATCAGCCGGTCGAACAGGTGGTGGAAGTGATCGACCGGCTCGATCTCGCCGACCGCATCGCCCCGTTCACCCGATGCCTGCGGTGCGGTCACCCTCTGCTGGACGTGGCCAAGGCGGACGTCCTCGACCGGCTTCCGCCCTTGACTCGTCGCTATCACGACACCTTCCGGCGTTGTACGGGCTGTGCGCGGATCTACTGGGCGGGCGCCCATCAACAGCGACTCGACGACACCGTACGGCGCATCAAGGCCGCGATCGGACCGTCGGCCCGACGGGAGAGCGACCGGATCGAGGGAGCCGACAGCGGCGGATGAACCGCACGAGGCGTTGTCCGGCTCGTCCGTACCGACACCACGGGTCAGGGTTTGTGAGCGAGCACGGCGAACATCGTCACCGAGAAGTGGTAGTCGCCCGCCGCGATCCCGGCTTCGATATCGGCGATCAGTCGATCACGCTGATCGGCGGTGACACCCCCTTGCGAGACGCCGCCTGCCACGATGCCCCGGCACATCGGCAGCACGGTCGCCGGATCCCAGACGACGGCCTCGGAGCCGATCTCGTCGATCGCGAAGCCCGCCTCGACCAGCAGGCCGCGAAGCCGCCGGCCGGAACGAGGATTCGGGATCTCCGCGTCCATCCGATCGCGCAGCGCACCGATGACCTGCGGATCCCCCGGATGGAGGATCGCCGTCGGCCAGTCGCTGTCGATCAACGCCACCCGGCCGCCCGGCCGCAGCACCCGGGCGATCTCGGCGGTGGCCCGCGCCGGCTCGTCGAGATGCTGATACACCCGTTCGCACCGCAGGACGTCGACAGTCGCGGCGGGCAACGGCAGCGCGTAGGCCGATCCCCCGACGAATGCGGCGCGCGTCCCGGCCGCGCGATCCCTGGCCAGCGCCAGGATGGACGGGTTCGGATCGATGCCGATCGCCCGCCCGGAGTCGCCGACCAGCCCGGCCAACTCCACGACCTCGGTGCCGGTGCCGGAGCCGAGATCCACGGCCGTCTCCCCCGGTTGCACGGCCAGTGCGTCACGGACCCATCGACGTAGGCGCACCACGCCGGGCAGCGCGGCCTGATCGTCGAGGAGCCGCACGATCTGCTCCTGTTCGGCCTGGTGAACCCGGTCGATGTGAAAAGACGGAACGCCATGGCGATCGCTCACCCGGCCAGTATGCGCGCGGCTCTTGTGTGCGCGACGTCACCGCCACCGCGTGGAGTCCGCCTTGTGATACGGCGGTTGCGCTCGACGCTCCCGGCATCGTCACGAGGCGTCGATACCGAGGCGACGACCCAGCCACGGGATTTCCTTCTCCAAGCCGGCGGACCACACCTCGAAGGTGTGCCCGCCGGGCAGTTCGGTGAGATGCACGTCCACCCCGGCAGCGCGCGCGGCGGTCACGAGTTGCCGGGTCGCACGGTGCGATTCGGCGTCGTCGGTCCCGACCACGAAGGCGCCTGCCGAGCCGGGATAGCGATGGCGGGCCAGCAGATCGGCGGGGTTGTTGCGGGCGAACGCCTCGGCGTCGCCGCCGAAGACCCCCCGGATGGTCGACGGCCGGTCCTCGTGGACCGGTTCGGCCTGCCCGGACATGTCGATGAAGGTGGGATACACCTCCGGGCGGGTGGTCGCCAGTTGCAGAGCGCACGTGCCGCCGTAGGACAGACCGCCCACCGCCCATGCCCGCGGATCCGGGTCGACCTGCAGGTTGGCGCGTATCCAGTTCGGCACGTCGACGCCGAGATAGGTGGCGGCGTTTCCGAGGGGGGAGTCGACGCACAGCGGGTCGTCCATCCATCCGCCGGTGCCGTCGGCGAGTACGACGATCGGCGTCAGCCCTCGATGGTCGGCCGCGTACGCGTCCATGGTCTGGGTGAGCCTGCCGCCGACGAGCCAGTCCTCGGTGCTGCCGGGCTGACCGGCCAGGAGCACGAGCACCGGGAGGTCGGGACGCGGGTCCGCGAAATACGCCGGTGGCAGGTATATCCGGGCCGCGCGGGCGGAGAAGCCCGAGACGGTGGCCGGGATCGAGGTCTGCGTCACGGCGCCGGTTCGCGGCAGATCCTTCGGCGGCGCCCACTCCGAGAGTGGGACCCGCTCCTCCGGTGCCGCCTTGGGCGCCAGTGCGGCATCGAAGGGCACGATGCGGTAATCGTCGTGTCCGAGTGCGGCGCCCATCGTCGGGTACTCGTCGTACACCGCGTTGATTCCTCCGGCGGCGCAGATCACCACCGCCAGCGCGACTCCCGCGAGCCCGACGGCCACGAACGGCCGCAGCCGATCACGGCCGCGGACCGACCACCGTCCGGCAAGCAGCGTCAGGGCGAGAACACCCGCACCCGACCAGACATAGACCACCGCAGGCAGGCTGTCGGGAAAGGGCTGCCAGACCTTCTCGATGATCACGGCGGCGAGCGCGACCGTCGCAACGGCACCCGCTACCGCCGTCGCCAGCCCGACGCGCAGCCAACGCCGGTGACGGCGCGCAGCCAGGACGAGAAGACCCGTCGATGTGACGACGACGAAGACGGCGATCGCCCATCCCGTCGTCACCCTGAGGTCGAGCACCGCTTCGCCGAGGCCGGTCGAGGACATGTCGTCCAGTATGCGTGTGCTCCGCTACGGCGCGCCCACACCGGCCGGCGCGGGGTCCTGTTCGGTGCGGGCGGGACGAATGAGCACTTCCAGCGCGAGCAGCGCCAGCAGCGCGCCGAGCACGGTCCAGACGACCACCATGCCGGTCGGATAGGACCAGAACACGAGCAGCGCGGCGGCCACGGCGACGATCGACCAGCGCAGCACGTTCCGGAACCGGTGGAGCCGGACCTGCCACGCGCCCGGCGGCCGGGAGCGCCGGAGGCCCGAGACGGCATCCATCCCGCGCCCGAATTCGCGACGCAGCATCGCGGCCGAGGCGGAGGCGCCGGTGAGATAGGCGGCGAGGGCGATCACGCCGCCGAGCACCGCCACCGCGCGCAGCGAGGTCCGCAGCGGCGTCGACATGGTGGTGATGATCGCATCCGCCGCTCCCGGCGACAGGACGTCGGGTGGAATCCGGTCCAGATACACCGCCCGCGTGATGAGCAGCGCCGATGCCAGGACGAGCATGCCCACGGCGATGGCGAGTCCGGCGAAGGCGAGGGCGCGACGGCGACGGCCGCCGGGCGCCACGACGATCGCCGCCACCGCGGCGGCGATCGTCAGCCAGGGCAGCACGCCGGCGGCTTTGTCGAGGTTGTCGACCGCGCGTTGGGCGCGAACCAGTTCCGGCGACCGGAACAAGACGAATTGCCTGTCGACCGCGGGGATCTTCTCGGCGAAGGTGAAACCGCGATCGACCAGTCGCGCTCCGACCTCCTCGATCATCGGGCCGAGCGACAGGGTCACCGTCCCGCTCTCGTCGATATCGACGGACTCGGGTCCGGCCTGTCCGGTCGCCACCCGCACCAGTGCGGCGTGGGCGGTGCGATTGGCCTGCACCCACAGATCCTGGAACTGATCGCTGTGCACGAAGGAGCGCACGGTGTCGTCGACGAAGTCGCGCGCCTGCCGGTCGATCACCGGGGCCAGACCTTCTATCGCGCGATCGATCCGCGGCCGGTTCTGCGCCGCGGGCACCGACTCGGCCACCGCGGCCAAGGCGTCCGCCGTCAGCCCCTCCACATCGACACGCTCGAAGATCGCGTCGGTGATCCGGGTCGAGATTTCGCTCTGCAGCGCCGGATTCGTGGCCAGCGGCGCGACGGTGGCGACATAGCGATCGGTGTCGAGGATCTCGGAGCGGATATACCGCGACAGCACCGAGGTGATCGCCAGCACCGCGACCAGCACCGACAACAGCGCCACCGCCGCCCACCGCCACCGCTGCCGCGACAGCCGGGGCGGCGGTGGCGGTGGCGCACCGCCAGCTGCGGCCCGTAGCGCCGCCACTTCGGCGCGCAGGCGGTCCAGCTCGGCACGCTCCGCGGTATTCAGCCCGCCATCTGTTCCGTTTCCGGGGCTGTCGGAATCCATTCGGTCCTATCCCTCATCGCGCTATTCGTTCCAGTCGCACACCGCGAATGTGTATTTTTCGTGATGTGCCGGAAGCGAAGTGAATTGTCGGGTTTGCGAACAGATGTCGAGCGTCCTGCGCCGAGCTTCTGGCGCACTTCGATCAGATTAACACCGCCGGCGCCGCTCGCTTCCGCGAATATCCGTCCGAACCACGCGCCGATTTATCCGGCCCAGCGGTGACCTGCCAGGGACGATCGTTTTCCATGTCGGGGAAATTGTGGTGCACGGATTCGATATCGACCCGTCAGGCCCTGTCGACCAGCCGTTGAACGAATTCCCGACCGGTCGTCGGCCCAGCTGAAAGACCAGGGTGTGCCGACCGGATCCGGATTCGAGTCGGAGAGCGCGCGGATCCATTTGTCGCGTGAATCAGCCGAATGCCAAGCGCCGCAGCCGGACCCAGTCGACGGCCGGGGCGGAGGCGCGTCGGGCAGGTCTGTTCCTGGGCAGCCGCACGCGCAGTGCGCCGGGTTCGATGACGCACCGTACCGGGGTGTCGAGCAGCAGCGATTCACCGTCGACCCCGACCGGGATGCGACTGTGGTCGGCGTCGATGGTCACCGCGGTCGCGGTGCGCTGGGTGAGGCCGCGGGTCCGGGTGCGGTGCAGCAGGCCGACGGCGGCCGCGGTGCCGGTCACCGACACGGTCACGATGCCGAGCACGCCGCGGTCCAGCCGGTCCCGGCGGCTCAGGCCCGCGAGATCGCTGGTGCCATAGGGGTTGTTGCTCACCAGGATCGCCTGCGGCGCGACGATGCGCGACCCGTCGATGTCCGCGCTCAGCCGTGCCCCGCGGTGCCCGGTCAGCAGATCCGGCAGCTGCTCGAGCACCGTGGCGGTCTTGTCGTCGCGGTAGGCGGGGTCTTTCACGATCTCGGCGTAGATGCCGAAAGACGCGTTGTTGACGAAGGGCCTGCCGTTGATGCGGGCCAGGTCGATCCGCAGTTCGACGCCGTCGGTGAGCGCGGCCAGCGACGCGGCGGGGTCCGCGCGGTCCAGACCGAGGTCCATCGCGAAGTGGTTGCGAGTACCCGCGCTGATCACCAGGAACGGCAGGCCGTGCTCGGCCGCCACCCCGGCCACCAGCGCCTGGGTCCCGTCACCGCCCGCGACGCCCAGCAGATCGGCCCCGCGCGCGGCGGCCGCACGCGCGACCGCCTCCACATCGACCGTGCCCGGCCCTTCGAGCAGAACGACTTCGGCGCCCAGCGCTTCGGCCCGTCGCCGCAGATCGAACTTGCCGACCTTCCCGCCGCCGGAGTGCGGATTCATGATCAGGAAGGGCCGACGCGGCGGTGGGGCCGGGTACTCGGGCATCCCGGCTTCCTTCGGATCGGGACGCAGCGCCACCCGGGCGCAGGCCACGGCCGCCGGCACGAGGACCGATGTCAACAGCACCACCCACAGCAGCTGCGCGCGAACGAACAGCGCGACAGCTAGCACCGGCGCGACGATCGCCACGCACAGCGACAGCCACCGCAGCGCGCCCCGCGTGATCAGCGCCCGGTACAGCGCCGCGACCACCAGCACCACCGCGCAGGCGCCCACGCCGACCAGCCCCAGCGCGCCCCGCAGGCCCGCCCCCAGTATCGGAGTCAGGGCGGCCGCGGCAGTGAGCGCGAAGGCCAGACGCGCCGACCACATCCGAGTCGCGGACGCTGCTCGGTCGTAGTCATCGGTGGTCATGGCTGCTCATCTCCGATCGTCGGTTCGGTGCTCGCTCACTCGCTCGTGGGGTGGTCACGGCGTTCGAAGGCCTCGACCGCGGCTTCGACGGTGGGGAAGAAGTGGGACGCGTCGAACCGGTCACCGACCCCGAATCGGATGAGTCGGTCCTTGATCGGGCCCTTCATCTCCGCGAACACCAACTGGATGCCCGCACCTTCGAGGTAGCGGTCCAGGTCGACGAGTTCGTCCACGGCGGTGGTGTCCAGGCCGGTGATCGGCTCGGCCGCGACGATCACCCATTCGGTCCGGGTGGGCGCCTTCTCGACCACCGAACGGACAAAAGAGCCGAAGATCTCGCCGTTGGCGAAGAACAGCGGTGCGTCGAAGCGCACCAGCACCACACCGGGGATGCGCTGACCGTCGGGATGGCGTTCGATGTCGTGGAAGCCGGGCCGGTCGGCCGTCCGGACGAGTTCGGCGCGGTGAGGTTGCCAGGCGCGGGCGACCACAGCGACGAAGGACAGCCCGACCGCGACCAGGATGCCCTGCAGCACACCGACGAGCGCGACGCCGAGGAACGCCGCCACCGCGAGCCCGAACTCCACCGTGCTCATCCGCCACAGCCGGATGGTGCCGCGCACATCGACCAGCGCGGTGGCGGCCACGATGACGACGGCGGCCAGCGTCGCGTCGGGCAAATAGGCTGTCACTCCCGGCGCGAGCAGCACGAACAGCAGGACGGCCACCGCTCCCACGACACCGGCCAATTGCGTGTGCGCCCCGCTCTGCTCGGCCACCGGGGTGCGGGACCCGCTCGCCGAGACGGGGAAACCGCCGAACAGCCCGCCTGCCACATTGGCGACGCCGATCGCCTTCATCTCGGTACTGCCGTTCACGTTCTCGCCGTGCCGGGCGGCGAAAGTCCGGGAGAGCACACCGGAGTCGGCGAACGCGATCAGGGCGATACCGGCCGCCGGTCCCACCAGACGCCCGACATCCGACCACTCGACCCCGCCCAGCGACGGCAGCGGCAGCCCGCTGGGCAGCGCGCCGACCATGCCGATGTCGTCGGGCAGCCCGGCAGCCGCCGACACCGCGATCGCCCCGGCGACGGCCAGCAGCACGCCGGGCACCGTGGGCAGCCATACCCGAAACGCCACGATGACAGCCAGTGATCCGATGCCGACCGCCGCCGCGACCGGGTCGATGCCATCGGAGACCACCGAGCGCCCGATCTCGGCGATCTCCCGCAACACGCCGGGCGCGTCGACGGAGAAGCCGAGG
This sequence comes from Nocardia higoensis NBRC 100133, assembly GCF_000308595.1. GTDB lineage: Bacteria > Actinomycetota > Actinomycetes > Mycobacteriales > Mycobacteriaceae > Nocardia > Nocardia higoensis. Next base: position 75,552 of record NZ_BAGA01000073.1, on the reverse strand, counting down.
AGTTTGGGCACTTGCCCGACGATCACGATCAGCGCGATGGCGTTCAGATATCCCAGGCGGATCGGCTTGGACAGCAATTCGGTGACGAACCCGAGATTCAGGAACCCGCCGACGAGCAGGATCATGCCGACCAGGACTGCGAGCACACCCGCCAGCGCCAGCGCGCTCTCCGGATCCCCTGCCACCGCCAGCGGCAGCACCGCGGCGGCGATGAGCGGGGCGAGCGACGAATCCGGTCCGAGGACAAGGATTTTCGACGGTCCGCAGAGCGCGTAGGCGAGCAGCGGCACGATGGTGGCGTAGAGACCGGCGTAGGCGGGCAGCCCGGCCGCCTCGGCGTAGCCCATACCCGCCGGAATCAGCAGGGCTGTCAGCACCAGACCGGCCGTGATGTCGTCGCGCAGCCACTCCCCGCGATAGCCGGCGGCGGTGGCCACGCCGGGCAGTTTCCGCAGAACAGGCAACCGGAACATGGTCGCGGCGTTCAGTGCGCGATGGGGATGGTCACCCACCGGCCGAGGCAGGCCGGACACTGTCCCGGGGCCGACGGGGCGGTCATGAGCAGTTCCTGCAGAAACCCGATCTCCACCGGACACACCGTAACGACAACGGGGATCGACAGCATCTTCAGCGCGCCGAGTACCGGCGGGTCCATCCGCACTGGGGGTCACGGCGCATGCTCGTCCTCTCCCGACGCGGTATTCGCTCGCGCATTCGAAACGCGGCGCGATCGATCACGCGAATATCCAGTGTCGGCACTACTGCGCCGAGGCGTCCTCACCCGTTCCGGGTGATACCGGAACGACGGTATTTTGTGTACACAGAATGGACGCCTCGAGCGTAGATTCGACGAAAATGCCGCCGACGAGAGGCTCGTCATGGCTCCTGCATCGTCGTCCGGGCCCGCGCCTGTGCGAGAACTGATACGACGTGAGAATGTCGCGGCCGGAATCTCGCCGGCGGCGGCGACGATGCTCTTCACACTGGCCGCGGTGACGGTTCTGCAGGGAATCGCGGCGGTGGTCATCGTGGCGAATTTCCTGGCGCTGCCGCACTGTCCGGCGTGGTCGATCGCGGTCGTCGTGTTGAGCGTGGTGGTGAGCTGGGCTGTCGCGACCTGGGATCCGCAGCAACTCTGAAGCTTCTCCCCCGGCGTCGAACAAGGAGGCACTCCCATGACCTACCGACCGGAAACCCGAGAGGCCCCGCCCGCCGAGCCTATGCAGAAGCAGGGCATAGCCACCGGAATCTCGCTCGTCGCGGCGATCATGCTGATGGTTCTGGGCGCGTTGTCGATCCTGGAGGGCACGGTGGCCATCTCCGGTGACGAGATCTATGTCGCCGGCGTCGACTACATCTATGCCTTCGACACGACCACCTGGGGCTGGATCCACGTGATCCTCGGCGTCATCGGCCTGGTCTGCGGCGCGGGCCTGCTGTTCGGCACCAGATGGGGCCGCTACGCCGCCATCGTCATCGCCGCGCTGGTCATGATCGCGAACTTCCTCTCCCTGCCCTACTACCCGGCATGGTCACTGCTGGTCATCGCACTCAGCATCGTGGTGGTCTGGGCCGTGGCCACCTGGCAGCCGCAGGGCTGATCGCGCCTCAACCGAACCTTCGAGAGAAAGGCGTCACACCATGTCGACAACAGATGACCGCCGAGTCCAGCAGGCCGTCGCGGCCGGGACATCCATCGGCGCCGCGGTGCTGTTGATGGCCGCCGGCTTTCTGTCGATCTTCCAGGGGATCTCCGCCATCGCGAAGGACGAGATCCTCATAGCCGGTCCGAATTACATCTACCAGTTCAATACGACGACATGGGGCTGGATCCACCTCGTGCTCGGCGTCCTGATCGTCGTCACGGCGCTCGCCCTGATGGGCGGAGCCTTGTGGGCGCGGGTGGTGGCGGTCGTCCTCGCAGCGCTGTCGGTGCTGGGGAACTTCCTGTGGCTGCCCTACTACCCGTGGTGGTCGATCGCGGTCATCGCCTTGGACGTGGTGGTGATCTGGGCGGTGACGACCTGGCAGCCGGACCGGGCCTGAGCCGATTCAGGGATTCGTCCTCGCGGCCGCGGGGCTCGTCCGGGGCAGCATAGCCGCCGCGACGAGCCCGCCGAGCCCGAGCGCGGCGAGCGTGATCATGGCCGCCGCGTAGGCGTGACCGGTCAGGTTGGCGACGAGGATGGTGCCCGCGAGCGCGGTGCCCAGCGAGGACCCGAGATTCGACACGCTGCGGGACAGACCGGAGATCTCACCCTGTAGTTCCTCACCGAAGCTGGACTGCACCATCGTCACCGACGGGGTCAGCATCACGCCGAGGCCGGTGCCGATCAGGAACAACCCCGGTGCGGACGCCCACGGATCGGCGGACCTGCCCGCGATGGCCAGCAACAGACCGACTCCTGCGATGGCCACCACGAAGCCCGCCATGATGAGCGTGCGCGGGGCGCGACGCCGGGCGAACCGCTCGGCCGACAAGGAGGTGATGAGCAGGCCCGCCGTGGCCGCGGTGAAGATGATCCCGGTCTCGATCGCGTTGTAGCCGCGCACGACCTGCAGATAGGCCGCGACCACGAAGGAGGTGCCCATCAGCAGCAGCCACTGGACGTTCTGGGTGATCAGGCCGAGGTTGGAGGTGCGGTTACGGAAGAGACGCGTCGGCAGCAGCGGTTCTCCCCCGGAACGTTCGGTCGCGCGGATGGAGAGGAAGAACAGCGTCAACACCACCGCCCCGAGCGTCAGCAACACCACCATCAGAACGAAGTTGTCGTCGGCGGCGAGGATGCCGGTGACCAGCATGACGAGACCGAGCGCGGACAGCACTGCGCCGCGGAGGTCGAAGGACCGTTCCGGATGCGGCGGCAGCGGGTCGAGGACGCGGCGGCTCAGCAGGATGATCGCGACGATGACCAGAGCCTGGAACCCGAAGGCCGCCCGCCAGCTCAGCGCCGAGGTGATCAGGCCACCGATCAGCGGACCGGCGGCCGCGCCGATGCCGCCCATGGCCATGATGGCGCCGAAAGCCTTGGCGCGAGAAGTCATTTCGGTGAACAGCAGAGTGGTGAGGATATAGACCGGCGGGATGAGCAGGGCGGTGCCCACACCTTCGAGAATCGAATTGCCCAGGATCAACCAGCCCAGGTTCGGCGCGAGTCCGCTCATCAAGGCGCCGACGCCGTAGAGAGCTAGACCGAGGATGAAGCACCGCTTGCGGCCGTATCGATCGGTGAGCTTGCCGCACGGAATCATCAGCGCGGCCATCACCAACAGGAACAGAGTGATCGCGACCTGCACGCCCTTCACGGTGGTGTCCAGATCGGCACTGATGTCGGAGATCATCACATTCATGCTCGAGCCGGCGAAGGAACAGATGAACTGCGCCGAGGCCAGCGGGAGCAGCACCCCGCGGGGACGGGTGATCTCGGTCGTCTCCGCCATCCGCGCCGCCTAGTGGGGATGCTCCGAGCGGGCTTCGGCGCGGTCGAGTTGTTCGTCCAGCGCCATCGCCGCGGCCACCAGGGCCAGGTGCGTGAAGGCCTGCGGGAAGTTGCCCAATTGTTCCCCCGAGGGCCCGATCTCCTCGGCGAACAGACCGACATGGTTGGCGTAGGTGAGCATCTTGTCGAAGGCGTAGCGGGCGTGGGTCACCCGTCCCGCCCGGGCCAGCGCCTCCACATACAGGAAGCTGCAGAGATTGAAGGTGCCCTCCGAGCCGCGCAGCCCGTCCGGCGAGGCCTCCGGGTCGTATCGGTAGACCAGGCTGTCGCTGACCAGTTCCTCGTCCATCGCGTCGAGGGTGCTCAGCCACAACGGATCATTCGGCGTCAGGAAGCCCATCCGCGGCATCAGCAGCAGCGACGCGTCGAGCACCTCGGTGGCGAAGTGCTGGACGAAGGCCTGGCGTTTCGCACTCCAGCCACGTTCGACGATCTGAGCGAACACCTGGTCGCGCGCCCGCGTCCATCGGGTGATGTCGGCGGGCCTGGAATGCCGGGTCGCGAGCTTGACGCCGCGATCGAACGCGACCCAGGTCATCAACCGGCTGTAGGTGAAGTCCTGCCGCCCGCCGCGAGTTTCCCAGATGCCCTCGTCGGGGCGATCCCAGTTCTCGACGAGCCAGTCGAGCAGCTGCGCGAAGGACATCCACCCGGAGATTCCGCCGATGTCGGCGGTCTGGGCCAGCGCATCGGCCAGCTCGCCGTAGATGTCGAGCTGGATCTGGTCGGCGGCCGCGTTGCCCACGCGGACCGGGCTCGAGCGCCGATAACCTTCCAGGTGGGTCAGCACCTCCTCGTCGAGGCGCGGCTCGCCGTCGATGCGGTACATGATCTGCAGCGGCTCGCCGGAGGCGGTGTCACCGGCGTCGAGACGGTCGCGCAGCCAGTGCCGGAACGCGTACGCCTCCTCGCTGAAGCCGAGGTCGATCAGTGCCCGCACGGACAGCGAGCCGTCGCGAACCCAGGTGTAGCGGTAGTCCCAGTTGCGTTCGCCGCCCACCTGTTCGGGCAGACCCATGGTGGCCGCGGCGATCGGCGCGCCGGTCGGGGCGTAGGTGAGCAGTTTCAAGGTGATCGCCGACCGGTTGACCATTTCCCGCCACCGGCCCTGGTAGGTGGACGAGCGCAACCACGACAGCCAGAACTCTCGGCAGGCCTCGAACTCCGCGAGCACGGCCGCGGGTTCCGGTGCCGCGGGCGGGGTCCCGTCGTGGTCCATGGTGGTCAGCACGATCACCGCCACCTGCCCTTCGGACAGTGTGAACCGTGCCGAGATGTCGCTGCCCTCGGAGCGCAGCTGCAGCGGACCGGACACCTGCAGATGCAGGTCGATACCCGGCCCTTCGAAGCTCGCCCAGGCCGGATCACGCACGGTGAGGGCGTGCGTGGCACGCGCGTAGTCGAATCGCGGCCGGCAGCTCAGCGTGAACGGCAGGCTGCCGCGCACCACGCGGACGATCCGTACCAGCCGATGCCGATCCGTGGGCGACGGCGTCCGGATCGGATCCATGAAATCGACGACTTCACCCACGCCTTCCGCTGCCATGAACCGGGTGACCAGCACCGCGGTATCGGACAGGTACAGCTGACGGATCGTTACCCGCTCCCCCGGCGGATCGGCGCTCACCCGGCAGTTGCCACCGCGTTCGCTGTCGAGCAGCGAGGCGAAGATGCTCGGCGAGTCGAATCTGGGTGCGCACCACCAGTCGATGGTGCCCGCGGAGGACACCAGGGCCGCGGTCTGCAGGTCGCCGACGATGCCGTGCTCGGCGATCGGCGGATATGCGTTCACGGGAACTCCTTCGGGCATCGACGACCTGACCGGCTACCGCGTCACGATCCGAAAGGCTGCCCTCCCAGTGTGCGCCGCCCCAGCGGGAAAAGTGAACAGCTCCGATACGGCAACATGATCACGCCTCGCCTGCTCGACGTACCTCGGCGGCGGCCCGCGCTCGTCAGCCGTCTCCGCCGATTCCGGCGAGTACGACGCGCAGCCGGTCCTTGTCGGCAGGGGTCCAGCCTTCGGGCGGAAGAATGGCGCTCCACGCGTCCGCGATGTCGGTGACATAGGTGTGCCCGTGCCCGTCGGGCACGCCGGTCGACACCGCCATATCGGCGGCGACCTGCAAGAACGTCACGAACGGGTACCAGCGGGTGCTGTCGAGAACGTCGTATCCCCGGTCTTCGCGCAGCCAGTCCGGCTCGTTCAGGATCAGTTCGGGCGACCACCAGACGATGGGGTCGGAGGCATGTTGGAGATAGACCATCCGTGGCTGACCCCACGGCGCGTCGGGACGCGGCAGGTCGTGCGGGGCCCGCGCTCCGAAACGCACCAGCTCGCCGCGCTCGTAGATCGGCAGCCATTCCGGCGAGCCCGGATCCCGATTGGTGGTGACCTCGGTCCAGATCTCGTTCGCGTTCGGCGGTCCGGTGAAAAGTACACCGTCGCTTCGGGTTTCGACGTTCTCGATGTCACCGAAGGCGCTCTCGCCGCCGAACGAGCCGAGACTCTCCCCCATCACGACAAGCTTCGGGCGAGTCTGCGGCGGCAGCCCCTTCCAGATGTCGTACACGGCGTCGAACTGCGCTTCACCCGCCTGCCGCGCGCGTTCCCGGTCCACCAGGAAGGACAGCCAGCTCGGCAGATAGGAGTACTGGAGTCCGACGATGGCGGTGTCACCGTTGTACATGTACTCCAGTGCCGAGGCGAGACTTTCGTTGATCCAGCCGGTACCGGTGGTGGTGGCGACCGCGATGACGGCTCGGTCGAAGCCGCCCGCGCGCTGCAGATCCTGAGCGGCCAGCCGGGCGTTCTCCCGGATCGTGTCTCCCCCACTGGCCAGCCCGGCATACGCTCGGATCGGTTCCACGGCGGGTCGTTCCCCGTTGAAGGCGGACAGTTCCGCCACCGAGGGGCCGCGCGAGACGAACGCACGGCCCTGCCTGCCCAGCGAATCCCAGCTCACCAGTGAGCCCGGCCCGCCGGAGCGCAGCGCACTGACCGGGGGCTCGTCTCCCGCCTTGGTCTCCTGATTGACCGCCGCGAAGCTGTCGTTGAGCCCGGACATGATCACCCGCACCGCCGCGCCGTTGACGAACAGCACCACCAGCGTGATCGCGACGACGCTGATGACCGACGCCGAGATGCGCCGCGGCACCACCCGGCTCACCTTGCCCTCCAGCCACCTGGTTGCGCGGATGAGCATCCGGACCAGTGCCACCAGCCCGACGAAGAACACCGCCGCGACCAGGACGGTGAGCAGATAGCCCCACCAGGGGAACGGCGCGGCGTCCATCAGCGAGCGCAATTGCGCCTGCCAGTTGCGGAACCACACGAGCACGGCAACTGTCCCGAGGAAGCCGATCACCCAGAACACCCGGCGGATGATCGTCTCCGTCCGGTGCGGGATCTCCCGCCGTACGAGCGCGCGAACCCACATGGACAGCAGGACGCCGACGCCGTAGCCGATCGCGGCCGAGACTCCCGTCAGCACTCCCTGGAAGAACGGACCGCGCGGCAGCAGCGTCGGCGTCAGCGACAGCCACACGAACAACAGCGCGACCACCTGGCCACCGAAGACGTAGTGGCGGGGCGGCCGACGGTGCCGCGACTCGCCCCGGGCGATTCGACCAGTTCCACGACCGTCCGCATCCGCGCTCGGCACTGTCGGCACAGCGCAATCGTAGCCGTCGCCGAACGCGGATAGAACGGATCCGCTATCGGACAGCAATTACGAGCGGACAGTGCGTGCGCCGGCGGCCCGAGACGGCAGCGATGTCGGGGCGCCGGCGCTGTCTACCGCCGAAGCCAGGTCGTCATGCGGCGCCCGCTCGCTCACGATGGCAGCGCCGCAGCCAGGCCTGCAGGCGCGGCGGCCTGCGCTCCGGCTGGGGCGCGGGCGGCGGCACCGGTGTGGCGCTGGGGAATGTGAGCACCTGGAGAGCCTCGGGTTTGTCACCGGTGTGGTCGGCCACGGCGAAGACGACCGGCTGTCCGGCGACGAGGGTTTTGTACCCGGGCGCGGCGATGGCGGTGTAGCGCACGAATACCGACTCTCCGCCGTCGTCGGGATCCACGAAGCCGAAGCCCTTCTCGGCGTTGAACCAGGCGACGTGGCCGTGCTGCCAGGTCAGCCGCTGCGTGCTGTGCGGGTCGAGGGTGGCGGGTTCGGTCGGTGAGGCAGTTGTCGTCGTCATCATCGGTACTCGGTGATCCAGTCTCGTCGATACGGGTCGGTGATGTCGGCAATGGCGCTGTGGGCCCGGGGTTTCCGGCCCCGGACCCACAGCGGAGAGGAAGGAGAGAGTTGACTACGGAGGATCTGCCCGGGTAGGGCCGGTCGGTCCCGGCCCACCCGTGTTGCTGTGGTTCATCTGTTCGATACGGCCGTCACCTCGCTTTCGTCTTTCGCTCCGCTTCCCGTGGCCCCCGGGGAGGCGGAGGGCTGCGTTGTTTCGGCGGCGCCGGCTCCGACGCGCGGCCGAACAGTCTTTTCGGCGGCGGGAACCGCGCGGTGCCGGTGGACGGTGGTGAGGTCGGGGCCGGGCACCGGCACCGCGGCGGCGTCCGAACCGGTCGCAGAGCTTCCTCGACCTCGGCGACCAACTGCTCGTAGTCGGGATCGAGCAGCAGCAGCCGGGCTGCGAGCCGAACGGTCGAGGGATCCTCGGCTACCCCGCGGCGTCGGATACCTGCGGAGCGGAACGGCCGGAGTCACGGAACGGATCGGTACGCATCGGCATGGTCGGCACCCCTCCTGCTCGATCTCTTCGTACTTCGGATCAGTTAATCTATGCCAAGCGGCATAGATTTTTTCTACCACCGGAACATGCGATCCCGCAAGGACTCTTCGACACGAGACCATCACAATGGATCCGCATCGACACAGGGACTTCCGAGGAGTGCCTCATGCCCGACCCCCATCACAACGCCGACAACGCCGCTGTGACGACACCCGCGGCGGGGAAGCCGGTCTATGCGATATCGGTGGCCGCCGAACTCTGCGGACTCGGGGTGCAGACCCTGCGCCTGTACGAGGCGCGCGGGCTCATCACGCCGGCCCGCAGCGCGGGCGGGACCCGCTGCTACAGCGCCGCGGACCTGGCCCGACTCACCCGCATCACCACCCTGAACCAGCAGGGCATGAACCTGACCGCGATCGCGCGCATCCTCGAACTCGAGGACGCCAACGCCGACCTGACCGCCCGGTGCGACCGGCTGCAAGCGCGCCTCGACGGCGTCGGTTCGCCGGAAGAAGACATGGCGGCGGAACCTGCCGAACCGCACCCCTGATCCAGCGGCACCCCCGGCAGCGATCGCCGTTCGCGCGCCCCCCGGCGCGGACTACATCAGGCAGAGCGGACGGATGTCCGTCGCGCCGCCCGGGGTGGGCGAGGTCAGCAGCAAACAGGGGTTGTATCCGCGCTCGGCAACCACCGAGCGGATCTCCTGCCAGCGCGCCGCGTCGACGACCGGCGAGCGGGACAGCACGAATCCGCTGAATCGCACCGGATCGCCGACGAGCGCCCACGAGTAATCCTCGGCCAGGAACGTGACGATGTAATTCGGCGGGCCGTCCGGGGAATCCTGGAACGGCACTCCCGGAAAACTGACGTGCAACTGCGCATTGGTGGCCGGATCGACGACCCGGGCATTGCCGACGATGCCGTTCCTGCCACCGGACCAGGTGGTGCAGCCGTTCTCGACACGAATGTTGTTCGCGTCCACCAATTGGTAATTGGCGGTGGTATCGCGGGCGCAGTCGATGTTGAACGGCTGCGGAACAGCCGCTACCTGGTTCCAATCCCCCAGGTAGCGCTGCACGTCCAGGCTGGGGACCGGCGCCAGGGGCTGCCATTGCGCACCGGCGGGCGCCGCGGAGCCCAGTGCCGTGGCCGAGGCCAGCGCGGCCGCGAGCGCGGCGATCGCCCGGCCGGTTCTGCGGATCTTTCGTGCGTCTCTACCGAACAATGAGCTCACTCGTGGCTCCTCGCGAATCGAATCGGTTCTCTGCCGCGAAAAAATGCTCTCCGGCCGGTCGGCTCCAGCGCAAAGACAATCTGACGGATAATACGCGTGATCGACGCGAAATGGCGCCGCACGCGCCGTGCCGAATCCTCGATGTTCGCGCACGACCGCATGGGTACCCGTGGTGCGGAGCCGTCGCAGGCGGTACCCACCAGCTCTCGGCAAGTGCCCAGCAGACAGAAGGACGGGGACGAATATGCGGTGTGTAGTTTTCGGAGCCACCGGTTACATCGGCGGACGCCTGGTGCCGGAGTTGGTCGAGGCCGGTCACCAGGTCCGCGTGGTGGCACGGACGCCGGACAAGCTGGCCGAGGTCCCGTGGCTGGCCCGAGTCGAGGTGGTGCGTGGCGATGTCACCTCCGAGGACGATGTGCGGGCCGCCGTGGCCGATCAGGAGGTCGTCTACTATCTCGTCCACTCGCTGACGCAACGCGACTTCACCCATATCGATCAGCGCGCCGCGCGGATCGTCGCGGCGGCGGCCCGGGCGGCCGGGGTGCGGCGCATCGTCTATCTGGGCGGCATCGTCCCTCAACAGACCCCGTTGTCGCGGCATCTGGCCTCGCGCGCCGAGGTCGGGGAGATCTTCCGGGAATCGGGAGTGCCCACGGCGGAACTGCGCGCGGCGGTCATCATCGGCTCCGGTTCGGCCAGCTTCGAAATGCTGCGCTACCTGTCCGAGCGGCTACCCGCGATGATCACCCCGCGCTGGGTGCACAACCGGATCCAGCCCATCGCCGTGCGCGACGTCCTGTACTACCTGGTGCACGCGGCCGACCTGCCCGCCGAGGTCAATCGCGCGTTCGACATCGGCGGACCCGATGTGCTGACCTATCTGTCGATGATGCGGAAGTTCGCGACGGTGGCGGGCCTGCCGAGACGGATGGTGCTACCCGTTCCGATGCTCACGCCGTGGCTGTCCGCCCAGTGGGTCAATGTGGTCACCCCGGTGCCGCGCGCGCTGGCGATCCCGCTCATCGAATCGCTGGTGCACGAGGTGGTCTGCGGCGACCGCGACATCAACATCTACATACCCGAGCCGGAAGGCGGCGCGACCCGCTTCGAGGAAGCCGTCGAACTCGCGCTCACCCGGATCCGCAACGCCCAGGTGCCGACCCGATGGTCGGATGCGAGCATCGGCGGTGCGCCCTCGGACCCGCTGCCCAGCGATCCGGACTGGTCCGGCGGATCGCTCTACGAGGACGTCCGGGAGCGGCGCACCTCCGCGAGCCCCGAAACCCTGTGGGCGGTCATCGAATCGATCGGCGGGGAGAACGGCTGGTATTCGTTCCCGCTGGCCTGGTCGTTCCGCGGCTGGATCGATCGGCTGACCGGCGGCGTGGGGCTGCGCCGCGGGCGCAAGCATCCGCGCCGCCTGCACGCGGGCGAAGCGCTCGACTGGTGGCGGGTCGAGCGCATCGACCGCCCGCGGCTGCTGCGTCTGCGCGCCGAGATGAAGGTGCCCGGACTCGCGTGGCTGGAACTGGGCGTCGAGCCGGAACCCGGCGGGGGGTCGCGCTACTGGCAGCGAGCCATCTTCCAGCCGCGCGGTCTGGCCGGGCACCTCTACTGGAAGGTGATCACACCCTTCCATGGCATCGTGTTCGGCGGCATGGTCAGGAACATCATCGGAACCGCCGAGAGCGGGACACCGATCGACTTGGCCGAGGACGACGATCTCGTCGGAACTCGCAAGGGGTCCGGCGACCGCTGAGCACCGACGACCGGGGCGGGCCGGGGCATCCGCGCCCCCCGCGGGTGGCCGAGGGTCACGCGCACACGACGAACGAGGACGGGAGGCCGGTGGCCCATGACGGTCGCGATGGCACTGTTCACGCGTGACCTGCGAGTCCGCGACAATCCGGCGCTGGTGGCTGCTGCGAAAGCGGCCGAGGTGTTGCCGGTCTTCGTCGTGGACGAGGCCATCTGCGCCACCGGCTACCTGACGCCGAACAAGGCGACATTTCTGACCGAGGCGCTGGCCGACCTGGACGAGGGTTTGCGGCGAGCGGGCGGCCGGCTCGTGTTGCGGCGCGGCGACACCGTGCGCGAGGTGTGCCGGCTGGTCGAGCGGTATTCGGTCGACGAGGTCCACATCGCCGAGGACGTCAGCGGCTACAGCCGTCGCCGTGAAGACCGGCTGCGCGAAGAACTGGCCCGGTTGGATTGTCACCTCGAGGTGCACTCGGGCAGCATCACCGTCCTCGCGCCCGGCCGCGTCGTTCCCAGCGGCGGCAAGGACCACTTCGCCGTCTTCACCCCCTACCACCGCCGCTGGTCGCAGATCCGGGTGCGCGCTCCTCTCGGCGCGCCGAGACACCTGCGGCTCCCGCCCGGGGTCGGTGTGGAACCGCTTCCGGCGGCGTCGGATCTCACGACGGGCACCGCCGGACCGGACCTGGCGCCGGGCGGCGAATCCGCCGGGCGCAAGACGGCGAAGAACTGGTTCGCCGACGGAATCGACGCCTACGCCGATCGCAACGACGACCTCGCGGCCGACGCGACATCCCGGCTCTCGCCGTACCTGCACTTCGGCTGCGTCTCCGCCGCCGAGCTGGTATACCGGTCCGATACCTCGACACCCGGTGGCGCCGCCTTCGTCCGCCAGCTGGCCTGGCGTGACTTCCACCATCAGATGCTGGCAGCGCGTCCGCAGATCGCCCATCGCGACTACCGACCCCGCCACGATCGCTGGAGCGCCGACACCGCACTGCTGAGCGCCTGGCGCGAGGGCCGTACCGGCTACCCGATCGTCGACGCGGGCATGCGCCAACTCGCCGCGCAGGGCTGGATGCACAACCGCGCCAGGCTGATCACCGCGAGCTTCCTGACCAAGACTCTCTACCTGGACTGGCGTCAGGGCGCACAGCACTTCCTGAACCATCTGATCGACGGCGACATCGCCAACAACCAGCTGAACTGGCAGTGGGTGGCGGGCACCGGAGCCGACACCAGGCCGAACCGGGTCCTCAACCCGCTCCGGCAGGCCGAGCGCTACGACCCGGACGGTGCGTACGTCCGCCGCTGGATCCCCGAACTCGCTCATCTCCGGGGCAGCGCCATCCACACTCCCTGGCGGCCGGACTCCGACGTCGCGACCGGCTACCCGGCCCGGATCGTCGACCACGAACAGGCCGCGCGGGAATTCCACGCGGCCCGGCAACGGGTGTGACGCGCGAGCATGCCGTCCACTCCACTCGGGCCACCGGAACGAAGACGACATTGCCGGAGGCCGGGAACCTTCCCAGGCGTTTTCCGACCCGCGAGAAGGGGCGATTGACCTGGGGGTACGCGACCGGGTCGGATAGCCGCCATGGAGACACAGTCCATGAACAGCACCTTCGCGAGCGAAGTCGTCATCGTCGGCGCGGGGCCCACCGGTCTGATGCTGGCGAACATCCTGGGCGGCTACGGCCGGTCGGTCACCGTACTGGAGGCCATGGACCGGCTCATCGACTATCCGCGCGGCGTCGGGCTCGACGACGAGTCGTTCCGCACCATCCAGACCGTCGGGCTGGTGGACGCGGTGCGCCCGCACACCAGCCCACAGCACATCATGCGGCTGGTCAACGGCGCGGGCAAGGTCGTGCTGGTCAACGATCCGCAGACCGACGAGTTCGGCTGGGCGCGCAAGCACGCGTTCATCCAGCCGGAGGTCGACCGGGCGCTGTACGAGGGCCTGGCCCGATTCCCCAATGTGCAGGTGTTGTTCGGGCACCGGGTCGAGGATGTCGTCGAGGATTCCGGTTCCGTCACCGCGATCGCGCTGGTCACCGGTGACGACGGGCAGGTCGAGGAGCGTCGCTTCCAGGCGCGCTACCTCGTGGGCTGTGAGGGCGGCAAGTCGCCGACGCGCAAGCGGCTCGGCGTGAACTTCGACGGCGAGTCGCCGCCGACCCGTTGGCTGGTCGTGGACGTGGCCAACGATCCGCTCGGCACCCCCAATGTGTTCCTCGGCGCGGACCCGAAGCGGCCCTATGTCTCGATCGGCCTGCCGCACGCGGTGCGCCGCTGGGAGTTCATGCTGCGTGAGGGCGAGAGCGAGGAGCAGGTCACCGAGCAGGCCTTCGTGGACCGACTGCTCGCCGACCACGTGCCGAACCCGTCCGATCTGCAGGTGATCCGCCGACGGGTGTTCACCCACCACGGCCGGGTCGCGTCGAACTTCCGCAGGGGACGTCAACTGGTCGCCGGCGATGCCGCACACCTCATGCCGGTCTGGATGGGCCAGGGCTGGAACTCCGGCATGCGCGACGCGACGAACCTCGGCTGGAAACTGGCGGCCGTGCTGTCGGGCCAAGCCGACGACGCGCTGCTGGACACCTACACCACCGAGCGCAGGGATCACGCCAAGGCGATGGTCGACCTCTCGCTGACCTTCGGCAAGTTCATCAAGATCACCAATCCGGTGGCCGCGATCGCCCGCGACGCCGCCACCTCGGTGCTCAACCTGTTCCCACAGGTGAAGAGCTACTTCGCGGAGATGCGGTTCAAGCCGATGCCGCGCTACACCGAAGGCGTACTCGCCGATCCGACGACGCGCGAATCCGGCCGCGCCCGTGCCGAACTCACCGGCACGCTGGTGCCGGTGCGGACCGCCAACACCAGGGTCTCCCCCGTGGGCGTGCAGTTCCCGCAGCCGCGCGTGAACACCGCCGCGGTGGCGAATGTGCTGCTCGACGACGCCATCGGCAACTGGTGGTCGGTCATCGTGTGGGGCAACAGCCCCAAGGACGTGCTGCCCGCGGAGTCGCTGGACAAGCTCAGGGCCCTGGGCGCCCGGCTGGTGGCGGTGGTGCCCGAGACCCAGCGCGCCTGGGCGGAGAAGTACATGGACCCGGACGTGCTGGTGCTCGGCGACCACACCGGCCGGGTGAAGAAATGGTTCGACGACCGGCCGACCCCGCTGGTCTTCGTGCGGCCCGACCGATTCGTGGCGGGCGCATGCCTGACCCAGCACGCGCCGGAGACCCTCGACGCCATCCTCCGGTCGATGGCCTTCACCGGGAAACCCGCCGACGCGATCACCGCGTCCGAACCGCTCGCCGCCCGTCACTGACCACCAGGAGCCCGCACATCATGACCACCGCCATTCCCGCGTACACGACCGACGACTTCTTCGGCCTCGAGGACAAGTGGGTCGAGACCGCACCCGGCGAACTCACCCATTACCACGAGCTCGGTACGGGCACCCCCGTGCTGTTCCTGCACGGCTCGGGAACCGGCGTCACCGCGGCCGCCAACTGGTGGCTGAACCTGCCCGCCCTCGGCGAGAACGCCCGCTGTATCGCCATCGACTCCATCGGCTACGGCCAGACCGTCGTCGCCGAGGGCACCGCGTACGGCATCAAGGAGTGGGTCGGGCACGCGGTGCGGGTGCTCGATGCCCTCGGTATCGAGAAGACCTGGATCGTGGGCAACTCGCTCGGCGGCTGGCTGGCTTTCCAGTTCGCCATCGACTTCCCGGAGCGGCTGCTCGGCATCGTCTCGATGGGCACCGGCGGCGCGAAGCTGACCGGCGCGTTGGCCGGGCACTCGAACCCGACGCTGACGCCGGAAGGCATCCGCAAGACCCTCGAGCTGTTCGTGGTCGACAAGTCGCTGGTCACCGACGAGCTGGTGGAGCTGCGCTATCAGGCGGCGCTCAACGACACCGCGAGCGACCGGCTCGCCGAGGTGGTCGCCGCGCGCGATCGCGACCGCACCGAGTTGCCGCTGGACTTCGACGTGCTCGCCCGACTCGAGCTGCCGGTGCTGCTGATCCACGGCGTCCAGGACGCGGTCATCCCGGTGTCGCGCACCTGGGAGCTGCTCAATGTGATCCCCGGCGCCGACGCGCACATCTTCAGCCGGTGCGGGCACTGGTCGCAGGTGGAGCGGGCCGACGACTTCAACGACATCGTGACGCGCTTCCTCGTCTCGCACGGCGTCTCCCGCTGAGCGCGGCGCCGAAGAAAGGACTCCGGCCATGACACAGGCGCTGGTGTGCATGTCGCACAGCCCGCTGCTCGGGCGCACCCACCCGCCGGCGGAGGTGGTCGCCGCCGTCGACGCGGCCTTCGAGCAGGTGCGGGCGTTCGTCCGCGACTTCGATCCGGACATCGTCGTCAACTTCGGGCCCGATCACTACAACGGGTTCTTCTACGACCTGATGCCGCCGTACTGCATCGGCCTGGCCGCCCACGGCATCGGCGACTACGGCTCGTTCGCCGGTGAGCTGAACGTGCCCTACGCCGTCTCGGAAGCGTTGGCGCAGTATGTGATCGACCGTGGCGTCGATGTCGCCATCTCGCGGCGGATGCAGGTCGATCACGGCGCGGTGCAGCCGATGGAGATCATCTACGGCGATGTGGCGGCCAAACCGGTGGTCCCGGTCTTCGTCAACTCCGTGGCCAGGCCGTTCGTCGCGATGTCGCGGATCCGCGCCTTCGGTGCGGCCGTCGGCAGCTTCTTCCGCGACACCGATCAGCGCGTGCTGTTCCTCGGCTCCGGCGGCCTGTCACACGATCCACCGGTCCCCCGGCTGGACACCGCCACCGACGCCCAGCGCGAATTCCTCACCGCCGGACGCAATCCCAGCCCGGAGGCGCGCGCCGCGCGGGAGGAGAACACCACCAGGACCGCGATCGCCTTCGCCGCGGGCGAGGCCGACATCATGGACCTGAATCCGGAATGGGACCGGGCGTTCCTGGACGTGTGCCGGTCGGGCCGGGTCGAGGACTTCGACGCCTACACCGCCGACGGCATGGACGCCGACGCCGGGCATTCCTCCCACGAGGTCAGGACCTGGGTCGCGGCCTACTCCGCGCTGCGCGCCTGCGGCGAGTACCGCGTCGACTACGAGTTCTACCGCCCCATCAAGGAATACATCGCCGGATTCGGTGTCACCACCGCGACATTGCGACGGGAACAATGACCACACACATCTCCGTGCCCCCGGCCACCGTCACGACCGCGGCGCAGCGGCTCGAGCGCGCCTTCGCCGAGCACACACCGTGCGCGCCGGTGCGCGACCTGCTCGGCACGACCGACATCGCCGCGGCCTACGCGGTCCAGCAGCGGCTGATCGAGGCGCGCATTGCCGACGGCGCCACCGTTACCGGCCGCAAGATCGGCCTCACCTCCCCCGCCGTGCAGCAACAGCTCGGCGTGGACCAGCCCGATTTCGGCGTGCTGTTCGCCGACATGGACGTCTCGGCGCTCTACGAGGTGCCCAGCTCGCGGCTGCTGCAGCCGAAGGCCGAGGCGGAGATCGCCTTCGAGCTCGGCGCCGATCTCGCCGACGGCGATCTGGATCCGGCACAGGTGCGTGCGGCCGTCTCCGGCGTCGTCGCCGCCCTCGAGATCGTCGACTCCCGCATCGCCGGGTGGGACATCACCATCACCGACACCGTGGCCGACAACGCCTCCTCCGGTCTGTACGTGCTCGGCGAGAAGTGGCTGACGTTGAACGAGGTGGAGCCACGCGAGGTGCGGATGCGCATGTTCGCCGACGACGAGCTGGTCTCCAGCGGCGACGGCGCGGCCTGCCTCGGTGATCCGCTCACCGCGCTGGCCTGGCTCGCGCGCACCGCCCGCGAGTACGGGCAGCCGCTGCGCGCCGGGCAGGTGGTGCTCTCCGGCGCGCTCGGCCCGATGGCTCCCACCCCGCCCGGCACCGTCGTCCGGGCCGAGCTCAGCACGCTCGGCACCGTTACCGCGCGATTCTCGAAGGACAACTAGATGACCCGCAAGACCAAGGTCGCGATCATCGGCTCGGGCAATATCGGCACCGACCTGATGATCAAGGTGATCCGCAATTCCGACGTCCTGGAAATGGGCGCGATGGTCGGCATCGATCCGGCCTCCGACGGCCTGGCCCGCGCGGCCCGGCTGAAGGTGCCGACCACCGCCGAGGGCGTGCAGGGGCTGATCGCCCTCGACGGATTCGACGACATCGACATCGTCTTCGACGCCACCTCCGCCAAGGCCCACGAGGCCAATGCCGCCGCGCTCGCCCCCTACGGCAAGATGCTGGTCGACCTCACCCCCGCCGCGATCGGCCCGTTCGTGGTGCCGCCGGTCAATCTCGAGCAGCAGCTCGCCGCGGGCGCGAGCAACGTCAACATGGTCACCTGCGGCGGTCAGGCCACCATTCCGATGGTCGCCGCCATCTCCGCGGTCACCCCGGTCGCCTACGCCGAGATCGTGGCCTCGATCGCCTCGAAGTCGGCCGGCCCCGGCACCCGCGCCAATATCGACGAGTTCACCGAGACCACCTCGCACGCCATCGAGCAGGTCGGCGGGGCGGCGCGCGGCAAGGCCGTCATCATCCTGAACCCCGCCGAGCCGCCGATGCTCATGCGCGACACCGTGTTCGCGCTCATCGGCGAGGCGGACCACGACGCGGTGCGGGCCTCGGTGCTCGAGATGGTCGCTCGCGTCGCGGAGTACGTGCCGGGCTACCGCCTCAAGCAAGAGGTCCAGTTCACCCCCGTCGACGACTCCGATCCGCTGCACACCCTGCTGCCCGCGGGCGCGCCGCCGGTCACCACCAGGGTGACGGTGTTCCTCGAAGTCGAAGGCGCCGCACACTATCTGCCCGCCTACGCGGGCAATCTCGACATCATGACCTCTGCGGCGCTGCGCACGGCAGAGTCCATCGTGCGCCACCGCACCGGCGCCGGAAAGGTCGCCTCATGACCCGCCTCTACATCCAGGACGTGACGCTGCGCGACGGCATGCACGCCGTGCGCCATCGCATCAGCACCGAGAACGTCGGCAGGATCGTCTCCGCCCTCGAGGCGGCGGGCGTCGACGCCATCGAGGTGGCGCACGGCGACGGTCTCGCGGGCGGTTCGCTGAACTACGGTCCCGGTTCGCACACCGACTGGGAGTGGATCGAAGCCGCCGCCGAGCACGTGCGGAAGGCCGTTCTGACGACCCTGCTGCTGCCCGGCATCGGCACGGTCGCCGAGCTCGAGCAGGCCTACCGGCTGGGCGTGCGCTCGATTCGCATCGCCACCCACTGCACCGAGGCCGACGTCTCCGCCCAGCACATCGGCAAGGCGCGCGAACTCGGCATGGACGTCTCGGGCTTCCTGATGATGAGCCACCTCGCTCCCGCCGAAGAATTGGCGAAGCAGGCCAAACTGATGGAATCCTATGGCGCGCACTGTGTCTACGTCACCGACTCCGGCGGCAGGCTGACCATGGACGGTATGCGCGGGCGGGTGCGGGCCTACCGCGACATCCTCGATCCCGCCACCCAGATCGGCGTGCACGCCCACGAGAACCTCTCGCTCTCGGTGGCCAACAGCGTGGTCGCCGTCGAGGAGGGCGTCACCCGGGTCGACGCGTCGCTGGCCGGGCACGGCGCCGGCGCGGGCAACTGCCCGCTCGAGGCCTTCATCGCCGTGGCCGACCTGCAGGGCTGGGAGCACGGCTGCGACCTGTTCGCCTTGCAGGACGCCGCCGACGACCTGGTCCGCCCGCTGCAGGATCGGCCGGTGCGCGTGGACCGCGAGACGCTGACCCTCGGCTACGCGGGCGTCTACTCGAGCTTCCTGCGGCACGCGGAAACGGCCTCGGCCCGCTACGGCATCGACGTCCGGTCGATCCTCGTCGAGGTCGGCAAGCGCAGGCTCGTCGGCGGGCAGGAAGACATGATCGTCGACATCGCCCTGGACCTGGCCGCCCAGCGCTGAAACTTCCCGGCCCCGGCGGCCGGACCGCTGGGCTCACGAATCACCGGCTCGGAACCGGACACACTTTCAGGGGCGCGACCTCGCCTCGGAGACAGCAAGGCCCCGGATCTCGCGAACATCGAGATCCGGGGCCTTGGTCGTGGTCCGGCCGGCTCGGCGCGGTGGGCCCCGGTCGGCCGCGCCGCGACCGGGGGGCGCCCCCAGGATGTTGCCTGCTCTGGCGCGTGCAGGCGGTGACCGAGGCCGGACACACGACCGAGGCCCCGGATCTTCCGCATACGGAAGATCCGGGGCCTCGGGTCACCGGCGCCGGGCTAGGCCGGCGTGCCGCCGCGCAGATAGACGGTGGTGGTGTGGGTGAAGAACTCCTTCGCAGCCCCGCCCTGTTCCTTGGGGCCGTAGCCGGACTTCTTCGCGCCGCCGAACGGGACGTGCGGGTCGGCGCCCGCGGACTCGGAGTTGATGTGCAGGATGCCGACATCGATGTCCTCGACGGCGTCCAGCGCCCTGGTCACGTCCTGGGTGAACACCGAAGCGCTCAAACCGAATTCGCTCTCGTCGACGAGCGCGAAAGCCGACGCGGCATCGGCGGCGCGGCGCACGCTCAGCACCGGTCCGAAGAACTCCTCGCTCCAGGCGGTGTTGGCCGCGGCGCGCACCGGGTCGGACGGCAGCTCCAGCACGGTGGCGGGCACGAAGTAACCGGACTCGGGCACGTCCTGGTCGCCGATCAGCAGGGTGGCGCCTTCGGCGAGGGAGCGGGACACGCCGGCGCGGATGTCACGCCGGGCGGTCTCGCTCACGACCGGGCCCATGTGCACCGACGGGTCGGTGGGGTCGCCGACGATCCAGTCGTCGAGGCGCGCGCGCAGCCGGTCCAGGAACTCGTCGGCCACAGCGTCCTGGAGGATCAGACGTGAAGTGGCCGTGCACTTCTGGCCCGTCGAGCGGAAAGCGCCGAACAGCACCTGCTCGGCGGCCAGGTCGAGATCGGCGTCGGCCAGCACCACCGCGGCGTTCTTGCCGCCCATCTCCGCCTGTACCGGGACGCCGCACCCGGCCCCGGCCGCCGCGATCCGGCGGCCGATGGTGGTGGAGCCGGTGAAGGTGATCCCGTCGATGCCGGGATGGTTGACGATAGCGGTGCCCAGCTCGCCCGCGCCGATCACCAGATTCAGCACGCCTTCGGGCAGGCCGGCATCGGCCAGTGCCTCGGTCAGCCGGACGGCGAGCAGCGGCACGACCCCCGAGGGCTTCCACACCACCGTGTTGCCGTAGACCAGGGCGGGGGCGATCTTCCAGGCGGGGATGGCGATCGGGAAGTTGAACGGGGTGATCACCCCCACCACGCCGAGCGGCTTGCGGGTCACCAGAATGCGCTCGCCCCGGCGCGGTGAGGCGAACACCTCCCCCGCGACCCGATCGCCCTCGTTGCCGTAATAACGCAGGATCTGCGCCGCCCGCAACACCTCACCGGTGCCTTCGGCGAGCGTCTTGCCCTCCTCGCGCGCCAGCTCGCGCCCCAGCGGCGCTGCCTCGGCCTCGAGTCCGGCCGCGGCCCGGATCAGGATCGCGCCGCGTTCGTGCACGGGCGTGCGGGCCCAGGCCCGAGCGGCGGCACGGGCCGCGGACACCGACCTGTCGACGTCGGCCGCGGTGGCCTCTCGGCCTGCCGCGACGATCTCGTCCGGGCGGGCCGGGTTGGTGGAGACCAGCGGACCGGCGCCGCCTTCCTCCCAGCGTCCGCCGACGTAGTGCCGGAGGTCGACGGCGCCGACCGATGTTGTGGTGGTCATGGAATCTCTCCAGGATCGTCTGGTCCGCAACGGATTACGGGGATGAGAGGTGCGGCGCACCGGGCCCGCCTCGGGCGGGAACGGTCACCACCCTTCGCGGCGGCCGCGTCCCAGCAGGGTGGCGAGGACGCGCTCGGCGGTCTCCAGGTCGTCTTTGGAGATGCCGCGCAATTGTTGTTCGGTGAACTGTTCGGCGCTGCGCCGCAAGGCGCGCCGCACCTGGCGACCCTCCTCGGTCAGTGCCCAGTTCCCGTCGGGGTCCTGGTACACCCGCCCGGTCCCCACGAGTTCGGACAGAGCGTCGTCGACGGTGTTCTCGCCGAGGAAGGTGTCGTGGCCGAGGACTTCGGTGGTACAGGCCGATCGCGAAAGCCGGTTCAGGATCCGGCCGGTGGCCAGGGTGACGCCGACCTGCCTGCGGTGGTGCTGGAACAGGGCCGACATGTGGTGGTCGGTGGCCTGCAGCAGCGACATGAACAGCGATTCCTCGGGCTGGGTATCGGTCGCCGCGCACGAGGCATCGGCGGTCAGCGCCAGGTCGGGGTGGCTCTGGGACACGCTGTACTGGCCCTGGGTGAACAGCAGCGGGGAACCCTGGTAGCGGGCGAACCGTTCCACCCGGCCGAGCATGATGTGGTGGTCACCGCCGTCGAGGACCGATTCGGTGACGCATTCGAAATGCGCGATCGCACCGTCGAGCAGCGGGTCGCCGTGCCTGCCGGGAGTCCAGTCGACCTGGTCGAATTGGCCCGGCTGCGACTTTCCGAACAGCGCCGACAATTCCATCTGATGATCGGCCAGAATATTGACGCTGAAATGGCCGTTGCCGAGAAATGCCGGGGCGCTACGGGATTCCTTCCGGATGGACCACAGCACCAGCGGCGGATCCAGCGACACTGCAGAGAACGAATTCGCCGCCATGCCGACCATTCCGTCCTCGGAACTGGTGGCGATCACGGAGATGCCGGTGCCGAACTGGCCGAGCGCGCGGCGGAAGGCGCGCGCATCCTGCGCCGGATCGCCCTCTTCGAGAACGGCGGTGATGAATTGGTCGGTCATCTGAGTCAACGGAACGGTCCTCTCCGGCCGACTACTTGTAGTAGTTCAGGGTGCCGAGATCTTTGAAGGGGGCGGGCGGCAGGCCGAAGATCGTCTTCACATACTGACCGGCGGCCAGCTCCTTGCCGGCCGAGCCGTGGTTGCGCGCGGCCATGAGATCGCGCATGGTCTGCTGCAACGGATTCGAACTCGACGTCGCGGCGGCCCCGGCGATCGGCCAGATGTCGGCGAAGGACTCGAAGCAGGTGGCGATGGTGTCGGCCGCCTCGAAACGCACCCGCATCCGCTCCAGCGGCGAGGCTTCCTCACCGCGGCAGGCGATGTCGAAGAACTCGCGCCAGTTCTGCAGATGCCGGTTCTTCACCGTGCGGATGCGCGTCTCGGCGTTCGCGACCTTCAGGTGCAGGAAGGGATTCTGTGCGGCGGGCGCGCCGGTGCCCTGGCGGGTGAGCCGGACCCTGGACTGCTCGATGAAGGTCTGCACACCGGCCGTGGCGGTGCCGACCGCGGTGTTGGCCGGCGTCGCGTTGAAGATCGAGGTGAACGAGACCCAGTACAGCGGCCGGTTGTTCACCGCCCAGCCGGGGTTGGCGTCGTTGTAGGTGTCGACCAGCAGGTGGGTGCGGTAGTCGGGGACGAAGACGTCGACCAGCGTCACTGCCTTGCTGCCGGTGCCCTTCAGGCCCTCGACGTCCCAGCTGTCGTGATCGATGGTCAGGTCGGCGATCGGCACGACGAAGTTGCGGTCGCCGCCGCCGAGGATGACCCACTGGGCATGGTCGACGCCGCTGGAGAAGGTCCAGGTGCCGTTCAGCGTGTAGCCGCCGTCGACCTGCTCGTACTTGCCGATGGGCGCGTAGGAGCTGGAGGCGCGGGCGTCGGGATTCCCGCCCCAGAATTCGTCCTGCATGCGTTCGTCCATGAGCGCGATCTCGAAGGAATGGACATTCAGCTGTCCGGCGATCCAAGCCGCGGCGCTGTCGGCTTCCGCGATACGCATGATTCCTTCGAAGAACGCAGCCGGGGCCATTTCCAGTCCGCCATAGCGCATGGGGGTGAAAGCGCGGAAAAGACCGGTGTCGATCATGGCCTCGACGGAGGAATCCGGGACCCGACCTTCGGCCTCGGAAATGGCGCGGCCGGCACGAATGGTGTCGAGGATGTTCTCGACATTCGCGAGGAAGCGCTCGCCTTCCTCGATGGCACGATCGCGGTATCCGGCCCAGTCCTGGGAGCGGGGACCGGAGAAGTCGACCGGCGCGGACGAGGCTGCCGATGTTTCCGAGGTGGTGAGCATTCGTAATTCTCCTTCGACGAGGACGCGCGCCGTGACGACGCTGCTGCGCACCCGAGACTAAGCCGACCCGGCCGCCGCCCCTGAGCCGCTTCTTCCGGGGAGTGGAATGGCCGCCGAAAAAGCTGCGACCTGGGTCACCGCTACACCCTCGATTCCTGTGGTGAGTCGCCCGCGCCGGTCCACCGCCCTTTCCGCGCCGTGGAATGCGGAGATTCCCGGCGTGATCACCGCAGCCCTAATCTCGACACGGCCGATGGCCCCGGCCGGCGTGATCCGGCGCGCCCCGCTCCTGGAGGTTTCCGTATGACCGATTCGTTGATCGACCGCATCGTCGCCCACGTCCTCGACACGCCGTTCGAGGCGCTGAGCGAGACCGTCGTGCTCGCGGCCAAGAAGCGGCTCATCGACACGATGGGCTGCGCGCTGTCCGGCGTCGCGGTGGAAGGCAACGATGCCGTGCTCGAGCTGTACCGCAGCTGGGGCGGCAATCCCGAGGTCGCGATTCCCGGCCGCAGCGAGCGGATGCCGCTGGCCCAGGCGGCCATGATCGCCTCCCTGCAGGTGCGTTCGTTCGACTTCGAGGTCTGCGGACCCGAGCCCGAAGGCGTGAACGAGGGCAAGATGGTCGGCCACGTCGGCAGCACCACCGAGCCGGTGGCGGTCGCGGTCGGCGAGTACACCGGCGCGAGCGGCCGCGAGCTGCTGACCGCGGTCGTGCTCGGCGGCGACGTCGCCGCGCGTGTCTCGGTGTCCAACCGGTTCGACTTCGACAACAACTTCGAGGTCTGCGGCACCTCCAACGCCTTCGGCGCGACCGCGATCGCGGGCAGGCTGCTCGGCCTGAACCACGACCAGCTGCGCAACGCCTTCGGCATCCTGCTCAATATGATGGCCGGCTCGTTCCAGGGCATCTGGGACGGTGTGCACGCGTTCAAGCTGCCGGGCGCGCTGGCCGCCTACAACGGCATCGTCGCCTGCCAGCTCTCGCGCAACGGATTCGGCGGCGTCCGCGACGCGCTGGAGAGCAGGCAGGGCTACTTCGAGCTGTACACCCGCGAGCCCGCGCCGCAGAACATGGTCGCCGACCTGGGCGAGATCTTCTACGTGCACGGCCAGCACAAGCTGCACCCCTCCTGCTACGGCAACCACAACCCCATCGAGTGCGTGCTGCAGATCCGCGCCGAGCACGAGTTCGACGCCGCGGACGTCACGGCCGTCGAACTCGATGTGCCGCCGAACCGCATCGACCACTTCCTCAACCAGGTGCCGACCGCCGCCGACCAGCAGCCCAAGGCGCTGTTCACGATTCCTTACGGCGTCGCCAACGCCATCCTGCGCGGCCGTCCCGAGTTGGAGCACTACGTCGCCCCGGCCATCCACGATCCGGCGGTGCTCGATCTCGCCGCGCGCGTCCGCCTGCTGCCGAACCTGCCGCTGGGCAACAATCAGCACAGCCGTATGCGCATCACCCTCGCCGACGGCCGGGTGCTCGAGGCCGAGCGCAGTGCCCCCAAGGGCTGGCTGCGCAATCCCGTGCCGCTGGAGGCCATCGAGGACAAGTTCTGGCGCAATGTCCGGTTCTCCGGCGCGATCCCGGAGGACCAGGCGAGCCGGGCTCTCGACCTCATCAAGGACCTGGAGAACGTCGGCGACGTCGCCGAGTTGGCTGCCGCCCTCAGCGCGGCCCCCGTCGGCGCGGCCGTCTGACCGCTCCACCCGACCATCTCGACAGCTGATAGACCATCACCGAAAGGACCGCATATGACGACCTTCAACCCGCGTCTGGCGCATCTGGGCATCTTCTGCAAAGACCTGGACGCCATGATCGAGTTCTACACCAAGGAATTCGGCATGGTCGTGACCGATTCCGGGCTGGGCAAGTCCGGCAAGGCCGGTACCCAGCGCCCCGGCGCCTTTCTCTCCGCCGACCCCACCGAGCACCACCAGCTCGCGCTGATCGCCGGTCGCGACCCCGAGACCCCGCCGACCACCGCCCAGATCTCCTTCCTGGTCCCGACCCTGGCCGAGTTGCGCGCCTTCTGGAAGCACGTCGAGCAGACCGGCATCCCGGTCGAGGTCGTCAAGAACCACGGCAACGCCTGGAGCGTCTACATCGACGATCCGGACGGCAACATGATCGAGGTCTACACCCACTCGCCGTTCTACGTGCAGCAGCCGCTGGGCGAGCCGCTCGACCTGAACGATTCCGAAGAAGAGATCATGCGCCAGACCGAGGAGCTGGTGGCCCGCGATCCCGCCGCCTGCCCGCGCGAGGAGTGGATGGCGAAGATGCGCGAGCGTCTCGCCGCCGCCCAGGTCTCCTTCCAGCTCCAGGGGTAATCCGGCCATGCAGAACTATCGGAGCGTGTGGACCTACCTGGACACGGTCCCCCACACGCTCGACTGGATCGATGCGGGCGGCGTCCGCACGCGGTACCTGACCGCGGGCGATCCCGACGGCCCCGTCGTGCTGTTGTTGCACGGCACCGCGGGCAGCCTGGAGAACTTCTGCGCCAATTACGGCGCGCTGGCTCGCACCCACCGGGTGATCGGGATCGACATGCTCGGCTGCGGCTACACCGACAAGCCGGACCATCCCTACCTGATCCCCGACTATGCCGAACACGCCCTCGCCGTGCTCGACGCGCTGGGTGTCGCCGAGGCCGCGGTGATCGGCGTTTCGCTGGGTTCGTGGGTGGGCGCCCGCATGGCGCTGGACCATCCGAACCGGGTGAATCGGCTCGTGATGATCGCTCCGGCGGGCATCATCGTCGATCCGGAGGAGGAGAAGAAGTTCGGCGCCGACGTCCGCCGTCGCAGGAGCAACGCCGCCGAGGCCCCGTCCTGGGAGTCGGTGACGGCCGCGATGGGACGTCTCATGCTGAATCAGGAAGACCTCCTCGATGATCTGGTCGCCGTGCGGTTGCGCATCTACCAGCAGCCGGAAATGGCCGAGGCGATGAAGCACCTGCTCGCCTTCACCACCGGCGGGCAGGACCTGTCCCGCGAGGACTGGGCGCGGCTGCGGCAGCCCGTGCTGGTGATCGCCGCGGTCGACGCGCCGAACATGTTCCTCGACAACGCCCGCCTGCTGGCACAGCTCGTGCCGAACGTCGAGGTCGTCGACATGACCGGATGCGATCACTGGGCGCAGTTCGAGCGCGCCGAGGAGTTCAACGAACTCGCGCAGCGGTTCCTCACCGCCGACGAGCGGGTGAGCGTCGCATGAGCGCCACCTTCGACCAGCAGACCTGCACCGCACTGGCGCGGGAACTGCACGAGGCCGAGCAGCGCCGCGAGCAGGTGCGTCACCTCTCCGGCCGCTACCCGCAGATGTCCATCGAGGACGGCTACGCGGTTTCGCGTGAGTGGGTGCGCATCAAGCAGGCCGAGGGGCAGCGGATCGTCGGTCACAAGATCGGCCTGACCTCGCGCGCCATGCAGATCAGCAGCCAGATCGACGAGCCGGACTACGGCACCCTCCTCGACGAGATGGTCTACGAGAGCAACTCGTCGATCCCCGCCGAGCGGTTCATCAAGCCGCGCGTGGAAGTGGAGTTGGCGTTCCTGCTCCGGGACCCGCTCGAGGGGCCCGATGTGTCGGTCAACGATGTGCTCAACGCGACCGATCGCATCACGCCCGCCCTGGAGATCATCGACGCGCGCATCGAGCAGTTCGACCGGGAGACCGGCGCGCCACGCAAGGTCTTCGACACCATCTCCGACAACGCGGCGAACGCGGGCATCGTGCTCGGCGGTTCGCCGGTGCGCCCGGACGATGTCGACCTGCCCCGGGTGGGTGCGCTCATCTACCTCAACGGCATCGTCGAGGAATCCGGTCTCGCCGGGGCGGTGCTCGGCCATCCCGCCAACGGTGTCGCCTGGCTGGCCCGGCGCCTGTACAACTACGGCGAGCGCCTGGAGCCGGGCCAGATCGTGCTGGCCGGCTCGTTCACCCGGCCGATCCCCATGGCCGCCGGAGACGTGATCCATGCCGACTACGGTCGGCTCGGCGCCATCTCCTTCCGCCTGGTCTGACCCCGCCTGCTCGGAGAAGAGGAGCCTCATTCATGTCCATCACCGGGAAGACCCCGCCCAACCGGTTCAAGCAGCGCCTGGCCGACGGCGAACAGCAGATCGGCCTGTGGACGGTACTGGCCGACGGCTACACCGCCGAACTGCTCGCCGGGTGCGGCTACGACTGGCTGCTCATCGACGCCGAGCACGGGCCGAACGACCTGCGCACGGTGCTCGCGCAGTTGCAGGGCATCGCCGCGGCGGCCGCCCTGCTGGGTGATCGCGCCGCCGAACTGTCCCAGCCCGTGGTGCGCCTGCCGCACGGTGATCCCGTGCTGATCAAGCAGTACCTGGAGATCGGGGTGCAGAACCTGCTGATCCCGATGGTGGACACCGCCGAACAGGCGGCCGAACTGGTCCGCGCCGTCCGCTACCCACCCCGCGGGATCCGCGGAATGGGGAGCGGCCTGGCCCGCTCCTCCCGGTGGGGGCGGCTCACCGACTACGTCCGCACCTCCGACGACAATGTGTGCCTCATCGTCCAGGTGGAGACGCCGACGGCGCTGGCGAATATCGCCGAGATCGCCGCGGTCGACGGCGTGGACGGCGTGCTGATGGGGCCGGCCGACCTGGCGGCCAATCTGGGTTACCCGGAGCAGCGGACACATCCGGAGGTGGTGCGCGCCATCCGCACCTGCGTGGAGACCCTGCGCCGGGTCGGCAAGCCCGCGGGCATCATGATCGTCGATGTCGCCGCCGCCCGGGAATGGCTGAACGAAGGCATCACCTTCGCCGGTGTCGGCGTCGACTCCGCACTGCTGGTCCGCGCCGCGGGCGACCTGCTCGCCCGCTTCCGGCAGGACTCCCCGGCCGGGACGGTCAGCGCCTATTAGCCCACGGGCCGGATCCGACACCTGTCGGATCCGGCCCGATCACGTTGTCGCACCGCAGTATTCGATGCCGCATCGCAGTAATCGAGACAGGAAGAGGTTTCCCGTGCCCCGCATTCCCTATTTCGACCCCGACACCGCGCCGGACCACATCGTGCGCGCGCTCGCGGGCAAGCGGAAGATCAACGTCTTCCGGATGATCGCCAATGCCGAGAACTGCGCCCCCGAGGTCTTCGCGCTCGGCGCGAAGCTGAGCAAGGGCAGTTCGCTCGATCCCGTCCATCGCGAGGTGGTCATCCTGCGGGTGGCCCACCTGACCGGGGCGGCCTACCAGTGGCACGAGCACAACGCCGTGGCGAAGCGGGTGGGCTTCACGCAGGAGAAGATCGACGCCGTCGCCGCGTACCCGGCCGAAGCCGGACACGAGTTCGATGCCTTCGAGAGGACCCTGCTGGATTTCACCGACGCCGTCGTGCGCACCTCGACCGCCCCCGACGAGCTGTTCGCCGCGGTGGCGGCGGAGTACGACCACTCCGAGCTGGTGGAGCTGGTGCTGCTCATCGGCTTCTACATGATGGTCGGCCGTGTCATGAACACCTTCGAACTCGAACTGCAGACCGACGCCGTCGACTCCTACAAGCTCCGGCTCGAGTGAGCGCCGGTGGCTCGCCGGTCGACGGCAGGCCACCGGCTCACCACCCCGGCAAGCACGACCGCGAACAGCTGCCGCACGGTGCCCACGGGGGCGGGCCTGCCCAGCGCCGAGCCGAACATCAGCCCCTCGACCAGCCGCAGCACGATCCATGCCAGGTGCTCGCCCGGCACCTGCCCTTCCCCGCCCGACGGCGCGTTGCGCATCAGCCAGGCGGTCAATTCCGCTTCCAGCGCGGCCATTCCGGCCAGGACGGTCACACCGCCCGCCGTCGGTGGGTCCCACTGCTGGACTTTGAGCAGCAGGCCCGCTTTGACCGCATCCGGGTGCACCCGCGCCGCCCGCAATGTCGCGCCGATGGCGGCGGCCAGATCCTCCGCCCAGTCCGCTACCGATTCGGGCAGTGCGCGCATGGGCGCGAACAGCCCGAGAAACGGTTCGGCCACCGCGGCCTCGATCAGGCTGTCCTTGTCTTTGTACCGCCAGTAGACGGAACTGCGCTGCATGTCCGCCGCCGCGCAGATCCGGCCGATGGTCGCGCCTTCGTAGCCGTGCTCGGCGACGAGCCCGCGGGTCACCCGCAACAGCGTGCCCGGACCCGATTCGGGTTCGGGGTGCGCGTCGGGGCGGTCCGAGGCGTTCGCAGAAGCCTCGGGGACCTCGGTGACCGGGAAGCGGGCGGGATCGCCGCCCCGCATCGACTCGTAGGCGGAAGTCAGTGCGAGCGCGGTGATTCGGCTGCGCCCGGCGATCGTGTCCTCGTCGCCCGCCTCGACATCGGAGATGTAGTGCCCGTCGAAGAGCGCGAGAGTGAGCGTCGACATCCACCAGGCAGGCGCGGCCCGGACCTCCTCGGCCGCACCCGTCGCGGCGTAGGCGCCGTCCCACCACGCCTCGATGGCCCGCAGCACGCCCGCACGACGCCGATGGAACGGCTCCTGCACCTTCGAGCTCGCGGCGCTGCCCTCGAGTGCGAGCGCGATACCCAGTCGCAGCGGGGTTTCGGTTTCCGAGGCACGCAGCTCGGGCTCGAGTTCGTCGATCAGCTGCGCGGTCATCGGCAGCGACTCGTCGTAGCGCTGCCACGGCCGGTGGTCGCCGCGCGCGACGCGCGTGTAGGAGTGCTCCAGCGCGGCCGCGATGAGTTCGTCCTTGTCCCGGAAGAACCAGTAGATCGAGCTGGCGGGGCGCTGGGTGGCTTTGGTGATGCGTGCGATCGTCGTGTTGTCGTAGCCGTATCGGCCGACCAACTGCACGGTGGCGTCGAGTATCCGCTGCAGGCTGGCTTCGCCGCGGGCGTTACGTCGAGCGGTATTCATCCATGTTCTCTTTTCGGGCGGGCTGCCGAACGGAAAGTACCAGAGAGCGCGGTCACCAATGGCTAGCCGGTGTGTTGCCGATCACTGGAACGGTCGTTACAATCACTGTACCATCCACTACAGAAGTTGGTGACCTGGAACACCTTCGCCCCACCGGGCGATGGTGGCCGGCCTGCGGCGGGGGGCCGCAGACGAGTTGGAAAGTGAACCCGCGTGACCGCATTGATGGAAGAACAGGGCCCCCCGGAGCCGGCCGAGATCGATGGCGCCGGCAACGACCGGCGAGGAACGGCCTCGGTGGTCAAGGCGCTGCAACTGCTCGACGAATTCCTCGGCGGCGACGCCTCGATGGGCGTCAGCGATATCGCGCGCCGGGCCGGAATCCCGACCTCGACCGCCTTCCGGCTGCTCGCCTACCTCGTCGAAAGCGGGTTCGTCTCGAAGGAGGGCACGCGCTACCGCCCCGGCGACAAGCTCTTCGAACTCGGCAACCGGGTCGCCCACAGCCGTCCGCGCGGATTGCGCGAGCAGGTCGCGCCGTATCTCGGAGACCTCTACGCGGGTTCGGGATTGACCACACGCCTGGCGATCCTCGACGGCGCCGACATCGTCATCCTGGACAAGGTCGTCGGCCTGCACACCCTCCCCGCGCCCACGCCCATCGGCGGGCGCGCGCCCGCCACCTGCACGGCATTGGGCAAGGCGCTGCTGGCTTTCCAGCCGGGCGCCGAGATCGCCAAAGTGTTGCAGGGCCCGCTCGTCCGCCGCAGCAGGCACTCGGTGACCAACCCGGCGGTGCTGCACCGCCAGCTGGTGGACATCCGGGCCACCCGGCTGGCCTACGACCGCCAGGAGTCGGTGCTCGGCCAGGTCTGCGTGGCCACGCCGATCATGCGCGGCGGCGTCGCGGTCGGCGCGATCAGCCTGTCGGCCCCCGCCGTCCGGGTGAATCTGCAGCGCTCCGAGGCCGCTCTGCGCCGAACCGCCGGGCAGATCGAACGAGTTCTCGGCGGCTGAGCGCCTCGCTGCGGGAGTTTTGCGCCCAGTGGAAAGACGCGTTTTTCTTCCCGCTCACCGAACCTTACGATTCCTGAACCGATCACTACAGAAGTGATCCAC
Source organism: Nocardia higoensis NBRC 100133 (assembly GCF_000308595.1). Lineage (GTDB taxonomy): Bacteria > Actinomycetota > Actinomycetes > Mycobacteriales > Mycobacteriaceae > Nocardia > Nocardia higoensis. The sequence goes on along the minus strand of NZ_BAGA01000073.1, from coordinate 44,189 downwards.
CGCACAGTCGGTCCGCATCCTGGCAATCCGGGTGCAACACCGGCCGACTTCCTGACATCCATCCCCACCCCCTGAAGACCGGAGTCTCCGACATGTCCCTCGCGGCCCCCGCAGTTCCTCTCCTCCGCCGCACCGCCGCTGTCACCGCCGCGGCCGCCCTCACCCTGTTCGCCGCGGCCTGCGGCTCCTCGGACGGCGGCGCCGAGAACGCCACCGACATCACCGTGGGCAGCTCGCCCGGCCTGTCGGGCGTCGGCCTGCGCGTGGCGATCAGCGAAGGCGACTTCACCGAGCGCGGCCTGAACGTGACCCCCTCGGCCAACAAGTCCGCCAACGACACCGTGCCGCAGCTGCTCAGCGGCGGCCTGCAGGTGGCCCAGATGGACGTCGTCACGTTCATGCAGGCCCGCGCCCAGGGCCTGCCCATCAAGATCGTCGCCGGCGCCGGCGAGCAGTCGACCAACGGCCAGCCCGGTCAGATCTCGGCGGCGAGCGTGGTCACCGCGAACAACGGCATCAACGGGCCGGTGGACCTGGTGGGCAAGAAGGTCGGCGTGCCCGCGATCAAGACCCAGACCTGGATGAACATCCGCGCCATCGTCGACGGCGCGGGCGGCGATTCGACCAAGATCGAATTCGTCGAGGTGCCGCCCGCCCAGAGCATCGACCTCGTCCAGCAGGGCTTCGTGGACGCCTCCACGCCCAACGAGCCGCTGGCCACCAGCGCCATCTCCTCGGGCAAGGTGCGACTGGTCACCAATACCGACGCGCCCGGCAACCAGGGCGTGCCCTCCTCGGTGTTCGTGGCCACCGAGGAGTTCATCGCGCGGAACCCGGAGACCGTGCGCAAGTTCGCCGAAGGCATCCAGGAAGGCGCCGCCAGCGTCAACGCCGACCCCGCGCTCGGCAAGAAGGTCGCGGGCGAGCAACTCGGCTTCACCCCCGAACAGCTGGCGAACGCCTTCATCCAGCCCTTCTCGGCCACCCCGGTGACCACCGACAAGATCGACAAGGTCGCCGACCTCGCCGTCAAGTACGAGATCCTGTCCGAGAAGCCGGATTCGAGCACCTTCCTGGCAGAGATCGGGTGACGACGAGCATGACAGCCACCACGACCGCCGGGACCGCGCCGGCAGCGACCCGGAGCAAGCCTCCGGTGCCCGCCAAGACCGGTCCCCGCGCCTCCGCGGCCGAATCCGGCAAGCGCAAGGGGGTCGGCATCGTCCCCAAGATCGTCGCCATCGCCGCCGCGCTGCTGCTGTGGCAGCTCGTGGCCATGAGCCCGCTCACCGACAGCGACAGCCTGCCCACTCCGGTCACGGTCCTCGATGCCCTGTTCGGACTGTGGGGTAGCAACGCCTACTGGACCGCCCTCGGCACCACACTTCGCGTGTGGGCCACGGGCCTGGCGCTGTCCGCCGTCATCGGCATTCCGCTGGGGCTGCTGCTCGGCTCGTCGCTGCGGGCCACCCAGAGCACGCGGTGGATCATCGACTTCTTCCGCAGCATCCCGACCATCGCCCTGCTGCCACTGGTGCTGCTGCTCTTCGGCGCCACCAGCCGCATGGAGATCACCATGATCGTGCTGTCGGCGATCTGGCCGCTGCTCATCCAGTCGATGTATGCCGCCAAACAGGTCGAGCCGCTGCACAAGTGGGTGGTCCGGGTCTTCCGGATCTCCACCGTCGACCGGCTGCGCTACCTGTGGGCGCCCAGTGTGTCGCTGTTCGTCTTCACCGGTCTGCGCCTGTCGGCCACCATGGCTCTGCTGATGACCATCAGCGCCGAGTACATCGGCGGCGCACCCGGACTCGGCCTCGAACTGTCGCACATGGAGCAGGCCTTCAAGCGTCCGGAGGTCTTCGCCTACGCCATCACCGCGGGCATCCTCGGCCTGGTCATCAACGCCCTGGTCGTGGCCGCGCAACGCCGGCTGCTGTGGTGGCACCCGATCGTCCGAGAGGAGCGTGCGGCATGAAACTCGGTGTCCGAGCGCGACTGAGCGCGCTGGCCTGGGAGATGTGGCTGCCCATCGTCATCGTGATCGCGTGCCTGCTGTTCACCGCCGACAGCAAGTCCTTCTATTTCCCCTCGTTCGCCAAGATCTTCGAGCGCACGGGCGAGGTGTGGTTCTTCGACGGGATCGTCGAGAACGTCGTCCCGAGCCTGGCGCGCATCCTGGCGGGCTTCGCCATCGCGCTGGTCGTCGGCATCGCGGGCGGCATCGTGCTCGGCCTGCTGCCCCGCTTCGAGCAGGCGGTCCGGCCGATCCTGGAATTCCTGCGCGCCACACCGGGTGTCGCCCTGCTGCCGATCGCCATCATCTTCCTCGGCATCGGCGACACGATGAAGATCTTCCTCATCGCGCTGGCGGGCATGTGGCCCATCCTGCTGAACACCATCGACGGCGTCCGTTCGGTGGAACCGGTGCTGCTGCGTATGGCAAGCAGTTACCGGCTGCCGATGAAGACCAGGATCCGCTTCATCTACGTGCCGCACGCGGCACCGCAGATCTTCGCGGGCGCCCGCCTGGCCCTGACCATCGCGACCGTCGTGATGGTCGTGACGGAGATGATCGGCTCGCCCGGCGGCATCGGCTACTTCATCCTCGATTCGCAGCGCAGCTTCAACATCCTCAACATGTGGTCCGGCATCGTGATGTTGGGCGTACTCGGCTACCTGCTCAACTTCGGCGCTCGCCTGGTCGAAGGACGAGTCCTCGACTGGCACAACAAGAAGAACGCATAGGAATCGACTATGACCACCACTCCCAGCTCCGCAGTCCTGCCCACGCCGACTGCTCACGAGGACCTGCTCGTCGTCGAGAATCTCGGCAAGCGATTCGGCGATCACCACGTCCTCGGCGGCATCGACGTCACCGTCCGCAGCGGTGAATTCATGTGCATCGTCGGGCCGTCCGGCGCGGGCAAGACGACGCTGCTGCAATGCCTGTCGGGCCTGCTGGCCCCGACGACGGGCACGGTGACCCTGCGCGGCCGTCAGGTGACCGAACCGCCCGCCGAGATGGCGATCGTCTTCCAGGACTACTCCCGTTCCCTCATGCCCTGGATGTCCGTGCTGGACAACGTGACCCTGCCACTGCGTGCCACCATCAAGGACAAGAAGGAACGCGCGGCGAAGGCCATGGCGGCGCTCGAAGAGGTCGGCCTGAAGGACCACGTCGGCAAGTACCCCTGGCAGCTGTCCGGCGGTATGCAGCAGCGGGTCGCCATCGCACGCGCGCTGGCCTACGCGCCCGCCATCGTGCTGATGGACGAGCCGTTCGCCTCCGTCGACGCGCAGACCCGCGCCGATCTCGAGGATCTCACGCTGCGCGTCAAGAACCACCTGGGCATCACCATCCTGCTGGTCACCCACGACATCGACGAGGCCGTCTACCTCTCGGACCGCGTGCTCGTGCTCGGCAAGAAGCCCACCCAGGTGGTGGATCTGATCGAGACGGGCCTGGGCGCCGAGCGCGACCAGATCACCACCAAGGCGACCCGCGAGTTCGCCGAGCTGCGCAGCCGGGTCTACCGCGAGATCCGGCACGGCGAGATCCCCGGGTCGGCGGGCTCGGTGGCCGCTCCCCCGGCCGGCTGACTCCGGCGCGCGCACCGATCACGACACGAGCAGAAAGCGACGAGATGACCACTGTCGAGGTACCGGCGCGGCCGGAGATGCGCGAGCGCGGCGTGCGCGTGGGGCATCGGGAGATCCTCACCGACACCACCTCGGATGTGCTCAGCCCCTATGACGGAACGCTCGTCGGCCGGGTGGGCAACGCATCCGCCGAGCTGGCGGAATCGGCAGTGGCTCTCGCGCACCGCACGCTCGCCCGGCCGGTGCCCGCCCACGAGCGCGCCGCGGTGCTCGACCGGATCGCCGATCTGCTCCTCGACCGGAAGGATCACCTCGCGGCTCTGATCTGCGCCGAGGTCGGCAAGCCCATCCTGATGGCCGCGGCCGAGGTCGACCGCGCGGTCGACACGGTCCGCCATGCCGCGGCCGTGGCCAGGACACAGGTCGGCACCGGTATCGCCATGGACGCCACCGCATCGGGCACCGGCAAGATCGGTTTCACCCGGCCGACGCCGATCGGCGTGGTGACCGCCATCGCCCCGTTCAACTTCCCCTTGAACCTGGTGGTGCACAAGGTCGCTCCCGCCTTCGCGGTCGGCTGCCCCGTGCTGCTCAAACCCGCTCCACAGGCGCCGTTGACCTCGTTCGTCCTCGCCGACATCTGCGAGGAAGCCGGAATGCCGGAGGGCTATCTCTGCGTCGTCCCCGGCGACCCCGCCGACATCAGCGCGGTGATCGTCGAGGACCCGCGCGTCGCGGCGATCAGCTTCACCGGATCCGCCGCCGTCGGCTGGCACATCGCGAAGGTCGCCGCGCGCAAGAAGGTGCTGCTGGAACTCGGTAACTCGAGTCCGGCGATCATCGAGCCGGACGCCGACCTCGAGCTCGCGGCGGACAAGCTGGTGCCGAGCGCTTTCGGCTTCGCCGGCCAGACGTGCGTCTCGGTGCAGCGCATCTACGCGAACGAGGCGATCCGCGCCGAGTTCACCGCGCTGTTGCGCGACCGGATCGGCGCCGTGCGCGTCGGCGATCCCCGCGACGCGGGGGTCTCCTGCGGTCCGCTGATCGACGACAAGGCCACCGAACGCATCCTGGCCGGCATCGAGCAGGCGCGACGCAGCGGCGCCTCCATCGAGACCGGCGCGCGCACCCGCCCGGACGGCGTCCTCGAACCGACCCTGCTGGCCGATGTCCCGCAGTCCTGCGACCTCATCCGGGAGGAAGCTTTCGGCCCGGTGCTCAGCGTGGTCGGCGTGCGGTCGTTCGACGAAGCGATCGAGCTGTCCAACGATTCGAAGTACGGTCTGCAGGCCGGCGTCTTCACCGCCGACCTGCGCAAGGCGCTGCTCGCGACCGAGCGGTTGAACTTCGGCACCGTCCTGGTCAACGAGTCACCGGCGTTCCGCGCCGACAACATGCCCTACGGCGGCATTCGCGATTCCGGCAACACCAAGGAAGGCCCGGCCTCGACCGCACGAGAGCTGACGGTCGAGCGCGTCTGCGTCCTGTCGATGTAGCCCGAACCGGGCAAGAACCCCCGGGTCGAGCACCCCGGCCCACTCCTCACGTTTCTCTATACGAAACAAAGTCGGCACAGACGCGTCGATCCCAGTACTCTTTGCTGGTAGTCGATGCCGCGTTCGATCCTGCATGTTTCGGTGAAGGAAACGAACCGCGCGGCGGTGAGGAGTCGTGTCATGGACGGACCACTGGCCGGAATCCGGGTGCTCGACGTGGCCACCTTGTTCGCCGGCCCGTTGGCGGCGACCCTGCTCGGCGATTTCGGCGCCGAGGTCGTCAAGATCGAACATCCCCGCGGCGACCCGGTACGCCACCACGGCGCGCAGCGCGATGGCGTCGGGCTGTGGTGGAAGATGCTGGGGCGCAACAAGAAATCGGTCACCCTGTATCTGGGCTCCGAGCCGGGCCAGCGGATCTTCCGCCGGATGGCCGCCGAGGCCGATGTGGTGATCGAGAACTTCCGGCCGGGCACGCTGGAGCGCTGGGGCCTGGGCTACGGCCAGCTGAGCGCGATCAACCCGCGCCTGGTGCTCGCCCGGGTCACCGGTTTCGGCCAGATCGGGCCCTATGCGCACCGTCCGGGTTTCGGCACGCTCGCCGAGGCGATGAGCGGTTTCGCCGCCGTCACCGGAGAGCCCGACGGACCGCCCACCCTGCCGCCGTTCGGCTTGGCCGACGGAATCGCCGCCCTGGCAACATCCTTCGCCGTCATGACCGCACTGCGCGCCAGAGATGCCTCCGGGCGCGGCCAGCAGATCGACATGGCGATCATCGAGCCCATCCTCACCCTGCTCGGCCCGCAGATCATCGCCTACGACCAGCTCGGCGAGCTGCAGACCAGGATGGGCAACCGTTCGGTCAACAACGCCCCGCGCAACACCTACCGCACCGCCGACGGCGGCTGGGTCGCCGTGTCGACCAGTGCGCAGTCGGTGGCCGAACGGGTCATGCGACTGGTCGGACGCCCCGATCTGATCGACGAACCGTGGTTCGCCTCCGGCGCCGAACGTGCCGTCCACGCCGACGAACTCGACGCGGTGGTCGGCGCGTGGATCGCCCAACGCGAGACCGCCGAAGTGGTGCGGGAATTCGAGAAGGCCGAAGCCGCCATCGCGCCCGTCTACACCGCGGCCGACATCATGACCGACCCGCAGTTCCGGGCACTCGGCACCATCGCCGAGGTGCCCGACGACGAACTGGGGCTCATCCGCATGCAGAATCTCCTCTTCCGCCTGTCGGAAACACCGGGTGCGATCCGCTGGGCCGGTCCCCCGCTGGGTGCCCACACCGCCGAGGTGCTCGGCGGCTACGGCGTCGACGCCGAACACCTGACCCGGCTGCGTTCCGAGGGAGTCGTGCGATGAGTGATCCCCTGGTGGAGCTGGTGCGCGGCGGCGTCCGCCTGATCGAACTCGGCCAGCCGCTGTTCACCGGCATGCCGTGCTCGCCCAACCATCCCGGTTTCCGCATGACGCTGGCCCGCAGGCACGGCGATATGATCCGGCCCGACGGCGGATCGGCGGCGGCCGAGATCATCGTGACCGGCGGGCATGTCGGCACCCACATCGACGCGCTGTCCCATGTCAGCCAGGACGGACTGCTGCACGGCGGGGTGGATGCCGCCGAAGCCCAGCTCGGTGGGCGGTTCAGCGCCCACGGGGCCGAACATCTGCCCGGTTTCCTGTGCCGGGGCGTGCTGCTCGATGTCGCGGCCGTACACGAAACCGATACGCTGCCGGGCGGTTACGAAGTCACCGTCGCCGATCTCGAGGCGGCGGCGGGTGAGCGGGAGATCAGCTCCGGTGACGTGGTGCTCGTCCGCACCGGCTGGGCCCGCAATTTCGACGATGCCGACGCCTACCTCGGCAGGGATTCGGGCGTGCCGGGCCTCGGTGTGGCAGCGGCCCGCTGGCTGGCCGCCCGCGGCATCGCCGCCACCGGCTCGGACACCACCGCCTACGAATGCCTCGCCCCCGGCGCGGGACACAGCGTGCTCCCGGTGCATCGGGTGCTGCTGGTCGAATCGGGGATCTTCATTCTGGAACATCTCGCGCTCGAGGAACTGGCCGCGCAGCAGGTACTGGAGTTCGCCTTCGTGCTCGCGCCCCTGCGCATCGTCGGCGGCACCGGATCCCCGGTGCGCCCGCTCGCGGCGGTGACCCGGTGACCGCCCCGACGGTGGTGCGGCAGCTCGCCGAGTTCGCCGCGACCACCCGTGAGAAGGGAGCCGGTGACCTTCGCGACGACACCGCCCGCCGGGTGCTCGACGTGCTCGGCAACAGCCTCGCCGCCCTGCGCACGCCAGCCGCCGCGTCGGTCCGCGCGGTGATCGACGAATGGTCCGGCAAGCCGGAGGCCACCGCTTTCGGCTCGAGCGAGCGCCACCCGGCGGCCAGTGCCGCCCTGCTGAATGGAACCCTGGCGCACGCCATGGATTTCGACGACACCCAGCTGCCGTCGGTACTGCATCCTTCCGCCTCGGTCGTGCCCGCCGCGCTCGCGGTCGCGGAGGCGACCGGTGTGTCCGGGGCAGCCCTGTTGGATGCCGTGGCGGTCGGCATCGAGATCACCGTACGCCTCGGAATGGCCGGTTACAGTGCGGAACTGGGCAATTCGGTGTTCTTCGAACGCGGGCAGCACGCCACCGCCATCTGCGGGGCGGTCGGAGCGGCCGCCGCGGCGGCCATGTTGCGCGGGTTGCCGGCCGAGGGCATCGCCCATGCGATCGGCATCGCATCCAGCATGGGATCGGGCCTGCTCGAGGCCAATCGGACCGGCGGCACCGTGAAGCGGGTGCACTGCGGCTGGGCGGCACATTCCGCGGTCACCGCCGCGGCGCTGGCCGCGCACGGCCTGACCGGACCACCGACGGTCATCGAAGGACGCTTCGGCCTGCTCCAGGCCTTCTGCGGGGAATACGGCGATCCCTCCGTGGTCACCGCGGGCCTGGGTGTGCACTGGGAATTGCCCGGGGTGTTCTTCAAGCCCTACCCCTGCAACCACTTCACCCACGCGGGCATCGACGCCGCTCTGCGGATGCGCGCCCGCGGTGTCACCGCCGACGTGGTCGACAAGCTGGTGCTCGGCGCGCCCACCCCCGTCCTGCGCACCATCGGTGAGCCCCGGGAATCCAAGCGGCGTCCGGAATCCGGCTATCACGCCGCGTTCTCCGGCCCGTACACGGTCGCGGCGGCACTGCTCGGCGGCGGCGGGCTCGGCCTGTTCCACGAGGACTTCACCGACGCGGCCGCCGCCGACCCGGAACGCCTCGCGCTCGCCGCGAAGGTCGAATGTGTGCCGGACGCGCACTGCGACAGCATTTTCCCGTATCAGTTCCCCGCGGTACTGACCGCCCACCTGAGTGACGGGCGCACCCTCGTCGAGCGAGTCGACGTGAACCGCGGCGGCCCGGGCAATCCGCTCTCGTCGCAGGAGCTGACGACCAAGTTCCGGCTCAACACCGCCGGGATCCTCGACCCCGAACGCGCCACGAAGGTCGCCGAGCTGGTCCTCGGCCTCGCCGGTGACGCGGATCTGCGCGGGTTGCTCGAACTCCTGTCCGGTGCGGGCGAGGGTCGGACCGAGAACCGGGAAAGCTGAAGCCCGATACGCGCGAGCCCGGCCCCGCACGAGCCGGGCTCGCGCGGGGCGGTGGCGTGCCTACCATGAGCCGCATACACACCTCCACACCGCGACCACCGAGCGCATGACGATCGCCGTCACGCGATCGAGGGGATGCGTGGTCGATCAGGGGAACCCACCGGCACGTCCCAGCAGGGCGGGGACGGGTGAGCCGAGCACCTCCCCCAACCATCGACCGGTTCGGCTGACCGTCTCCAGATCCACGCCGGTGCGCACGTTCATCCGGTGCAGGAGGTAGAGCAGATCCTCGGTCGCGATATTTCCGGTGGCCGCGGGTGCGAAGGGGCAGCCGCCGATCCCGCCGGTGCTCGCGTCCAGCACGCGCGCACCGGATTCCATGGCAGCGACCGCATTGGCGTAGCCGGTGTTGCGGGTGTTGTGGAAGTGGCAGCGCACCGCGGCGTCGGGGGCGATGGCGGCCGTTTCCGTGACCAGCGTGCGTACCCGATCGGGCGTGCCGACGCCGATGGTGTCGGCCAGCGCGATCTCCTGCGGTCCGGCCTCGGCGACGCGGCGGACGAGGTCGAGCACCCGCGCTTCCGGCACCTCGCCCTCGAACGGGCAACCGAAAGCGGCCGCGATGGTGACGGTGCGGAACAGTCCGGCCTCGGAAGCCCGCCGCGCCAGCACCACCCACCTCCGCACGCCTTCGTCGGTGGCAGCCCTGGTTGCGGTGACTGAACGTATCCGTCGCTACGACAACTACATTCATCTCGTCGATGCCTGCCGCCAGCGCCCGGTCCAGGCCGCGTTCGTTCAACACCAGCCCGGCGTAGGACACCGCCGGATCGCGCGGCACACCGGCCATCACCTCGTCGGCGTCGGCCATCTGCGGGACCAGTTTCGGATTGACGAACGCGACCGCCTCGATGCGACGCAGGCCCGCGGCGATCGAACGCTCGATCAGACCGATCTTGTCCTCGGTCGAGACGAGTTCGGGTTGGTTCTGCAAGCCGTCCCGTGGGGCGACTTCCAGCACGGTGATCTCCACGGGGCCTCCCGGTAGGTGATTTCGCCTTGCCGCATTGTTTCTCTGAGGGATACAGTGTATCCGTTCTGTGACCCCTCGACTGATGGAGTGGCCATGCCAGCCGACCAGACCGCTTCGAACGGCCCACTCGACGGCCTGCGGGTCATCGAAATGGGCCAGCTGCTCGCGGGACCGTTCTGCGGACAACTGCTCGGCGACTTCGGCGCCGAAGTGATCAAGCTCGAGTCGCCCGGCGCGGGAGATCCCATGCGGCAGTGGGGTCGTGAGCAGTCCGACGGCAAGTCGCTGTGGTGGCCGGTGGTCGCCCGCAACAAGAAGTCGGTGACCTGCAACCTGCGCGACGAGCGGGGTCAGCGGCTGGCCCGCGAACTCATCGCGACCGCCGACATCGTCATCGAGAACTTCCGTCCCGGCACCATGGAGCGGTGGGGACTGGACTACGACACACTGCGCGCCGATCACCCCGAGCTGATCATGGTCCGTGTCAGCGGTTACGGCCAGACCGGTCCCTACTCCGCCCGTGCCGGCTACGGCTCGATCGGCGAGGCGATGGGTGGAATCCGTTACACCACAGGCGATCCCGACCGGCCGCCGGCTCGCACCGGAATCTCGCTCGGCGACTCGCTGGCCGCGGTGTTCGCCACCATCGGCACCCTCGCCGCCCTGCACCACCGGGACCGGACCGGACAGGGCCAGCTGGTGGACTCGGCCATCTACGAAGCGGTGCTGGCCATGATGGAATCACTGCTGCCGGAATACGCCCTCACCGGCTACCAGCGTGAACGCACCGGCTCCGTCCTGCCGAACGTGGCTCCCAGCAACATCTATCCGGCCGCGGGCGGCGACCTGGTGCTCATCGCCGCCAACCAGGACACGGTCTTCACCCGCCTGGCCGGACTCATGGGCAGGCCCGAACTCGCGAGCGACCCCCGCTACTCCAGCCACACCGCGCGCGGTGCGCGGATGACCGAACTCGACGATCTCATCGGCGAGTGGACGAGCGGATTCGCCGCCGAGGACTTGCTGAAACTTCTGCACAAAGGCGGCGTGCCCGCCGGGCGCATCTACACCCCGCGCGACATGTTCGCCGACCCGCATTTCGCGGCGCGCGATGCCATCGCGCGCATCGCGCACCCGGAGTTCGGTGAGCTGCCCATGCAGAACGTCGTGCCGAAGCTGAGCGCCACGCCGGGCACCATCCGGCACGCCGGGCCCGCGCTCGGCCAGCACAACGACGAGATCTACCGCGAGGTGCTCGGCCTCGACGACGACCGGATCGCCGCGCTCAGCGAAGCGGGCGTGCTCTAGACGTCGGCGCGATCAGCCGCTGCAACCCAGTTGCGCGGAAACCGCGGCGGATGCTTCGGCGCGCAGGTCATTGCGCGAGCAGCCTGCGCGCTTGGCGGATCACCGCGTGATCGACCATCCGGCCCGCCTCGTCGAGGATGACGCCGCCCTCGGCCGCCTCGAATCGCGTGACCAGTGTGCGCGCCCGCGCGATCTCCTCCGGCGCCGGGGTGAAGATCTCGTTGACCACCGGCACCTGGGCGGGATGGATACAGGCACGGCCCCGGAAGCCCAGGCGCCACAACGCCAGGGTGGACACGCGCAGGCCGTCGAGGTCACGGAAATCCGTACGCACCGGCCCGAGCGGCGCGGCGATGCCCGCGGCCGCACTGGCCAGCACCACCTGGCCGCGGATGGCCGCCAACTCACGCTCGTCCGGACCGGGAGTGATACCCACCTCCGCGCACAGATCCGCCTCGCCGATCTGCAACCGCAACACCCTCGGAGCCCTGGCGATCTCGTGGGCGGCGAAGACAGCGCTCGCGGTCTCCACCAGGGGGCAGACGCGGATGGCCCCCGTGCTGTGCTCATGCCTCGCGAGGATCTCGTCCACCGCCCGAACCTGCTGCGCCGACTCGGTTTTCGCCAAGCAGAAGGCTGCGACCGCCGGAGCGGCGACCGCCGCCAGGTCGGCGTGCCCCATCTCGCCCGGGTTCACCCGCACCCAGAGCCGCCCCGGCGTGGTGACGGTGCGCGACCACTGCGCGACCTCGCGCCGCGCGGATTCCTTGTCGGCCAGCGGCACCGCGTCCTCGAGGTCGATGAGCACGATGTCGGCGGGACCCGAGAGGGCTTTGTCGAACAGTTCCGGCCGGTTGCCCGGAACGTACAGCGCCGATCGCATGGGGCCGACTCCTTACCGGCCGGCGACCTACCCGCGCCGTCCGAAACGCCGTTTCTTCGAGCGAAACATTACGGCGCGAGCCGAACCCTGTCCACCTGCGCCCCCGACCGGGCCTGGCGAGTGATGGGAGCTCTCACCCCGCCGCCGCCACCCGCACCGAACCTTGCCACAGTCGCGGAGTGGTCGGTAGCTCCCACTCGGCCCGAGACTATTCGACTCGAGACCGTCGGCTACGGCATTCATATCGATTCCCAGAATTCGGCAAAATCAGGACAGGCAATGTCGGGTGTCGAGTCGTTCAGCGGCGTTTCGGGACTACGCCGCCAAGGGGGACCGGCTGCGGCTCGGGGCACACGGCACTCGAAAAGCGCCTCTCACCGGTGTCAACGCGGGAGAACGGTGAGGACCCGATGGATGTGATTGCCGAACTCGGTCATGTAGTTGCGCAGGAATTCCTCGGTGGAGGCGTTGTGCACGGTGCCGTCCTCGCCGAACACCTCGGATGTGTAGTGGATGTAGGCCTCCGGAGCGGTCATCTGCCGGGCGTTGCAGAAGCTCAGTACCGCCCGCAGGCTCTGCTGGCCCACAGCCGTACCGATCGCCCCGATGGAGGCGCCGATCACGGCGGCGGGAATGTGATCGAACGAGTTCTGGCCCCACGGACGGGACGCCCAGTCGATCGCGTTCTTCAGCGCCCCGGGAATCGAGCGGTTGTACTCGGGCGAGACGAACAGCACCGCATCCACCCCGGCGATTGCGTCCTTGAGCGCAGTGCCCTCGGGTGGATAATCGGCGTCGTAGTCCTGGCTGTAGAGCGGCAGGTCCCGGATCGCGATCTCGACGAACTCGAGATTCTCGGGAGCGAGCCGGATCAGCGCCTTCGCCAGGATCCGGTTGATCGAGGTGGACGAGAGGCTACCGACGAAGTAGCCGACCTTGTAGGTGCTCATGGTGGCTCCGCCTTCCGCTATTGCAGTTTTCCGGCGATCGCAGTTCGGCGCGTGTCACGTCGATCAGCACCGGGTCGACCGCGGCGGCGGCGCTGGTCCGTCTTCATATCGTGTGTTTCTCGGGCGCCGATCACGGCAAGCAGTGCGGTTGCGGCGTCCACTTCGGAAATCCGAAAGCTCACCTGCTCAGTGTTTGCGCCGAACCATCCGATCGTAGCGCGCCGCTGCGCGCGCGGCGGTGATTCGAGGCAATGCCGCCACGTCGCCGCGAGCGCGTCGGCCCGGAGCCTGGCGAGCGGTGCCTTTCGTGCGCCCCCTGTTCGCCGCGCATCCGAAGAATTCCCCGATCCGCCGCCCGAGCGCATTGCCGGTCCGGCTGCGGAGGCACGGCGCCAACCTCCTCATCGGCGATCTGTCGATCATCGACGCCTTCGGCGCCACCCGTCGAATTTCACGGCGAATCCCCTTCCCGCACAATGGATCTGGAGCAGCGAGACGCGCTCACCTATGGCGTCGCGCTGACCGCCGCCGCCCGCGCCGTGCGCCATCGGACACTGCGCCACGCGGCCGAGCGACACCCAGTTCGGCAGGCGCCGGCGAAGTTTCAGGCCATCCGCCGAGCGCCGCTGGGCCGACGCGATCGCATCGGAGATGCTCGACGACGGTGCCGATGTGTGGGACTTCGTCTCCGGCGGCGAACAGGCGTCGTCGCGCTCGCTCGATCTCGATCAACGGAAGGACGATGTTGTGGTCCGGGTCACCATGTGGCATAAATATGAAGTGAATCCAGTTCAAGGAGGAACTTCATGGCGAGATCGTTTCGGACCGCGGCGGTGATCGGCGCCGCCGTCCTGGCATTGGCCGGGTGCGGTGGGTCCACCGAGGTGTCGCGACCGGTGTCGGGTTCGTGGGAGGACGTCGTAGCCGCGGCGAACGACGAGAGTGCGGTCACCCTCTACTCGACCCAGGCGCAGCCGATCCTGGCCGATCTGGAGAAGGCGTTCGAAGCCGCCTATCCGTCCATCGACCTGACTGTCGTGCGCGGCGTCGATTCCGACCTGCTCTCGCGCATCGACGCCGAATCGCGCACCGGGCGCGGCTCGGGTGATGTCGCGGTGATCACCGATGTGCCGTGGATGCGGGCCGCGTCCGACACCGACCTCGCGGTGGAGATCATCGGGCCGAACTTCCAGGCGGCGGAGTACCGCCCGGACGAGAGCATCGACAACGGCAAGTTCTTCCTGGAGGGCGCGGTCGTACTCGGCTTCGGCTGGAACACCGCCCTCTACCCGAAGGGCATCACCACTGCTCAGGATCTGCTCGACCCCGCACTGCGGGGCAAGGTCGGCATCGTCACGCCGGCCACCTCGCCGACCTACATCGACTACTACGACCACATCGAGCAGAACTACGGCGGACGCGAGTTCCTGCAGCGTCTGGCCGACAACAATCCCCGCATCTACCCCAGCACCCAGCCATTGGGGCAGGCGCTGGCCTCCGGTGAGATCACCGCGGCCCTGATGTCGAACCCGATGCTGCCCGAACGGGCGGCGGGCGCTCCCCTCGACTGGACGGCGGGCCCGAAGGTCTGGGGCGCCAAGTGGTACGGGCTCGCGCTGGGCTCGGCGCCGCATCCGAACGCCGCGCAGGTGCTGGCGAACTTCATGGTCAGCCGGGAGGGCCAGCAGGTCACCTCGGTCGGCTTCGGCGCCGCGCTGCCCGATATCGAGGGCTCGATCGCGGTGGCCCAGGACGTCGGCGAGCAGAACCTCGAGGTGACCACCGGCGCCGGCGCCGAGAAGTACCGCAGCGACTGGGACCAGATCTTCTACAAGAAGTGAGACAGGACATGACCGAACAGCAGTTCGCCGGGAAGATCGCGCTGGTCACCGGTGCGGGCTCGGGCATAGGCGCGGCCACCGCGCGCGCCCTCGCCGAGCGTGGCGCGGCCGCCGTCTACGCCTGCGACATCGACGCGGCGGCGGCCGCGCGCACCACCGACGGCATCGGCGGGATCGCCCGGCCGCTGCGGGTGGATGTGTCCGACCCCGCCGAGGTGGACCGGGCGTTCGAGACCGTCGTCGCCGAGCAGGGCCGCGTCGACGTGGTGGTGCACGCCGCCGGCGTCGACGACCCGCGCAGCAAACAACGGATCTACGACGCGGCCGAGCAGAACCGGCCCCCCGAGGTGCTGGTGCATCTCGAGGATTCGGACTGGCGGCGCATCATGTCGGTCAATCTGGACGGGACCTTCTACATCCTGCGGGCTGCCGTCCGGGCGATGCGCGAGACCGGCGGCGGCGCGATCGTCACGGTCGGCTCGTCCTCGGCGTTCGACACGCTCACGGGATATCCGCACTACGCGGCCTCCAAGGCAGGCGTGCACGCGCTCAGCCAGGCCGTCGCCAAAGAGGTGGCGCCCTTCGGTATTCGCGTGAACACCGTCGCACCCGGACCGGTGGACACCGGGATGGCCCAGCGGACCCCGGCACACCTGCGGGCCGCGATGGCCGGCAGCGGAGCGCGCGGCTACGCGACCGCCGAGGAACTGGCCGACAACATCCTCTACCTGGCCTCGCCGGGGGCGGCCAATGTGATCGGCGCGGTCCTGCTGAGCAACGGCGGGCGGTTCACGGTGTCCTGACCGTTCGACCGCCCCGTCCACGTACGGGCCGGTCGGCTCGCGACGCTTCGCGAGCCGACCGGCCCTCGTCGTTTTCCCGCCGCGGCCATCGGTATCGCGGGCACCGAGCCGAGCGCGTCGGCCGATCGTCCCCGCAGCAGTGCGCCGTCCGACGCGCAGCATCCCGGCGCACGGCGGCGATGGGTGCGCGGCCGGAAGCACCTCTCATACGCGGCCGGCGAGAGCCGACATGGAAAGACCTCCGAGCGGCGCGGCATTCACCACTCGGAGGTCGTCGTGTTGGGAGGCGAACGACCTTGTCGCCCCGCTATTCGCGGAGAGCCGTTCTCAGCATCCGGCCGACACCCGCCCCACTCGCAACGCACGGATCCCGGCGGCGACGAGTTCCGCGGTCGCCTCGGCGGCGGCCGCCGCGCCCGAACCAGGGTCGGCGCCGTGCAGCGCGCGATAGGCGATGCCTTCGCCGATCACGGCGAGCTTCAGGTGGGCGAGGCCCGAGTAGAAGCCCCAGTCGCCGAGATCGCGACCGGAGGCCACGGCAGAGCGCTGGGCCAGATCGTCCGCCGAGGGCAGCCGGTCACTGATCCAGGCGGCCTGCGCGCCGAGGACGAGGTCGAAGGCGGGCGCCCGAGTGGCACACATGAGGGCAATGTCCGTCAGCGGGTCGCCGAGGGTGGATATCTCCCAGTCGACCACCGCGCGGCGATCCGCTCGACCACCAGGTCACCACGGACCGCGACACCGGCCGACTCCAGGTACCGGCGCAGCGCGGCGAGATCGATTACTTCCTCGCGCGTCACGCGAAGTCCAGCTCCGGGGTGCGCGCGATCAGCAGCCTGCGCACCTGCCCGTCGGCATCGAGCTGGGCACTGGCGTTGAACGACGCCTCGAACTCCCCGTCGCGGGTGGTGCGGCCGAGTACGAGCTCGTGCGCGCCGACCGTGGCGCCGACGTCGATGTGGTGGATCAAGGTGCTCTTCTCGCGCTGAGCGAGGTAGCCCACCAGGGCCTCCCGGTCGCCGACGAACTCCGAGGAGGCGCCGCCGCCGCGGGAGAACTGCACCGACATCACGAAGTCGTCGGTGATCATGGTCAGCACGCGGTCGGGATCGTCGGAATCCATGTACTCGAACCACCGGGCCAGGGTAGGCGTCACGGTCGCGGTCGTCATCTGTGCTATCTCCTCGTCTGTCAGCGCTCGGCCGGGGAATCGGCGGGCAGCAGGGCGAATTCGGGGCTGAAGCTCACCTGGTAGCGGTCGATCAAGCCGTCCGGGCCGACGTGCATCGCGCCGACGAAATGCCCGGTGGTCACCGATCCGCCCTGCTCGGTGACGTCGCCGTAGGCGAACAGCGCATCTCCGTCGGCCGCCACACGGCGCAGGACGTGCTTGCGGTCGACCTTCGGCCTGCCGGTCAGGTAGTCGAGCATGGCCGAGCGGCCGTGCCCGAGATTGACGCCTGTCGGCAGCACCATGGCGAACTCGACGTCGACGGCCAGCATGGCCGTCGCCTCCTCGAGGCGGCCGCTGTCGACCTTCGCGTAGTAGTCCTCGATCGCGTAAGTCATAAAATGAACTTAGTTCAGTTTCCTCTTCCTTGTCGAGCCCTCGGCCCACTACGCTCTCGTCAGACATTGAACTGAACTCAACTCTACGGAGCGAAGATGTCCCCCACCCTGGAACTTCCCTGGCCGCGCACCGAACCCCCCGGCCTGAACCCGGATACCGACCGCGTCGAACTAGGTGACACGCTGCGCGCGCTGCTCGCCCGCCACGGCGATATCGACCAGGTGCGCGCCGCGAGCGAGACCGAGCCCGGATACTCGCCGGAGTTGTGGCGCCTGCTGGTCGAAGACATGTCGGTGGCCGCGATCGCGGTACCGGAGGAGCGCGGCGGGCTCGGCTACGGCACCGCCGAACTGGCCACGATTCTCGAGGAATGCGGCCGCGCGCTGGTGTGCGAGCCGGTGCTCACCTCCGCTGTGCTGGGCGCCCAGGCGCTGCTCATCGCCGAGGAGCCCGGCCTGGTCGCCGAATGGCTCGAGGCCGTCCTCGCCGGGCGATCGCTCGCGACGGTGAGCACCCTCGAGCCGGCCACCGATCAGCTGCGCGCCGTGCACGGACCGGACGGCTGGACGGTGACCGGCACCGTCACCCATGTGCTCGGCGGCGCCTCGGCCGACCTCGTGGTGAGCACCGCCGACACCGGCGATGGGCGAATTCTGTTCGCCTTCCGGCCGCGCGGCGCCGGGAACCGCATCCCGCGCACGGTGCTGGATCCGACGCGCGGACAGGCCGACATCGCTGTCGAGCGGTGCCACGCGGTCGCGTTGACAGTTCCCGAGGCGACCCCGGCCGCGGTGACCCGCTTGCGCGATCTCGCCACGCTCGCGATCGCCTGCGAGCACACCGGCATCGTGGACCGATTGCTGGCGATGACGGTCGAATACACCCGCACCAGACAGCAATTCGGCCGGCCGATCGCCTCGTTCCAGGCGATCAAGCACCGCTTGGCCGACATGCTCGTCCTGCTCGAACGCTCGCGATCCGCCGCGCGCTACGCGGCCGCCGTGCACGCCGAGGACCCGGAGGCGGCGCATCTGGCCATCGCCGTGGCAGGCGCGGTGTGCACGGACGCGGCGGTGGCGGCCGCCGCCGAAGCGGTGCAATTGCACGGCGGCGTCGGCTTCACCTGGGAGCACCCCGCGCACTCGTTCTACCGGCGCGTTCTCGGAAACGAAGCGGCACACGGGGATGCGCGCACACACCGCGCGAGGGTCGCCGAACTCATCGGCGTGTAACCCGTCCGAAAAATCGCGCGGCCGAACGTATTGACGGCAGGCCACCTCACCCACTAAAACTGAATTGAATCCAGTTCAACTCCGAACTCCGGAACCCAACCAGAAAGAGGCCACCATGGTCGACACCGATCACATCCTGCTCGAGAAGGACGGCGAGATCGCCCGCGTCTGGCTGAACCGCCCGCACAAGAAGAACGCGGTGACCGTCGAACTGCTGCACCGCCTGGACGAGATCATCGTCGAGGTCGACAACGACCCGAACCTGAAGGTCCTGGTGCTGCGCGGCGTGAACAACACCTTCTGCTCCGGCTTCGACCTCGACGAGCTGCGCGCCAACTACGTCGGCAAGACCAACGCGATGGATGTCGCGGTGCTCTCGGCCAAGGTCTGCGACCGGCTGTACTCGATGAACACCCCGTCGGTGGCCGTGCTCGAGGGCTACGTCACCGCCGGCGGCTTCGAGCTGATGATCTCCTGCGACTTCGCCGTCGCCGCCGACGACGCCAAGATCGGCGACTTCCACATCCGCCGCGCCCTGTTCGGCGGCGCGGGCCCGATCTACCGCCTGCCGCGCATGATCGGCATCCGCAAGACCAAGGAGCTCATGCTCACCGGCAAGCTGCTCTCGGGCAAGGAAGCCTCCGACTTCGACCTGATCAATGCCTCCGCCCCGGCCGAGGAGCTCGATCAGCTGGTCGCCGACTTCATCGCGCCGATCATCGACAAGAGCCCCTTCATCATGAAGCTCACCAAGATGACCATCGACCGCGGCCTCGACGCCGACATCCAGTCGCTGATGGTCATGGAGCACCTGGCGGTGGGCAACGCGCTGCAGTCCGAGGACGCGGCCGAGGGCGTCAACGCCTTCCTGGAGAAGCGCGCCCCCAAGTGGGTCGGTCGCTGATTCACGGCGACAGCCACGACACAGCGAACCCCGAGGCAGAACGAGATGGCGGGAGACGACATGGACGAACCGGTTCTGGAAGGCAGTGAGTGCACCGTGTGCGGCACGGTCGGCTTTCCGGTGAGCACGATGTGCACCCGCTGCGCGACACCGACCGCACGGCCGCGGCAGCTCAGCCGCGAAGGCGTCGTGTGGGCGTACACGGTGCAGCGCTTCGCACCCAAGTCGCCCCCCTATGTCGTTCCTGCCGAGGGGTTCTCGCCCTACGCCGTCGGTTGGGTGGAACTGCCCGAGGGCGTCCGGGTGGAGGCGGTGCTCGACGGCGCCGGCTCCACCGAACTGGACCAGGCACCGGTGCGCCTCGTCGCAGCCGCACCGGTGCCCCGGTTCGAAGTCGTACCCGCGACCGCGAGCACCGCCACCACGAACTCCGTGACCACAGAAGGGGGCGAGACCCGATGAACCAGCCCGTCTCCATCATCGGGGTCGGCCTGTCGAAGTTCGGCAGGCAGCCCGGGGTCAGCGGCAGGCAGATGGCGGTCACCGCGATCGGCGCAGCGCTGGCCGACGCGGGACTGGCCTGGCCGGACGTGCAGATCGCCTATGGCGGCAGCGACGGCTCCGGCCTGGCCGACACCCTGGTCGCCGACCTGGGCTTGACCGGCATACCGTTCAGCAACGTCAAGAACGGCTGCGCCACCGGCGGTTCGGCGCTCTTCGCCGCCGTCAACGCCATCCGGGCGGGCGTGGCCGAGGTCGCCCTCGCGGTCGGCTTCGACAAGCACCCGCGCGGCGCCTTCGACCCGACGCCGGGCGAATGGGGGCTGTCGGAGGGTTACGGCAGCGAGGGACTGATGGTCACCACCCAGTTCTTCGGCGCCAAGATCAATCGCTACATGCGCCGCCACGGCATCACCCCCGCCACGCTGGCTGCCGTGGCCGAGAAGGCTTATCGCAACGGCGCTCGCAATCCCAACGCCTGGCGGCGCGATCCGCTCTCGGCGGCCGAGATCGCCGCCGCGGACATGGTCAACGACCCGCTCACCAAATTCATGTTCTGCTCCCCGGGCGAGGGCGGCGCCGCGGTGATCGTCGCGTCCGAGGAGATGGCGAAACGCCTCGGCGCCCGGGCGGTCGGCCTGCGCGCCATCAGTCACCGGACCCGCCGCTTCGGCTCCTTCGAGGTGTTCAGCCCGGCGGTGCAGGGCAGCGACGAACCGACCAGCGTGAGCACCGACGCCGCCCGTGCGGCCTTCGAGCAGGCGGGCATCTCTCCGCAGGACGTGGACGTCGCCCAGCTCCAGGACACCGAGAGCGGCGCGGAGATCATGCACATGGCCGAGTGCGGCTTCTGCGAGCACGGCGAGCAGGAGAAGTGGATCGCCACGGGCGAGACCGAGATCGGCGGCCGCCTGCCGGTCAACACCGACGGCGGCTGCATCGCCAACGGCGAGCCGATCGGCGCCTCCGGACTGCGCCAGGTGCACGAGATCGTCACCCAGCTGCGCGGCGAGGCGGGCGCGCGGCAGGTGCCCGGCGCGCCGAAGGTCGGATTCACCCACGTCTACGGCGCGCCCGGTATCAGCGCCTGCACCGTGCTGGCCGTGTGAGAGGAGAAGCAACCGTGCCGACACAGACCCTCCCCGATCTCGCGACCTTCACCGCACAGGCGCGCGCCTGGCTGGCCGAGCAGGCCGAGCCGCGCACCGCCGCCGCGTGGGGCGAGGGCTCCGATTCCGTCGCCGTGTTCGAGAACTGGACCGCCGAGCAGGAACGCGCTCACACCGACGCCATCAGGGCCTACGAGCAGAACAAATTCGACTCCGGCTGGGGCGCGCTGGACTGGCCCGAGGAGTACGGCGGACGCGACCTGCCGATGTCCTACGTGCTCGCCTTCCGCCGCGCCGAGGAGGAGTTCGCGGTGCCGCGGCGCACCGAGATGTTCTCGGTGACACAGCAATTGGTGGCACCGACCATCGCCCAGTGGGGCACCGAGGGGCAGTGCGAGCGGTGGGTGCGGGCCATGCTGCGCACCGATCTCATCGCCTGCCAGCTGTTCTCGGAGACCGAGGCGGGCTCGGATCTGGCGGCGGTGCGTACCCGCGCCGTGCGGGGCGAGGACGGGACGTGGACGCTCAACGGCCACAAGGTGTGGACCTCCGGCGCCCGCGTCGCCGATCTCGGCGTGGCTGTGTGCCGCACCGATCCCGATGCGGCCAAGCACGCCGGGCTCACCGTCTTCCTGGTCCCGATGGACTCCCCCGGCGTCACCGTGCGCCCGATCCGGCAGATGACCGGCGGCAGCTCGTTCAACGAGGTCTACCTCGACGAGGTCCGGCTGTCCGACGAGTACCGGCTCGGTCCGGTCGGCAAGGGCTGGCCGGTCGCGCTGACCGTGCTCGCCGCCGAGCGGCTCGACGGCGCGCACCTGGGTCTGGCCAATGCCGATCAGGCGGTGGAATTGGCCCGGCACCTGGGCCGCGAGCTCACCGAACTCGAACGCGACCGCGTCGCGGATCTGGTGACCCGCAGCTATGTCCAGCGCGTCGCCGCCATGCGGGTGGCCGCCGCGGTCGTCGCGGGCAACGATCCCGGTCCGGAGGCCTCCCTCGGCAAGCTGCTCGCCGTGGACACCATGGCGCGCACCTCCGAGGTGGCCCGCATGCTGCTCGGCCGCGATCTCGGCGCCGACTCCGGCGAGTGGGGCCGCTTCGCCTGGACCGAGCACGTCCTCGGCGCGCCCGGCTACCGCATCGCCGGCGGCACCGACGAGATCCAGCACAACATCATCGCCGAGCGCGTGCTCGGCCTGCCCAAGGAGCCACGCGTATGACCACCGCGCAGCGCGAAGCGAGCACCGTGCGGCCCCGGGTCGCCGAACGGTTCGGCGCCGAATTCGGCGAGACCGTCACCGGTTTCGAGCCCATGCTGGGCGGCCATTCCGGGCTCACCTACCGGGTCACCACCGATCGCGCCGCCTACGTCGTCAAGGCCGTGCCCGAGGGCCGCAAGCCGATCGGCAGGCACGACATGCTGCGTCAGGCCGCCATCATGCGGGCACTCGCGGACACCCCGGTCCCGGTGCCGCGCATCGTCACCGAGGACAGCGCCGAGCCCGCCTGGTTCGCGATGGAACTGGTGGCGGGCGACTCGCTCGAGCCGGTCCTCGACGATCCCGCGGTGGAGCCCGCACTGGCCGCGGCCCGGATGCGCCGCGCCGCCGAGGTGCTGCCGCTGCTGCACGCCGTCGACCCGGCGACCCTGCCCGGCGAGGAACAGCCGCTCTCCCCCGCCGACGAGCTGGCCCGCTGGGCCAAGACCCTCGGCGCGGTTCCCCCCGAACTGGTGGCAGGCGGCGCGCATCTGCTCGACCTGCTCGGCCGTGACATCCCCGAACCCGCCGAACCGACCCTGGTGCACGGCGACTACCGCCTGGGCAACATCCTGTGCGCGGGCACCGAGCCGGCCGCGCTGATCGACTGGGAGATCTGGAGCGTCGGCGACCCGCGCGTCGAGCTCGGCTGGTTCCTGGTGTTCACCGACGGCGCCACCTTCCCCGGCGTCGGCCGTGCGGTCCCCGGCCTGCCGACCGCCGCCGAGCTGGTCGAGCTGTACCGCGAAAGCCGTTCGCTGCCGGGCGATCTCACCTGGTTCGACGCTCTGGGCCGGCTGAAGATGGCCGCGATCATGGGCCACAACCTGCGCAGGCACCGCGAGGGCAGGCACCACGATCCCGACCAGGAGAAGCTGCCCGCCACCATCGACCGTCTCATCGAGACCGGCACCGCGCTGCTCGCCGGTTGACCGTCACTTTTCAGGAGCCGCACCGTGGACTTCTCGTATTCCGCTCGCACCGACGAGCTGCTCGACAAGCTCGAACTCTTCATGGACACCTACGTCTATCCGGCCGAAAAGGTCTACGACGAGCAGATCGCCGCCGCGAGCAACCGGCACGACCTGCCGCCGATCATGCGCGAATTGCAGGCCGAGGCCCGCGCGCAGGGCCTGTGGAACCTCTTCATGACCCACGGCGGCTACGGCGCGGGACTGACCAACCTCGAATACGCCCCGCTGGCCGAGGTGATGGGCCGCTCGCTCATCGGCAACGAGGTCTTCAACTGCTCGGCCCCCGACACCGGCAATATGGAGATCCTCGCGCTCTACGGCACCGAGGCCCAGCGCGCGCAGTGGCTGAAGCCGTTGCTGGACTGCAGCATCCGGTCGGCCTTCGCCATGACCGAGCCCGCGGTGGCCAGCTCCGACGCCACCAATATCGGCTCCACCATCCGCCGCGACGGCGACCACTACGTGCTCAACGGCCGCAAGTGGTACATCTCCGGCGTCCTGGACCCGGCCTGCAAGCTGCTGATCTTCATGGGCAAGTCCGATCCGGACGGCCCGACCTACCGGCAGCAGAGCATGATCCTGGTGCCCGCCGACGCCCCTGGCATCGAGGTCGTACGCGACCTGCCGATGTTCGGCTACTACGACCGCCTCGGGCACGGCGAGGTGCAGTTCACCGACGTGCGCGTGCCGGTGGAGAACATGCTCGGCAACGAGGGCGACGGCTTCGCCATCGCCCAGGGCAGGCTCGGGCCGGGCCGCATGCACTACGCGATGCGCGCCATCGGTATGGCCGAGCGGGCGCTGGAACTGATGTGCCGTCGCTCGGTGGACCGGGTCGCCTTCGGGCAGCCGCTGGCCGAGCGCGGCGTCGTGCGCGAGTGGATCGCGCGCAGTCGCATGGAGATCGACCAGATCCGCCTGCTGGTTCTGCAGTCGTCCTGGATCATGGACACCAAGGGCAATGCCGCGGCCCGGTCCGAGGTCGCCGCCATCAAGGTGGCCGCGATGGAGGTCGCGCACAAGGTGGTCGACCGCGCCGTGCAGGCCTTCGGAGCCGCAGGCGTCAGCGACGACACCGTGCTGGCCCGCATGCACGCCGTCACCCGGGCCCTGCAGATCGCCGACGGCCCCAACGAAGTCCATCTGCGCACCATGGCGCGTCTCGAGGTGAAGAAGTACCGATGAGCATCAACACGGACCTGAACGGCAAGGTCGCCCTCGTCACCGGCGCCAGCCGCGGACTCGGCCTGGCCATCGCGCGCGGGCTGAAGCAGGCCGGCGCGACGGTGATCGTCTCCAGTCGCAAGCTGGAAGCCTGCGAGAAGGCGGTCGCCTCCCTCGACGACGTCACCGTCGGCGCGGCCTATCCGCTGGCGCTGCACGTCGGGCACTGGGACAGCATCGAGCCCGCCGTCGACGGCATCATCGCCGAGTTCGGCAGCCTCGACATCGTGGTGAACAACGCGGGCATCGCCCCGCCGGCGGAGAACCTGGCCTCGGTCACCGAGGCGCTGTGGGACAAGACGCTCGAGGTGAACCTGAAGGGCCCGTTCCGCCTGATGGCGGTCGCGGGCGCCCGGATGGCCGCGGCCGGGGGCGGCTCGATCGTCAACATCTCCAGCATCGGCGCCGAACGGCCCAGTCCGCCGGAGGCCATGTACGCGGCGGCCAAGAACGGGCTGAACGCGCTGACCAGGGCCTTCGCCCAGGAGTACGCGCCGACGGTGCGGGTGAACTGCGTGATGCCCGGCGGCTTCGCCACCGACATGGCCGAGAACTGGGACGAGGAATTCGTCGGCAAGATCATCGACCGGCTGCCCGCGGGCAGGCTGGGCAGGCCGGAGGAGATCGCCGGGCTCGTGGCGCACCTGGCCGGCGATGCCGCCGGCTACACCACCGGCGCGCTCATCCCGGTCGACGGCGGCCGCACCGCGGTCTACTGAGGTGAAGACACGATGACCGAATCCAGTACTCTGCACACGCTTTTCGGGCTACACGGACGGGTCGCCGTGGTCACCGGTGCCTCCTCCGGCCTCGGGCTCGGCTTCGCCCGCACGCTCGCCGGCGCGGGCGCGACCGTCTACGCCGCGGCACGCCGCCTGGACCGGCTCACCGCGCTGGCCGAGCAGGACCCGCGCATCGTGCCGGTGCGCTGCGATGTCACCGACGACGCGGACCGCCACGCCCTGGTCGACCTCTGCTACGAGCGCTCCGGCCGCCTGGACGTGCTGGTCAACAACGCGGGCAAGCCGGGACCGCCCTACGCCGAGCAGGAGACCGCTGCGGGCTTCGCCTCGATCCTCGAGGTGAACCTGCTGGCCGGGTTCCACCTGTCCACCTACGCCGCCTCCCGGCTGCCCGAGGGCGCCACCGCCTCCCACATCAACATCTCCTCGGTGGTCGGCCTCGTGTCCACCGCGCCCATCGGCGGGGCGAGCTACGCCGCCTCGAAGGCGGGCACCCTCGGCATGACCCGCGAACTGGCCGGTCAGTGGGGTCGCCGGGGGATCAGGGTCAACGCCGTGGTGCCGGGCTGGTTCGATACGGAGATGACCGACGGACTGTTCGAGAACGAGAAGTCCGCGGGCTGGGTACGGCGCAACACCATGCTCGGCCGCGGCGGCGTCGCGGGCGAGGTCGACGGCGCGGTGCTGTTCCTGGCCTCCGACGCCTCCTCCTACGTGACCGGCCACACCCTGGTCGTCGACGGCGGCTGGACGGCGCGCTGATGCTCGCCGTCCAGCTCACCGCGTGGGGCGCCGAGCCCGAGGTCAGGGACGTGCCCGTGCCGCGCCCCACCGGCGAGCAGGTGCTGCTTCGGGTGACCGCGGCCGGGCTGTGCCGCTCGGATCTGCACGTCATGGACTCCCCCGCGGGCCGCTTCGACTACCCGCTGCCGCTCACGCTGGGCCACGAGGTGGCCGGTGTCGTCGCCGAGGTCGGCCCGGACGCCGACCCCTCCTGGCTGGATCAGCCGGTAGTGGTGCACGGGGTGTGGAGCTGCGGCGAGTGCCGTAACTGCCTGCGCGAACGGGAGAACTACTGCCTGCGACTGCGTCCCGGCGCCGACGGCAGGCCGGCCCGCATAGGCAACGGCCTCGGCCACCACGGCGGTCTCGCCGAGGCGATGCTCGTGCCCTCCACCAGGTTCCTGGTACCCGCGCCCGATGTCGATCCGGTGGACTGTGCTCCCCTGGCCGACGCGGGCGCCACTGCTTTTCACGCGGTGCGCGAGCACCGGGATCTGCTCGACGCGCACACCGTCGTGCTGACCATCGGGATCGGCGGTCTCGGCCATCTGGCCGTGCAGATCCTGCGCGACTTCGGCGTCACCGAGATCGTCGCCGTCGACGAGCGCGCCGAGGCGCGGGAACTGGCCGTGCGGCTCGGCGCCAGGGCGGCCTATCCCGATGTCGCCTCCGCCGCCGCCGACCCGGCCGCCGCGGACGGGATCGATCTGGTCCTCGACTTCGCGGGCGCGCCCGGCACTCTCGGCCCGGCCGCCGCCACCCTCGCGCCCGGCGGCAGGCTCGTGCAGGTCGGCAGCGCGGGCGGCCGCGTCGAGGTCGGCAAGGATGTCGGCCTGCCCAACGGCTGGCAGGTGAGCGCCCCGTTCTGGGCGACCCGCGCCGACCTGCGCGCGGTGGTGGACGCCGCCCGTCGCGGAGTGTTGCGCAGCACGACAGCCACCTTCCCGCTCACCGACGCGCCCGCGGTCTATCGCGCCCTGCGCGCGGGCGAGATCACCGGCAGGGCGGTGCTGATTCCCCCCACTCAGACAACGAGTACGACTATCGGTACGAGGAACGGACGATGAAGGCACTGGCGAAGGACATGATCGAGCGGGCCGGGCGCGAACCCGGCCGGCTCGCGGTCGTCGACGAGCTCGGCGAGCACACCCTCGGCGAGATCGTCACGGCCGCACAGCAGTTGGCCGGACGGCTGGCCGCGGTGGACGCCGCCGCGCCGACCGTGCTCGTGCAGGCCGACAACACCTGGCGCACGGTCGCCGCGGCGCTCGCGGTGGGCCTGCGCGGCGGGGTCGTCGCGGTGTTCAGCCCGCACGCCAACGAGACCGAGTTCCGGCTGGCCGTCGAGGACATCGATCCCGACGTGGTCGTCGGCGACCCGCAATCACTGGCGCACTGGGCTGTCCCCGATGACGAGTTCCCCGTGCGCGAGGCCGCTTTCGACGCGCTGACGCTGTGCGCCAAGCGGGGCGGCTTCCGGGATGTGGCACGCTGGCGCGGCGGCGCCGCGATCGCGATGACCTCCGGTTCCACCGGCAGGCCCAAGTGCGTGGTGCAGTCCGAGGAGGCCATCCGCTACGCCTGCGACAGCACCATCGAGGCGGTCGGCCTGTGCGAGGGCGAGGCGGTCGGCGCGTTCGTGCCGCTGTCCAGCGTGGCCGCGTTCTGCTTCGGCCTGTATCTGCCCGCCCATCTCGGCGGGCACATGGTCTCGATCGGGCGCTGGTCGCCTGCCGACGCGCTGGACGCCATGGCCGAGCACCGGGTCGCGTGGACCATGCTGGTGCCGACCATGGCGCTGCAACTGTCGGTGGTGGACGGCGCGGCGGGCAGACTGTCGGCGCTGCGCGCGATGACCGTCGGCGGCGGTCCGATGAACGAGCGGGCGCTGGCCGAGGCCGAGACCACCCTGGGCACCCGGTTCCTGCGCGTGTTCGGCATGTCGGAATGCCTGGGGCACACCACCCCGCGCCCCGACGACCCGCAGGCGATCCGGCTGGGCCGCGACGGCAGGCCCTTCCCCGGCACCGTGGTGCGCGCCGTGGACGAGACCGGAAAAGTGCTGCCGCCCGGCGAGATCGGCGATGCGCAGGTGCGCGGGCCGTCGTTGTTCGTCGGGTATGCTCGCGACGGCGTTCCGGTGCCACCGGAACTGACGCCGGACGGTTTCCTGCCGACCGGCGATCTGGTCGAGGTGGCGGCGGACGGTTCGATCCGGGTGATGGGTCGCCAGAAGCAGATCATCATCCGGGGCGGACGCAATATCGACATCAACGAGGTGGAAGCGGCGATCGCCGCTCTTCCGGGCGTGGTGCAGGTGTGCGTCGTGCCGGTGCCCGACGATCTTCTGGGCGAGCGCGCGGCCGCACTGGTGGTGACCGGTGGCGCACCGTTGACCTTGGACGAGGTCACCGAACAGCTGGCCGCGGCGGACTTCCCCAAGTTCAAGTGGCCGGAGTATCTGTTCACCGTCGCCGACCTGCCGCAGAACCGGGTGGGCAAGCTGTCCCGTCCCGATGCGGTCCGGCTCGCCACCCAGCTCACCGAAAATGACCTGAGTTCATCTCAGGTCGGGTAAAGTTCCTCTATTCAGACACCGACCGCCTGGGGGCATGGCTGATGACCGTCGACACCGCAAAGCGCCGCGAGAGTTCACGCTCCAAACGGAGCAACATTCTCGCGGTCGCGATCGAGCAGTTCGGACGCACCGGCTACGAACACACCAAATGGGCGTCGATCGCCGACGAGGTCGGCATCGGCCAGACGGCCCTCTACCACTACTTCGAGTCCAAGGCGCACTGCCTGCTGACCATCATGCGGCTGGAGCTGGCCGACTCGGTCGAGCGCTTCGACGCCGCCACCGAGGGGATCGACGATCCGGTCGAGGCGCTGCGGGCGGCGGTCAGCGGCGCCCTGGCCGCCACGCCGAGCGATGCGCTGCAGCGGCGCATCCTGCAGAACCACATGGATCTACTGGCCGGCGAGCGCCAATCGGAGAAGGAAGAGGCCGAGCGGCTGCGCTCGCGTGAGCTCGTGCAGGAGATCGAGGCCCGCTGGACGGCTCTGGTCACCCGCGGCGTCGAGGCGGGCGTATTCGTCGACGACGATCCGCGCACGCTGGGCAGGCTGGTGCTCGGCATGATCATCAGCGTCTGGCGCTGGTACCGGCCGGACGGGTCGCGCACGCTGGAGGAGATCATCGAGACCGTGCGCGAGGCAGCGGTCCGAGCGGTCAGCAAGTAGGACCGGGCCGCCCCCAGGGCGGCCATTCTTTTACGCTTCGAAACAGAACAGAATTCAGTTAGGAGAACCGCCGATGTTCAATCTGATCCTGCTGGCCGCCCGCCCGAGCGACTGGACCCATGAACAGTTCATCGAGTGGTGGCGCGGCCCGCACGCCGAGGTCACCTTCCCGCTGCCCGGGCTGCTGCGCTGGCAGCACAACGAGATCGTCGACAGCGGCGACGAGCGCTCGGCGGGCTGGGACGGCCTGTCCATCCTCAGCTTCGAGTCCAGGGAAGCCCTCGAGGCGGCGTTGGCCAGCCCGGAATGGAAGGCCGCGGTCGAGCATGTCGGGAGCATGCGCGGCAGGCGGATGATGTGGTACGGCGACGAGCGGACGATGGTTCCGCCGGCCGCCGCCTCGTCATGAGCGCCGAGTGGGCCGAGCCCGGTTGCCACCGGGTGACCGACGGGGTGCACCGCATCCCGCTGGCCCTCCCGCAGGACGGCCTGCGCGCGGTGAACGTCTACGTCCTGGAGACCGATGCGGGGCTGGCGCTGATCGACGGCGGCTGGCACCGCCCGGACACCTACCGGGAGCTGGCCGCCGGACTGGCGAAGATCGGCCGCACCCCCGACGAGATCCACGACATCTACGTCACCCACATCCACCGCGACCACTACACCTTCGCGGTGGAGTTGCGCCGCCGCCACGGCTGCCGGGTGCACCTGGGCGCGGCCGAGGCACCCGGCCTCGACGAGATACGGCTCCTCGGCAACAACGTCCCCGAGAGCTCGCTGCGCGAACTGCGCCGCGCGGGCGCGCCGGACCTGGCCGCCGCCATCCACGCCGAGGTGATCGACGAACCGTTCGACGTCGCCGACTGGGAGGCGCCGGACCGGTGGCTGCGCCCCGGCCCGCTCGGCCTGCCCGGCCACGACCTGCAGGTGATGGCCACCCCCGGACACACCAAGGGGCACATGGTCTTCCACGACCACCGCAACGGCCTGCTCTACACCGGCGACCACCTGCTGCCCACCATCACCCCGTCCATCGGCTTCGAGCTCGGCGAATGGGACCTGCCGCTCGGCCGGTTCCTCGACTCGCTGCGGCTGCTCACCGACTGCGAACGCACCATGCTCCCCGCGCACGGCCCCGCCGGCGGCAGCGCGGGCGCGCGGGCCGCGGCGCTGCTCGAGCACCACGACCGGCGTTTCACCGAAATCCTGGCCCTCCTGGACGATTCGGGGCCGCGCACCGGTTTCGAGGTCGCCGCCGCGCTCACCTGGACCCGGCGCGGCCGCCGCTTCACCGAACTCGACACGTTCAACCGCATGATCGCCGTCTGCGAGACCATGGCCCACCTGGACGTGCTCGTGGCCCGCGACCTGATCGGTCACGGGCCACGGGACGGTGTCGCGATCTTCGCGCCGCGTCAGGCGGCGGTCCAGCCGCCGTCGACGTACAGCTCGGTTCCCGTCACATAGGTGGAGTCGTCGCCGGCCAGGAACGCGACCGCGGCGGCGACCTCCTCCGGCTTGCCCAGTCTGCCCATCGGCGTTCCGGCCAGCATGCCCCGGTGCCGCTCGGTGCCCTCGTAGCGTTCCTTCAGCTGCGCTGTCCCGATGAATCCCGGATGGATCGAATTGACCCGCACGCCGCGCTGCGCCCAATGCAGCGCGGCGTTCTTCGTCATGGTCCGCACCGCGCCCTTGGCGGCCGCGTAGGCCATGCTGTTGCCCAGCCCGCCGACCGTGCCGAGGATCGAGCACAGGTTCACGATGGAACCGCCGCCGCCGCGCTCGATCAGCGCGCCCGCGTGCTTCATGCCCAGCCAGGTACCGGTCTGGCTCACCTCGATCACCCGGTTGTAGCGGTCCAGCTCTTCGTCCACCACGGTGGCCAGGCTGCCGATGGCGCCGTTGTTCACCAGCGCGTCCAGCCTGCCGAAGCGGGCTTCGACGGTCTCGGTGATCGCACGCCAGGCGTCCTCGTCGGCGATGTCGAGGCGCAGCGCCAGGTGCCGATCGGGGTCGTCGAAGCCGGCGAGCAGTTCGGCGCAGACCGCGGTGGTCTCCTCGGTGGCGTCGGTGGCCACGAGCACTGCCCCCTCGGCGGCGAGCCTGCGCACGATCTCCACACCGATCCCGCCACTGGCGCCGGTCACCAGCACGATCTTGTCGCGTAGCCGGTCGAGTCCAGCCGTCATCGTCTTCGCCTTTCGTCGTCTGTTTTCACGTCGTCGGTAATGAACGTCGTTCGCGCACAATCGGTTCGCGCAACGGACGAGGCCGGGATCCCGTTGGCGCGAAAGGGATCCCGGCCTCGGTCCCGGCTCAGAGCTTGCTGAGCACGTTGCGTCCGCCGACCGCCATCGCGGCCGCGACGCCAAGGGTGGTCACCGCGGTCATCAGCAGCGCCATCGCCGCCACCAGCGGGTAGGAGCCGTTCTGCCACAGGTCGAACAGCAGCGTGCCCATCACCTGGGTGGTGGAGGCGCGCACGAGCAGCGAGGCCGCGAACTCGTGGGTGAGCAGGATGAACATCAACGCCACCGCGCTGAGGATCGTCGGCCGCATCAGCGGCAGCATCACCCGCAGCGTGGTCACCCACGGCGAGGCGCCGCTGGTGGCGGAGGCCTCGGTGTAGGTGTCGCCCAGGGCGAGCATCGCGGTCATCTGCATGCGGGTCGCGAAGGGCAGCATCAGCACCACGTAGACGAGCACGATGACGGTCTTGGTGCCGTAGAGGATGAACGGTGGCTCGGTGTAGGTGAGCAGGAAGCCGACACCGAAGATGACCGCGGGGATGCCCAGCGGCAGTGCGGTGATCATGTCGCCGATCGTGGCCAGCACCCGGTAGCGCTTGCCGCGCACCAGCAGCGTGGCCATGACGTAGCCGATGGGCACGCAGATCAGCACCGCGCCCAGCGAGGTCGACACACTGGTCACGACCGACTCCACGATGCCCGCGTCGGCGGCGAGCTCACGGAAGTTGTCCAGCGTCAGCAGATCCCAGGACAGGGTGCTCGACCAGTACGGGGTAAGCGAGACGATCACCAGGCCGACCAGCGGGACCACCAGCGCCAGCAGCGCGTAGGCCACCAGCGCGAACACCGCCAGCGGCGAGCTGCCGTTGCTGGGGTTGAACGCCTTGCCGCCGTGGGTGACGAAGCGGGTCTGGTTGCCCAGCAACACCTTCTGCACCAGCACCAGCGCCAGGCCGAAGATCACCAGCGGCGAGCCGGCCGCGGCGGCGGCGGCGAAGTCCGAGGGCGATTCCGATACCCGGCGATACATCTCGGTGGTGAGCACCTGCACGCCGTAGTTCTGTCCGAGCAGCAGCGGACCGGTGAACTGACCGAGGCCGAGCAGGAACGCGATGCCGCCGCCGTAGATCAGCGAGGGACGCAGCAGCGGAAGCACCACCTTGAAAAACACTCCCGTAGTGGACGATCCGCTGATCTGGGCGGCCTCGAGGTGCTCGGAGCTGATGTTCTGCATGCCCGCGCTGACGAACAGGTACACGAACGAAGTGAGGCTGAAGCCGGTCAGGATGATGATCCACGGGACGGTGTAGACATCCACCGGGCCGGTGTCGCTGCCGCTCCACCAGGGCAGCTTGCGCAGCAGCACATTCAGATAGCCGGGCCCGGGCGAGAGCAGGAAGGCCCAGCCCACGATATTGGCGACCGAGGGCAGCACGATCGGCAGGATGGGCACGATCTTGAGGAAGCCGAGCCGATCCGGCAGCCGGCTCGCGGCATAGGCGAGCAGGGTGCCCAGCACCATGGCGATCACCAGCGAGCCCAGCGCCAGCGCGATGGTGGTGCGGATCGTTTCGCCGATGTCGTAGCGCCCGTACTGGCTGCGATATCCTTCGCCGCCGTTCTCGAACGCCAGCGCCTGCAGCCGGATCATCGGCAGCACGACCAGATAGCCGAGCACGGCCAGCAGGGCGATGTAGCCGATCCGGGGGCGCCACCGGACGGGCACGGCGAAGGACCGGCGACCGGGCGCGGGCGCCTGCGGCTCGGTCTCGGGACGGTCCAGGGTGGCCGAGGTGGTCATCGGGTCTCTCCCGCGGCGACGGTCTCACGCGCGGCGGGCGCGGCGACGGGCCCCTCGGCGGGGAATACGCGCAGGCTGGCCGGCGAGAAGCTGACCACCACCGGCGCACCGGGCTCACTGTTGCGCAGCGCCGGGCCGTGCTGGGCGGCGGGCGCGCGCAGCATCAGTTCCGAGCCCGCGGACTCCACCGTCACATCGAAGTGCGTGCCGCCGTACTCGTATCCGGTCAGCCTCGCGTGCAGCGGCACATTGCCCAGCGGCACATCCTCTTGCGAGGAGTGCAACGCCAGATCCTCGGGGCGCAACCTGGCCACCGCGGCATCGCCGCGGTCGGCCCCGGAGGCGACCACCGCGTGGGTCAGGTCGACGCCGTCGCCCGCCTCGGTCTCCCAGCCGTCGTGCCCGCGACGCAGCGCCAACCGGTTACCCATGCCGATGAACGCCGCGACATATTCCGACACCGGGTTCTCGAAGACCCGTTCGGGGGTGTCGTACTGTTCGATCTTGCCGGACTTCATGATCGCCAGCCGGTCGCCGAGCGCGAAGGCCTCCGCCTGATCATGGGTGACGAACACGGCGGTGAAGCCGAGTTCGCGGTGCAGCCGGTGGATCTGGGTGCGCACCTGGTCGCGCAGCCGGGCGTCGAGGTTGCTCAACGGCTCGTCGAAGAGGACCAGATCGGGCCGGGCCACCAGACCGCGGGCCACCGCGACGCGCTGCTGCTGGCCACCGGAGAGCTGGGACGGATAGCGGTCGAGCAGCTTGCCGCAGTCGACCATCTCCGCGGCGGCTTCCACCGCCCCGCTGTTCAGCGCGGATTTCAGCTTGCGCACCTTCAGCGGGTAGGCGATGTTCTGACGGACGGTCATGTGCGGCCACAGCGCGTACGACTGGAAGACCATGCCGATATTGCGCTTGTGGGCGGGCACATTGGTGCGGCTCGGGCCGTCGAAGACGGTGTGGTCCTTGAACCTGATGGCGCCGTCCTGCGGGGTCTCCAACCCGGCCAGGCAGCGCAGGGTCGTCGTCTTGCCGCAGCCGCTGGGGCCGAGCAGGACCAGGAACTCGCCCTCGGCGATCTCCAGGTCGAGGTTGTCGACCACGACATTGGACCCGTAGGTCTTCGTGAGGCCGGAAACTGTGAACTGCGATGTCATCTCATGCCTTCTGGGTCTGGAGACGGGGAGTGCGGACGCCGGCGGCGAGACCGCCGTCGACGAGGATGTCGGTGCCGGTGACGTAGCCGCTCGCCTCGCCGGCGAGGAAGGCGATCACCTCGGCGACCTCCGCGGGCGCGCCGCGCCGCAGCAGCGGGATGGTGCGCACGTAGGCGGCCACGTCGTCGGAGGCGAAGCCGGGACCGTCGGTGATGTCGGTTTCGATGCTGCCGGGGCACACCGAGTTGACCCGGATGCCGCGCTCGGCCAGTTCCAGCGCGGCCACGCGGGTCAGCGCCCGGACACCGAACTTGGCCGCACCGTAGGCGCCCAGCTCGGCGGTGGCCAGCACGCCGCGCACCGAGGACACGGTGATCACCGAACCGCCGTCGCTCATCCCGCCCGACGCGGCGCGCACAGCGAGGAACGTGCCGATCAGGTGCTGGTCGACCATGCGCCGGAACTGGTCGAGCGAGGTCTGCGCCAGCGGCGCCTTCATCGCCGTGCCGGCACAGTTGACCAGGACATTCATCCGATGCCCTGCCCACGACATCTCCGAAACGACCGCTTCCCAGTCCGATTCGGACGTCACATCGAGGTGCCGGTAGAGCGCCGAGCCACCGAGGCGATCGGCTCGATCGCGACCCGCGGCATCATCGACATCGGTGAGGTACACCATGGCCCCTCGGGCGACGAGCAGGTCGGCGGTGGCCCCGCCGATCCCCCCGGCTGCGCCGGTGACGAGTGCGTTGACGCCGCGCAACGGTTCCCCCGCGGCTACTGGCTGGACAGAGTCCATGACGGTCCTTTCTGGTCGGCGCGTGGGGTCAGCTCTGGAACAGCCGCGACCACTGCTGGGAGTACTCGTCGACCTTCTGCGGCGTCAGGTCGGTGGTATCGGGCAGCGTGATGTCGGCGGCCCGGGCGACCGCACCCGGCACATCGGGCAGCACCGAGGCGTAGCCGGAGTTCAAGGCGATCTGCCCGGCCGGGGTGGCGATGAAATCGACCAGCAACTGGGCCGCGTTCGGGTGCGGCGCAACCTTCAGCGCGTGCGTGTACCACGGTGTGCCCCAGGGCTTCTCCGGGAGCTTCCAGCCCACGGGCGCACCCGCGGCGACCTCGGTGACCAGCGGCTGGACCGACGGTGTGGCGATGATCTCGCCGGAGGACAGCGCCTGGGCGATGCCGAGCGCGCTCGGATACACGCGCGGCTTCAGCGCGGCCAGCTTCTGCCAGTAGTCCTCGCCGTAGGTCTTGGCGTAGTGCCGGTACAGATCGACGTAGGAGGCGATCCCGGTCGGATTGACGATGCCCACCTTGCCCTGGAATCGGGGATCGAGCAGGTCCAGCGGGGAGGACAGACCCCCGGGCACGGCGTCGGTGTTCCAGCCCATCGCGAACACGGCCGCACTGCTGAGCACGAAGCGGCCGTTCAGCACACCGTTCTCGGCGCGGAATTCCGGCGCGTCCAGCGACGGGCTCAGCAGATCGGTGGAATAGGCGCCGGACTCGGCGGCGGCCGCGATCCAGCCCGCGTCGGTGGTCATGTGCACGTCGGCGGAGCCGCGCCCGGTGCGGTTCTCCGTCTCGACCCTGGGGGTGATGTCGGGATCGGTGCCGCGCACGAACTCGAGATCGATACGCGGGTAGGCCGCCTCGAACTCCTTCTCCAGCACCTGGAGGTTGGCCGGCTTCTGACTCGTGTAGAGCAGCACCTTCCCCTCATCGTTCGCCGCGGCAACCACGTCGTCCCAGGTGCCGTCGACGGGACCGGTCGAGGAAGGCGAGCCGCCACAGGCCGCGGCGAGCGCGACGGTGGCCAGGGCGGCGACGGCGGTAGCCGCCTTACGAAGCTTTTTCATGCGCGATGCGTCTTTCCCGCGGGCCCGGTGAACGTCGGTCGACGTCCACCAAACTGAACTGATGTCAGTTTGAAAGTAAGGCCCTCCGGCTGTGGTGTCAATCACCTCCTCCTGGTAATTGTGAACTGAACCCAGTTCGAGGAGGCGGTATGTCATCCCATCTTTCCACCGGTCAGAAAATCGGCCGGCTACAGCTCCGCAATCGACTCGTCGCGACCGCGCACGGCTCCGGCGCGGTGACCGACGGCCTGGCCCAGCCGGGCGACGACGACTACTGGCGGCGGTGCGCCGCGGGCGGCGCGGCCATGGTCATCGCGGGCGGCACGGTGGTGAGCCCCGAGTCGGCCAACCGCGTCGGCAATATCACCGAGGCGTGGCGCCCCGAGGGGATCGATGGCCTGCGCCGCCGGGCCGCGGCCATCACCGGCGAGGGCGCGATCGCATGCTGCCAACTGGTCCATCTGGGTCGCGAGACGCTCGGCGCCGAACTCTGGGAGCATCCGGTCGCCCCGTCCGCGGTGCGCTCGCCCCGCGAACCGGTGACCGCCCGCGAACTGACCGACGCCGAGGTCCAGCGCATCATCGACGACTTCACACTGAGCGCCCGGCACGCCACCGACGCCGGCTTCGCCGCCGTCGAACTGCATGCGGCGCACGGCTACCTGATCGCCCAGTTCCTCTCTCCCGCGACCAACCACCGCCCCGGCGCGGAGACGGTCGAGGGCCGGGCGAGCCTGCTGCACCGACTGCACACCGCGATCACCGCCGCCTGCCCGGGACTGGCGCTGGGCGTCCGGGTCTCCCTGGAAGGGGCGGTCGAAGCCGGGCTGGATCTCGACGGGCTCGCCGAATTG
Source organism: Nocardia higoensis NBRC 100133 (assembly GCF_000308595.1). GTDB lineage: Bacteria > Actinomycetota > Actinomycetes > Mycobacteriales > Mycobacteriaceae > Nocardia > Nocardia higoensis. The sequence goes on along the minus strand of NZ_BAGA01000073.1, from coordinate 7,197 downwards.
CTACCGCTGCTGGACCGGTTCGACTACATCAACGTGACAGCCGGCGTGCGCACCACCTACGTGCGCGACATGGCCACCGCCACACCTCCGCTGCTCTCCGCGCTGCCGGTGCTGCGCGCGGCGACCACCCGGCCACTGCTGGTCTCGCAGGCCTTTCGCACCCGCGCCGAGATCGACGCGGCACTGGCGGCGGGCGCCGATCTGGTCGGCATGGCCAGGCCGTTCATCGCCGACCCGGATATCGCGGACAAGCTACTGCGCGGCGACGACCATCGCATCCGCCCGTGCGTGTCCTGCAACGAGGACTGCCGCTCCTTCACCCCGGTCCTGCTCTGCTCGGTGAATCCGGATCTGGCGCCACCCGGCGAAACCGCCCGGCCGGCGCGACCGTTGCGGCTGGGCCCGCCACCGGCGTCCACACGCCGCATCGCGGTGGTCGGCGCGGGCCCGGCCGGATTGGAGGCCGCCCACCGGCTCGGGGCCGCGCGCAGCGAGGTCACCCTGTTCGAGGCCGCGCCGGAGATCGGCGGACAGTTGCGCGTGGCCGCCGCCGCACCGAATCGCACGGGCTGGGCGCGTCTGCTCGAGTTCTACCGGCACAATCTGGACGGCGTGACGCTCGAGCTCGGCCACCGCGTCACCGCCGCCGATCTGCGCGATTTCAGCGATGTGGTGCTGGCCGTCGGCGCGGCCGAGTCGACCTCTCCCGGGGCGGACAGCGCGACCGAGACGATCGCCCGCCCGCAGCGCGTCCGGCCCGGTGAGCACGTCGTGGTCGTGGACGACGGCTTCGGCTGGTGGCTCGGCGTCAGCGCGGTCGAAGCGGCGCTGGCGGCGCGCGCGGGCCGGGTGACGATACTGGTGCCCGGTCCCGCCGTGGCGGCGGGCATTCCCCCCGAGAGCAGGGTGCAATTGCGCGGGCGCTGGGCGGGCGAGCCGGTACATCCGCTGGTCGAGTCCGCGTGCGCGGCGATCGACACGACCGAGGCGGGAACAGCTGTCACGGTCCGAAATGTGCTGTCCCACGAGGAAACCCGGCTGTCCTGTGATCGGGTGGTGCGGGTCGGGGAACGACGAAGCGCGGACTGGCGGGAGTTCACCGCCGCGCTGCCCTCGACGCGGTTCCACGTGGCAGGCGATGCCCTCGTCCCCAGGCGCGTGGCACACGCGGTGTCGGAGGGTCGAGCCGCCGCGGCCGAGATCCTCGGGATGATTTCAGTGCCGAATGTATTGAACTGACTTCACTTCTTGTCTAATGTGACCGGCAGCACAAACCCTGAAGCTAGGAGGCACGCATGTCGCGGATCCATACGGACGTTCTCGTGATCGGCGCGGGAATGGCCGGACTCACCACGGCCGCGAGGGCCCTGTCCCGAGGGGCATCGGTCGTCGTGGTGGAGAAGGCACCGGCCGTGGGTGGTTCCGCGCTCTTCGCCGGCTATGCCTGGACGGCGCCCGACCACGAGGTGATGGAGCAGGTGAACCCCGACGGCGATCCCGCGCTGCGGCGCGCGCTCGTCGACGGCTTCGCCGACGGCGTGGACTGGATCCGCTCGACCGGCGTCGAGGTCGCCGACGCCGTGCCGATCCTCGGCTACGGGCGCGGGCACGCCTTCGACACCAACCAGTACATCGACGAGTGCCGCCGCCGCGTGGTCGCCGACGGCACCCTCTTCCTCGGCGCCGAGACCACCGAACTGCGCACCAGCGAGGGCGCCGTCGTCGGGGCGAACGTCCGACTGGCCGACGGAACGCTGTGCGAGATCGAGGCGGGCGCGACGGTACTGGCCACCGGCGGCTTCCAGGGCGACGCCGAACTCGTGCGCGAGTACGTCCACCCCGCCGCGGACACGATCCCCTTGCGCTCCAACCCCGTCAGCGCAGGCGCCGGCCTGCGCCTGGCCGAATCCGTCGGCGCCGCTACCGGAACGCCGCGCTCCGGCTTCTACGGCCACCTGGTCCCCACCGAGGTCGAGTTCCGCGACTCCGGCGACTTCGTCGCGCTGTCGCTGTACTACAGCGAGCATGCCCTGCTGTTCGACCTCACCAATCGCCGCTTCACCGACGAGACCCTCGGCGACCACCTCACCACGGTGGCACTGATGGATCGCCCCGAGGCCCGTGGCCTGCTCATCGCCGACGAGCGCGTGTACCAGCAGTGGGTGCTCACCAGTTACGTCGAGGGCGCCGTGGCCATCGACAAGGTCGACCTGACCAGCAAGCGCGGCGGACGCTGCGGTGTCGCCGCCGACCTCGACGAACTGGCCTACCTGCCCGAGGAATGGGGCTACGACGGCGCCGCGATCGCCGAGCAGATCCGCGCGATCAATGCGGCGGGCGCCGACGTGCAGCCGAGTCGGCGGAAGGACTCGGCGCCGCTGGATCAGGGCCCCTACTACGTGATCGAAGCGCGCCCCGCGATCACCTTCCCCTTCCACGGCGTCCGCATCGACGCCTCCGGCCGCGTCCTGGCCGCGGCGGGCGGCGTCGTGCCCGGCCTGTTCGCCGCCGGCTCCGACACCGGCGGCCTCTACGACCACGCCTACGCCGGCGGCATCGCCCCCGCCCTGGTGTTCGGCCTGGCCGCCGCCGACGCGGCGGCGCCCGTCACCGTCGGCTGATCTCCGGAAAAAGCGCCGTGCCTCGCGAAACCCGTGCGGAACGGCGCTTTTCACGCTAACGGTGGCTCGGCTCCATGAGCACGCGGATCTCGGGCGGCCCGTCCAGATGTCGAGCCACCCGCTCGCGTAACCGGTACTCCGGCACCGTCATCCGTTCGGTCTCCTGTGCCAGATAGTCGGTGTGGTTGCGGAACACGCAGTACTCCACGAATGTCGCGTCCGCGTCGGCCGGGCGCAGCAGGACGCAGCGCAGCGCGCCCAGCCGCAGCCGCGAAGTCCGCTGTGCGGCGATATCGGCGAGGAACTCGGTGAGCCCGTCCTCGGTGACGCGATAGGTCGTCTCCACGGTGACCCGGCCGGATCTGCCCGCAATCTCGATCGGAGCGGACACGATACCGGCGGAGTCGGGAGCGATGCCGTCGCCGGGGCGAATACCGTTGCGCAGGATGCCGATCGCCGACACCGCCATCGCCGCCGCGGCAACCAGTATCGCGGGCACCAGGCCGAGCGCGTCGGCCAGTCGTCCCCACAGCAGCGCGCCGACAGCCTGGCCGCCCTGGAAGACCACCATCACGAACGCGATCACCCTGGTCTTGATCCACGGCGGCACGACCGAATGGGCGGCGATCATCCAGGTGCTCTGTACCCCGACCCACGCAGTCCCGCCCAGCACCATGAGCGCGGCGGCGACATCGATGCGGGTGTTGAGCGCCAAGCCCAGCAGCACTACCGCATAGGCCGCCGAACCCAGCGCGACGAAGTGGTTCCAGCTCATCCGGGACCGCAGCGGCATGATCGCCACCGTGCCGACCACAGCGCCCACCCCGACCGCGCCCGACACCAGGCCGAATTCCACCGTGGTCGCCCGCATCCGCTCGTCGGCGACCACGGGAAGCAACGCCCACAGGCACCCCGCCGGCACCCCGAAAGCGGTGGCACGCACCAGCAATCGCCTGGTCCAGCCGCTGTGACGGATGAATCTCAGCCCGGTGGCCAGCGATTCGCGCACGCTCTCGCGGCGGGGTTCACGCCCCGAGGAGGCAGGCACGTAGCGCGCGGAGAGCGCGGCGCAGACGCCGAAGATCACCGCGACGGCGATGAACACCGGGTTCGCGCCGAACGCGGCCAGCACCGCGCCACCCATCACCGGCCCGAGCGCACGCGCGCCGTTGACCACCGCGCCGTCGACGGCGGGCACGACGGCCAGCAGATCCGGCGTCACCAGTCGCGGCATCAGCGCCTGCCAGACGACCACCGTCGTCGCCAGTCCCGCGCCCGCGACGAACACCACCGCGGTCAGCACCGGCGGCGAGCCACCCGCCAGGATCGGCACCGGCGCCACGGCGGCCAGCGCCAGCGCGGTGCCGACGAGCATGCGCCGATGACCGGCGGAGTCCACCACCGCCGCCACCGGGAGCGCGAGCAGGAAGAACGGCAGACTCGCCGCCAGCTGCACCGCCGACACCGTGCTCGCGGATTCGCCCGCGGTGGTCAGCAGCCACTGCGCGACGGTCACCAGCATCCACATGCCGACACTCACCCCGAGCTGGACCAGCAGCAACATCCGCAGTCGAGGGACACGCAAGGGAGCTGTGAAACCGGGTGGGGCAGAACGGCTCATCGGGGCGATCCTTTTCGTCTACGCTAGAAAATGAATTGAACTCATCTTAGGTATGCGGGTGTCGTGACGGCGCCGATTCGGAGGTATCCCATGGCCGTAACCAACCGACAGCTGGTGCTCGCCCACCGTCCGGCGGGCCGCGTTCGCGAAACCGATCTCGACCTGCGCGAGTCGCCGATACCGGCGCCCGGCCCCGGTCAAGCCCTGGTCCGCAACACCTGGCTGTCCATCGACCCCTCCGTGCGCATCCGCCTCGGCGCCACCACACCGCCCGGCTACCTGCCGCCGCTCCGTCCCGGTGAGGCGCTGACCGGCTTGGCCCTCGGCGAAGTCGTCGCTTCGCAGCGTGCCGATCTCCGCGTCGGCGACCTCGTCTCGCACCCGCTCGGTTATCGCGACTACGCGCTGATCGGCGCCGGCAGCGACACCATCGGCGGCTATGGCAGCGCCACCGCCATCGACCCCGGCGGGCTTCCGGAGCAGTGGTTCCTGGGTCCACTCGGCAGCGCCGGACTCACCGCCTACGCGGGATTGACCGAAGTACTCGAATTGCGCGAGACCGACACCGTATGGGTGTCCGCGGCCGCGGGCGCGGTCGGCGGCATGGCCGCCCAGCTCGCCCGGCTGCGCGGCGCCACCGTGATCGGCTCCGCGGGCAGCGCGCGCAAGGTCGAGGACCTGCGCGGCGACTTCGGCATCGCGGCCTTCGACTACCGGTCGCAGCCGCCGCGCGAGGCGCTCGCGGAACTGGCGCCGGACGGGATCGACGCGTACTTCGACAATGTCGGCGGCGACCACCTGATCGCCGCCCTCGACGCCATGCGGCCGCACGGCCGGATAGCGCTGTGCGGTGCGGTCTCCGCCTACGACGGCGGCGCGCCGACCGGTCCGGTCGATCTGTTCCCGATGGTGTCGAAGCAGTTGCGGATGCGCGGTTTCCGCGCGGGTGCGTTCACCCATCTGGAGCAGGCGATACGCGCCGAGATCGGCGAGCACCTGCGCGCGGGCAGGCTGGTCCATCGCGAAACGGTGTTCGACGGCCTCGGACAGGCCGGACGAGCGCTGTGCGCGCTGCTCGCCGGCGAGACCTCGGGCAAGACACTGTGCAGGCTCGGCTGAACACACGCGGACGGGTGTCGTTCGAATGCCCGACACCGGGAAACCGTTCGGTTCGTTAGTCTCCCGCGTGAGGAGTGTCGATGCCTACTGATGAACCCGCGGTGCCGGAGCCGCAGACCCTGCCGCACGTGCTGAGCGCGGCGGTCGGGCACGATCCCTCCGCCACCGCAGTGGTGTGCGGGGATCGCCGAATCAGCTACGGCGAACTCGCCGCCCACGCCGCGCGCCTCGCCCGGCGCCTGACCGACCGTGGCATCGGGCCGGGAACGCTGGTCCTGGTCGCGCTCCCCCGCTCGTTCGAAGCCATCCTCGCCTGGTGGGCGATCGCCGAGACCGGCGCCACCTTCGTACCCGCGGGCCCGAGGCAGTATCCCGACCGGGTGGCTTATGTGGCCGAGCATTCGGCGGCACGATTCGGGCTGACCTCGACCCGCGAACGCGCGGGCCTGCCCGAATCCGCCGAATGGATCCTCCTCGACGACCCCGAAGTCCTTTCGGCGCCGACGCCATCGGGGCCGCCTCCGCGCGCCGAACAGATCCGGAAGCTCGATCCGGACGAGATCGCTCACATGCCCTACTCCAGCGGCGGCACCGGCGCGCCGAAGGGCGTCCGGCTCACCCAGCGGTCGCTCACCATCCTGGCCAACGCCTACCGGAACCGATTCGACGCCGACCGCAACTCCCGCGTCATGCACATCGCCGCTCCGCACCACGACGGGTGGCTGTTGGAACTGCTGCTCACCTTCGGATCGGCCGCTACGGCAGTGCTCGCTCCGCCGACCGTCACCGCGGGCGAGGAACTCGCCGACCTCATCCGCCGCGAGCACATCAGCCACGCCTACCTCACCTCCGACGAACTGCTCTCGCTCGCCCCCACCACTCTGCCGTCACTCCAGTGCCTCCTGCTCGACGGCCGAGACCTCCCCGAAGGCCTCACCGCCGCCTGGTCGGCGAGCCGCCACCTCTGCCTCACCTACGGCACAGCGGGCATGGCCGTCGCGATCAGCGGCCCGGCCACCGCCGCCGCCGCCGCCGACCACCGTGAACTCCTCGGCACCCCCGTCGAGACCATAACGGCGCACGTACTCGACGAGAAGCTCGAGCCCGTCCCCTTCGGAGCCGTAGGCGACCTCTACCTCTCGGGCCGACCGCTGGCCACCGGCTTCCACCACCGCCCCGACCTCACCGCCACCTACTTCATCGCAAACCCTTTCGCCCACAACGGATCCCGCATGCTCCGCACACTCGATCGAGTCCGATGGGTCTCCGCCGGTACCGGACCGGTCATCGAATACGTCGAGGGACCGTTCCACGTCGTGATCCGCCCCCGGCGCAGGTCCCGCGCGGGGTGACGACGGTCCTGATCCAGGTCTGTCGGTGGTTGACTTCGGCGGTGGCGAAGCTCGAGGCCGATGGCCTGGTGACGCGGGGCGGACATCGACGGGCCGGTCGATCGCCTCCTCGATCCGCACCTACGCCAACAACAACCGCTACCCGTGGACGTACAACCACGTCGACATCACCTGCCACCCGAAGGGCGGCCACTTCATTCCCTGGGAGATCCCCGGCGAGTGGACCGCCGACTTCCTCGGGACATTCCGACCCTTGCTCAACGAGCGAACGTGAAGGCTCACACCAGGTTTCGCGGGATCCGTCGGTGCCGGTTCCCGGAATGCACGCGGGTCCGCACCGATCGCGGGTCGTCGGCCGGATCACCCAGCTCGTAGACGTCCAGCTGGGCGTCGAGCCGCTGCTGTCCTGTGCCGTTGTCGATCTCCAGGGTCGAGACGCCGGTGGCCAGGTCGCATCGGTCTGCGCGCCACTCGCGATTGCCGC
>NZ_BAGA01000074.1 GCF_000308595.1 Nocardia higoensis NBRC 100133 | reverse complement strand
TGTACTGATCGGAACATTTCCCTCGGAACGCATGTGTTCCGCCTGCACCGACCGAAGGAGCGCGGGTGCCCCTCACCGACAAAGTCGTCCTCGTGACCGGCGGCAGCCGCGGCCTCGGCCGACAGATGGTGCTCGCTTTCGCCGCCGCGGGGGCCGATGTCGTCATCGCCGGCCGCAAGTTCGACGGCTGCGCCGAGCTCGCCGCACAGGTCCGCGAACACGGACGCCGGGCGCTGCCGGTCGCGGCCGATGTCAGCGACTGGGCGCAGTGCGACGCCCTGGTCGAGGCTGCCTACGGCGAGTTCGGCCGGGTCGACGTGCTGGTCAACAACGCGGGCATGTCGCTGCTCTACCCCAGCCTGGACCAGGTGAGCGAGGCGATGTTCGACAAGGTGATCGGGGTGAACCTCAAGGGCCCGTTCCGGCTGTCGGCGCTCATCGGCACGCGGATGGCGGCGGCCGGAGGCGGCAGCATCGTCAACATCTCCTCGATCGAGGCGGCCGAGCCGGAACCGCTGGCCGTGCCCTACGCCGCGGCGAAGGCCGGCCTGAACGCGCTGACCGCAGGCCTCGCGCAGACCTTCGGCCCCTCGGTTCGGGTCAACACCATCCAATGTGGCCCGTTCGCCACCGACATCTCCGCGGCCTGGCCCGAAGAGCTGCGCGCCGAACTCACCCGGCGCAACGCGCTCGGCCGAATCGGCGAGCCGCACGAGATCGTCGGCGCCGCCCTGTTCTTCGCCACCGAGGCGTCCTCCTTCGCCACCGGCGCCACGCTCGCTCTCGACGGCGGCTGGCGATGACGGCCGCGGCGCGTCCCGCGACGACCACGGCGGCGCGGCAGTGACCGAGGCCGTGCCCGCGCGCCGACGCGGCCGCCCGCCTGCCGCCACGTCCGTCCCCGGCGACACCAGGGCGCGGATCATGGAGGCCGCCGTGGAACTGTTCGCGGAGAAGGGATTCCACGGCACCGGCGTCGCCGAGATCGGCGACCGGGCGGGCGTGCAGCGCGGCGCGCTGTACTACCACATCGGCTCCAAGGAGGAGCTGTTGTGGGAGATCCTGCGCGACTACACCGAGCTGATGCTCGCCGACGCCGACCGCATCGTCGCCGCCGCCGACGACCCCGTCGCCACGCTGCGCCGGCTGATCCGCAGCCACGTGCGCTTGATCGTCGCGTACCGCCGCCAGGTCGCCATCCAACTGCGCGACGTGACCGCGCTGACCGGCGAGCGCGCTGCGCAACTGCAGGAGCTGCGCGATCGCATCCAGGGGCAGTGGCAGCGCGCGCTCGACGCGGGCGCGGCGGAGGGCGTGCTGCGCACCGCCGACCACGTCGTCACCAACAGCGTGCTCGGCATGTTGAACACAGTGGTCCTCTGGTACCGCACGCACGGCGGCCGCACCCCCGACGAGATCGCCGACATCCTCGCGGGCACCGTTCTCGACGGTGTCCGTACCCATCCCGATACGAAAGGCTGACCATGGCTTGGGATTTCGAAACCGATCCGGAGTTCCAGAAGAAACTGGACTGGGCCGAGGAGTTCGTGCGCACCGAGGTGGAGCCGCTCGACCTGATCTACCCGAACCCCTACGACCGCACGAACAAAGAGGCGATGGCGCTGATGCGCCCGCTCAAGGAGAAGGTCAAGGAGCAGGGCCTGTGGGCCTGCCATCTGGGCCCCGAGCTCGGCGGTCCCGGCTTCGGCCAGATGAAGCTCGCCCTGCTCAACGAGGTGCTCGGCACGTCGGTCTGGGCGCCCTCGGTGTTCGGCTGCCAGGCCCCCGACTCCGGCAATGCCGAGATCCTCGCCCACTACGGCACCCCGGAGCAGAAGGAGAAGTACCTGCAGCCGCTGCTCGACGGCGAGATCGGCTCCTGTTACGTGATGACCGAGCCCACCGGCGGCTCGGATCCGACGCTGTTCACCACCACCGCCGTGCGCGACGGCGACCACTGGGTCATCAACGGCGAGAAGTGGTTCAACTCCAACGCCCAGTTCGCCTCCTTCCACATCGTCATGGTGGTCACCAACCGCGAGGTCAGCCCGCATCAGGGCATGTCGATGTTCATCGTGCCCGCCGATACCCCCGGGCTGGAGATCGTCAAGAACTTCCACGTCCCGGGCTTCAGCGAGCACGAGGGACACCTGCGGTTCACCGATGTGCGGGTGCCCGCCGACCATCTGCTCGGCGCGGAGGGCCAGGGCTTCATCGTCGCCCAGACCCGTCTCGGCGGCGGCCGGGTGCACCACGCCATGCGCACGGTCGCCTTGGTGCGCAAGGCCTTCGACATGATGTGCGAGCGCGCGGTGTCGCGGCAGATGCGCAAGGGCCCGCTGGCCGGATTGCAGATGACCCAGGAGCGCATCGCCGACAGCTGGATCGAGATGGAGCAGTTCCGCCTGCTCGTGCTGCGTACCGCCTGGCGCATCGACAAGGAACAGGACTACCTCGCGGTCCGCAAGGACATCGCCGCGATCAAGGTCGCCATGCCCAAGGTCATGCACGACATCGCCCAGCGCGCGCTGCATCTGCACGGCGCCATCGGCGTCAGCACCGACCTGCCCTTCATCGACATGCTCACCTATGCCGAGGTCATGGGCCTGGCCGACGGCCCGACCGAGGTCCACAAGGTCACCCTGGCCAGGGAAGTGCTGAAGAACTACGAACCCGGCGACCAGGTGTACCCGAGCGGGTACCGGCCCGCGCTGGCGGAGAAGGCGCGCGAGCTGGTCGCCCAGCGGCTCGAGCACGTCGTCGGCAATCTCTGACGTCGGCGCGCCGGGGCCTGCTTCCGCGGTCCCCGGCGCGGCGTGTCCGCTCGGCAGCACCCCCGTGCCCGGCTCGCCCCGAAGCTGCGTCAGGCGCTGGCCTCGGCATGCAGCGGTGTCGCGAAGTACGGCGCGACCGGGCTCAGGCGCAGGATGTCGGGCATCCGGCGGGTGAGCGCGGACGGGCCGGTGAAGGTCAGGCGGCCGGAGCGCAGGGCGTGCAGAATCGGTATCCGGCCGAGCCAGACCTGGTAGAGGGACGAGACGTCGGAGACGATGGTGGCGTCGACGTCGAAGCCCGGATCGGTCACGCAGACCGAAGGCGCGCCGCGGTCGACGACGATCCAGTACCGGCGCGGATCGTCGGTGAAGCGGACCGCGAAGACCTGGCGCTGCCCCGGCAAGCCGGAGGTGTCCAGCCGAGTGTGCATCCACCACACCAGGACGTCGGGGTCCAGCTCGGTGGCATCCGGTTCGCCGAAAGTCCATTTCGCGCCCCACTCGGCGAGGCCGAACAGAATCGGCTCGAGGTCGCGGCCGGAGTCGGTGAGCACGTAGTGCGCGCCGGTCTTGCGCACCAGCTCGGCCCGTTCGAACTGCCGCAGCCGCTTGGCCAGCAGACTGCGCGACAGGCCGGGCAGACCGCGCGCCAAGTCGTTGAACCGGGTGCTGCCGAGCACCAGATCGCGCAGGATCAGCAGCGACCAGCGCTCGCCGAGCAGTTCGAGGGCGCGCGAGATCGGGCAGTACTGGCCGTAGCCCACACTCGCGTTCGTGGCCCCCGCGTCGTCGTTCATGGCCTCCGCAGCGAGCGCGGTCGAGTTCTGCGCGGTCTCGTTCGGCATGGCTCGGGACTGCACGTCCCGGCCGAGCGGGGTCCGGTTCCGGTTCGTCTGATCCAGCACGGTCGGATTCGTCATGAGGCCTCCACCTCGCGCACCGCCGGTCCTGTTCGTGCACCGGAGGGGTTCATTTCCTGGACTATCCGGTTATCGCGCCGGTTCCTAGCTTCGAAACATGACCACTACCGCAGCCACCCAGACCCCCGAGCCCACCCCGACCACGGACGCCACCGTGCCCACCCCGACCGCCCACGACACCCCGGCCACTACCGAGACGACCCGCACCGACGGCGCCACCACGACCGACACCACCACGACCGACATGGCAACCATGGCCGACATCGTCACCGCGGCCACCCCGACCACGAACTCCACGGCGACCTGGATCGACCGCGCCCGGATCGTCGGTGAATTCCTGCGCCCCGAAGCCGCCGAACGCGACCGCACCGGCGAGCTCTCCCGCACCGCCTTCGACCTGCTGCGCGAACACGGCCTCTCCGCCGCGGGCGTCCCGGCCGAGTTCGGCGGGGGCGGCGCCACGCACACCGAGGTGGGCGCGATCCTGCGCGAACTCGGCCGCCACGATCCCTCCACCGCCGTCGCCTTCGCCATGCACTGCCACCTCGTGGCCACCCAGGTGTGGCGGCACAAGCACGGCGCGGACGCCTCCGGCGTGCTCGGCAAGGTCGCCGCCGGTGCGATCCTGGTCAGCACCGGCGCCTCGGACTGGGTCGCCTCCACCGGCCACGCCGAGCGGGTCGACGGCGGCTACCGGGTCTCGGCCCGCAAGGCCCCTGCCAGCGGCTGTGAGGCGGGCACCATCCTGGTGACCAGCATCCGCTGGGACGACGCCCCCGAGGGGCCGCGCGTATTGCACTGCGCCGTACCGTTCTCCGCACCGGGCGTGCGCATCGAGCAGACCTGGGACACCCTCGGTCTGCGCGCCACCGGATCGCACACCGTGGTGCTCGATGACGTGTTCGTCCCCGACGCGGCGGTCTCCCTCATCCGGCCCGCCGACGCCTGGCCGCCGCTGCTGAACACCGTGATCGGCGCGGCGATGCCGCTCATCGTCGCCGCCTACCTCGGCATCGCCGACGGCGCGGTCGACACCGCACTCAGCCTGTCCGCGGGCCGCAGCGACGCGCACGTCGTGCAGACCGCGGGCGAGATGGCCAATGCCCACACCACCGCCGCCGACCTGGCCACGGCCATGTTCGCCGACTCCGACGACCTGCGTTTCGACAACACCGACGCGCACGCCGCCCGCACCCTCGGCCGCAAGACCGTCGCCGCCGACCAGCTCATCGCCACCGTCCGGCTGGCCATGGAGACCGTCGGCGGCCTCGGATACTCCCGCGGCTGCGATATCGAACGCCGCTACCGCGACGTCCACGGCATCCTCTTCCACCCCCTGCCCCGCGCCAAGCAACTCCGCTTCACCGGCAATGTCCGGCTCGGCCACAGCCCGCTGGGGTAGCCGTCGCCCACGCAGAACCACGCCGCACCCGCGATCCGGATCGCGGGTGCGGCGCTGTCCGCTGCCTCGACGCCGAGGCTCGCTCGAGTCCGATCACCTCATGGCAGCGTTGCGCCGCAGGACGATCGAGGACATCGCCCGGCGCACGGTCCGACGAGTGGTCGCCGGAAAATGAGGCGACAACGCGTCGATAGCCGTGTCACCATGTGATTCCACGCCGCTCGCCCCACCGGGGGATGGAGCCGCCGAGCACCGGGAAGGGGGTGGCCGATGCCGTCGAATCGAGTGATCGACGCGAAATCGACTGCGCTGCAGCACGAATCGAGCGAACGCGGGTACGGCCGTCGACCGAACCCCGGGATGCGCCGGGCAGCGGCCCGCTACGCCGGTCACTGACCGGTTCCGCGATCGCCTGCGGGCGTCCGGTCCGGGCCTTTTGCAGCCGTTCCCACTCTCCCGGCGGTCGCCGGCGGCATCCCCTGCCGTCCCCGCATCGGTCGCCGCCGCAGTCCCCGTCGTCAGCCCGCGAGAGATTCCCACACGAAAAACAGGGGTGAGCCCGATGCCGTTCAGTTCCGCCACCACCACGGTGGCCGCGCCCGTGGACAACTGGATACACAGCCGTGTGCTGGTGCTCAACGCCTCCTACGAGGCGCTGGACGAGGTCACCGCCGATCGGGCGGTCGTCCTGCTGATCAGCGGCGCCGCCGAGGCCATCGCCCACCGGGAGCCCTACGTGCCGATCCGGTCGCAGCGGCTCGAGATCGCGCTCCCGCAGACCATCCGGCTGCTGCGCTACGTGTTCCTCGAGCACGCGGTGACCCTGCGCGACGACAGCCGCGCCACCCTGGCCGGCGTCCTGCGCCGCGACGGCAACCGGTGCGGTTACTGCGCGGACTGGGCGCACACCGTCGACCACATCCGCCCGCGCAGCCGGGGCGGCCCCAACACCTGGGAGAACCTCGTCGCCTGCTGTGCGCCCTGCAATACCCGCAAGGCCGACCGCACGCCGGAGGAGGCCCGGATGCGGCTGCTGTGGCAGCCGAAGGCGCCCGACCTCTTGCGCAAGCGGCAACGTCAGATCTGGAAGCAACTGCCGGCCTAGCGCAACGCCCGCACCGAGAGGAGACCGCGATCATGAACGTCCGAACCCTGCCCACCGCGGCCCAGCGGGTCCTCGCCGACCTGCTGCCGCTGTCCGACGCGCGCGACTGGCATCGCGCCGCCTGCCGGGGCGACCCGAACCACGACGCCTGGTTCCCGTTCCCGTCCGAAGACTTCGACTACGCCCGCGCCATCTGCGCGGCCTGCCCCATCCGGACCGCCTGCGGGGAGTTCGCGGCCGAGACCGGGCAGTCCGGAGTATGGGGCGGGTCGGAGTTCGACCGTGGAACCCTGGTGCGCGACTGACCCACGCCGGCCGACGAGGGCCGACGGGCGGCATCCGCCGATGCCCGATCGACCGCTGTCGCCACCGCCGCCGGGCGTGCGACCGACCGTCGCCGCCCGGCGGACCCACCTCCGCACCGCCCTGCCGAACCGCCTCCCCACCGCCGGACGGACCGGCCTCCGTGGCGCCGCACACACGTGCCGCCACCACCGAGAAGACCCCCTCGACCTGGCGATCTTCCCGTCCGAGCGGCAGCGCCTCCCTCGACGCCCGTCACATGGCGGGTCACCATACACTTAGCCGCCGTGGGTACACATCGCAGCGAAAACCGCTCCCGAGGTATCAGCAAAGGTCCGGTTCTCGCCGTGGTAGCCCTGCTGCTGTTCGTCGCGGCGGTCTTCGCGTGGTTCCAGTTCCAGGACCGGGCGGCCGACCGCGACAGCGCGGCGGCGGCCGAGTGCGTGGAAGGCGAAGCGGTAGTCGATGTGACGGTCGATCCCGATGTCGAGGGGCCGGTGCGCGCTGTCGCCGAGAAATACAACGCCACCGAACCGATCGTGCGCGATCACTGCGTGCGGGTCTCGGTCCTCGCGCGACCGTCCGCGATGATCGCCGAGGCGTTCCGCGCGGGCGGGGCCTGGGATGCGAGCGCGCTCGGCCCGCAGCCGGTGCTGTGGATCCCGGATTCCTCGCGGTCGGTGGAGTACATGCGGGTGCCCGGTCTGGTCGAGGGCGAGCCCTCCCCCATCGCCGCTACCCCGATCGCACTCGGCGTGCCGGAGCAGCTGCACGCCGCGCTGACGCAGTCGCAGGTCGCGTGGGCGGACCTGGCTCGCTTCCAACAGGGTTCGCTGGACGAGCTGGGCCTGTCCGGCTGGGGTGGGCTCTCGCTGGCCCTGCCCCCCGGGGACGCGGGTCTCGCGGTCGCCATGTCGGTCGCGGCGGCGGTGTCCGGGGAGGAGCCGTTGACCGAGCCGGGCGCGGCCTCCGGCCAGGCGGTCGCCGCGGTGTCGGGTCTGGGTGTCGGCGCCCCGCAATCCACCGATACGACCTCGGCATTGGCCGCGGCAGGTGGAGCCGGGTCGGCCGTCCATGCGGTGGCGGCCACCGAACAGCAGATCGCCGGGCAACCGGGACTGGTCGCGTATCGCCCGGTGGGCACCACCGTGTACGCCGATCACCCGGCCGCGCTCATGTCGGGACCGTGGGTCGATCAGACCGCGAACCTGGCCGCGGGCCTGTTCGTCGACTATCTGCGCCACCCCCAGCAGGCCCAGTTCTTCAGTTCCGCGGGCTTCACCGCGACACCCGCGCCCACCGGCGCGGGCGCGAACCGCGCGGCGCTCGAGAAGATTCGTGCCACCCTGGACAACCCCGTCCTCGGCGTGCACGCGACTGTCCTGCTCGACGTCTCCTCTTCCATGTCGACCGCCGAGGGCGCCACCACGCGCCTGACCAACACCCTCGGCGCGCTGCGCTCGACCCTCAATGTCATGCCGCCCGACTTCGGCTTCGGCGTCTGGACCTTCGGCAAGAACCTCGACGGCAGCACGCCCTACGAGGTACAGGCCGCCACAGCCACGCTCACCGACACCCAGCGCGCCGCCGTCGACCGGGCACTCGGCGCCGTCGAGGCCACCTCCACCGCCGCCGACCAGGCATATCCGTCGCTGCTGGCCGCCTACCGCGCGGCCATCAGGAACTACGAAGCCGGACGCACCAATTCGATCCTGCTGATCACCGACGGCCCCGACGACGACTCCTCGCTCACCGGTGCCGCGCTGCTGTCGGCGCTGAGCGAGGCCGCGGATCCCCAGCGCCCGGTCCGCATCGATGTGATCGTGATCGGCGGCGACGGCTCCGAGTCCCTGAAGTCGGCCGCGGACCGCACCGGCGGCACCTACACCAGGGCGGCCACCTCCGACGATCTCGGCTTCGGCACCGCCGTCGTGCAGGCCCTGACGACCACCTAGCCCTCACCGAGCCCGGGCTCGGAGGTTGGCACCACCCGAGGCAGCGTCGATCGGGGCGGAGCCCGGCGAGCGTGTACGTCACCATCACCGCGTCGCGCTGTCGTCGAGTTCGCCCGGTCGGTGTGGCGGTCGGGCGTCCGCCGATCAGGCACTCGTCACGATCAGTCGGCCGTGTGCACGGCGGAGGTGACGCCCTGGGCGCCGACGACCGCCCCGAGTCCGGTGACTATCCGGCGGTATCCGGGCGCACCCGGACGAGTGCGCCCGACTCCATCGCCACCCAGATCGAACCGTCGGGCGCGGCGGTGAGACCGTGCGGCTCCGCGCCGGGCAGCGTCAGAGCGGTGAACCCGCCGTCCACGGTCATCCGCCCGAGCCGCGAGGTCGCCCATTCGGTGAACCACAGCGCCCCGTCGGGACCGATGACCACGGCGTGCGGCCGGGCCGCGCGATCCGGCAACGGAAATTCGGTGACCGTGCCGCGCGCATCGATGTGGCCGAGCTGCCCCGCGCCGATCTCGGCGAACCACGCGCCCTCCGCACCGGCGGTGATCCCGACCGGCGCTGCCGCCTCGGTGGCCAACGGCCGGACGGTCAGCACCCCGCTCGCGGTGATCCGGCCGATCGCGTTCGCTCGATTGAGCGTGAACCAGACGGCGCCGTCGGGGCCGGCGGCGATCATCGACGGCATGCCCTCGACGGCATACCGGTCGACGGATCCGTCCGAGCCCCGGCGCACCACGGCGTCCGCGTTCATCTCGGTGAACCACAGCGCACCGTCCGGCGCGCGGCACAGACCGTACGGCGAGGCGGCGGGCAGGAATTCGACCGCGCCGTCCGAGGCGATCCTGCCGATCCGGTCCCCGCGGAACTCGCTGAACCACAATCGGTTTCCGTCCGCGACGAGAACGGTCGGCGACCCGTCGGCCGGTTCCAGCGCGAACGTCACGACCTCGGCGCCGTCCCACCGCCCGATCGCCCCGCGCCCGGGCAGCGTGCACCACACCGCACCCGCCCCGTCCACGGCGACGCCGTAGGGATCACCGTCGATCTCGACGACTTCGACGATCTCAGGCAAACTCGCCCACCTCCATGTGCACGCCCCGGAACCGGCGCCGCAGCCCGCGATCGTGGGTCACCACCACCAGCGCGCCCCGGTACTCGGCCAGCGCCTGCTCCAGTTCCTCCACCAGCCGCAGGGACAGGTGGTTGGTCGGCTCGTCGAGTAGCAACAGATCGTGCTCGCCCGCGAGCAGCCGGGCCAGCGACAGCCGCCGCCGCTGCCCTTCCGACAGCGCGCCGACCGGCTGATCCAGGGCATCGGCGCGGAACAAGCCGGTCGCCGGCAGCGCCGAGCGGGAACCGCCGTAGGCCTGCACCACGCTCTGCCGCGGATCGAATCGCTCCTCCTGGCGCAGGTAGCCGACGCGCCCGGACACCGTGGCGTACATCCGGTCGAGCAGCCTGGACTTCCCCGTGCCGTTCGGCCCGTAGATGAGCAGGCGCTCCCCCGGTCCCAGCGCCAGGACGCCGAGATCGAAGCGGGCCGGGCGCGCGGCATGGAATCCGGCGCGGAACCGCAACGGCTCCGGCGGCCGCGGCACCGGATCGGCCTCGAGCCTGCGTACCTTCTCGGCTGCCTGCCGCACCCGCGAGGACACCGAACTCTGCACCCGCCCGGCGTGCCTGTCGTAGGCCATCTTGTTGTTGTCCCGCGGCCCGCGGCCCACGGCGACCCGGTGGGCGGTCTCGCGGGAGAACTCGCGCAGCCGCTCGATCTCGACGCACCAGCGCGCGTAGTCCTCCTCCCAGCGCCTGCGCGCGGCGGCTTCCGCGGCGAGCATCTGCGAGTAGCCGCCGCCGAAGCGGGTCACCGCACCCTCCTCCACCCGGACCACCGCCGTGGCCACGCGATCGAGGAAGACCCGGTCGTGCGAGACCACGACGACCGTGCCGCGATGGGCGCGCAAGCGCTCCTCGAGCCAGGTCAGCGCGGCGTCGTCGAGATGGTTGGTCGGCTCGTCGAGCAACAGGATCTCCGGCGAGGCGGCGAGCAGGCAGGCCAGCGCCAGGCGGGTCCCTTCGCCACCGGACAGCGTCGCCACCTCCCGCTCCCGGCCCACCTGCCCGAGACCGAGCCCGTGCATGGACTGCTCGACCCGCAAATCGGCTCGGTAGCCGTCGCGCGCCTCGAAGGCGGTGAGCAGTTCGCCGTAGGCCTCCATGTCCTGCGCCTCGGCGGCCCGCTGCATGGCCCGCTCGAGTTCCCGGACCTCCGCCAGCGCGGAATCTATTGCCCCGCCTACGGTTTCAGCGTCGAGTGTCTGTTCGACGATGCCGACACCGCCGGGCGCGTGACAGACCACGACGCCCGCGTCGGGCGACTCGATCCCGGCCGTGATCCGCAACAGGGTGGACTTCCCCGAGCCGTTCTCGCCGACGATGCCCACCCGCTCGCCGGGAGCGACCGAGAGCGACACCTTGTCGAGCACGAGCCGGGGGCCGTAGGACTTCTCGATCCCGCGCAACGTCAGCTGCGTCGCCGGATTCGCTTGCGTGGTCACACGTCGAGTGGTCAGACCGAACTCCAATCGCTATATGCGTAGCATTAAGATAGTCCACGCACTCGACTAACGCAACAGGAGTTGTTTTTGGAACCCGCGAAGAGACCCGGCGGGCGCAGCGCCAGAGTGCGCGACGCCGTGCGCCAGGCGACGCTGGAGGAACTGGTGGCCCACGGATTTCCGGGCCTGACCGTGGACAATGTCGCGCAGCGCTCCGGTGTCCACAAGACCACCGTCTACCGCCGCTGGCGCAATGCCGCGGGGCTGGTCGCCGACGCGCTCGCCTTGGCCGCCGACGAACCCTGGCCGCTACCCGACACCGGTGGTCTCGACACGGACCTACGCGCGCTGACCACGCTGGTGCACACCGGATTCGCCGATCCGGACGCGGGACCGGTGTCGACCGCCTTCGTCGCCGCGGCACTGCAGAGCGCGGAGGCCGCCGACGCGCTGCGCGAGTTCTACCGCGCCCGGCATCGCCAGTGCGCGGTGCTGGTCGAACGCGCGGTGGCCCGCGGCGAGATCTCCCCCGAGGTCGACGCCGCGGCGGTGATCCGGTATGCGGTCGCCCCGGTTTTCCACCGGCTGCTCATCACCCACGAGCCGGTGGACGAGTCGTTCACCCGCCGCATCGCCGACATCGCGGCCGCGGCGGCCCGCGCCGGACTCCTCGATCGGGAGCCCGGCGCGGCAGCGGATCACTCCGTGTAGGCCGCCAGCGGCGGGCAGGAGCAGACCAGATTGCGGTCGCCGAACGCACCGTCGATGCGCCGCACCGACGGCCACACCTTGGCCCGGCTGTGCCCGAGACCGCGCGGGTAGACGGCGATCTCACGCGAGTACGGGTGGTCCCACTCCCCGACCAGGCACTCGGCGGTATGCGGGGCGCCGCGCAGCGGATTGTCCGCCACCGGCCACACACCCGAGCCCACCTGGTCGATCTCGGCGCGGATGGCGATCATCGCCTCGACGAACTCGTCGAGCTCGGCCAGGTCCTCGCTCTCGGTCGGCTCCACCATCAGGGTGCCGGCGACCGGGAAGCTCATGGTCGGCGCGTGGAAACCGTAGTCCGCCAGACGCTTTGCCACATCGTCGACGGTGACGCCGGTGCGCTTGGTGATCTCGCGCAGGTCGAGGATGCACTCGTGGGCCACCATGCCGTTCTCGCCGGTGTAGAGCACCGGGAAGTACTCGTCGAGGCGGCGGGCCAGGTAATTGGCCGAGGCGATCGCCGACAGCGTCGCCCGGCGCAGGCCGTCGGCGCCCATCATGCGGATGTACGCCCAGGTGATGGGCAGGATCGAGGCCGAGCCGTAGCGGGCCGCCGCGACCGCGTGCGAGCCCGGCTCCAGCGGATCGCCCGGCAGATACTCGGCCAGGTGCGAGCGCACCGCGACCGGGCCGACACCGGGGCCGCCGCCGCCGTGCGGGATGCAGAACGTCTTGTGCAGGTTGAGGTGGCTGACGTCGCCGCCGAAGCGCCCCGGCCGGGCCAGGCCGACCAGTGCGTTGAGGTTCGCGCCGTCGACGTAGACCTGGCCGCCCGCGTCGTGCACCAGCGCGCACAGATCGGCGATCTCGTGCTCGTAGACGCCGTGCGTGGAGGGGTAGGTGATCATGATGCAGGCCAACCGCTCGGCGTGATCGGCGATCTTGGCGCGCAGGTCGTCGAGGTCGACATCACCGTTGTCCCGGCACTTCACCATCTCCACCCGCAGACCCGCCATGGCCGCGGAGGCGGCATTGGTGCCGTGCGCGCTGGAGGGGATCAGGCAGGTGTCGCGATGGGTGTCGCCGCGATCGAGGTGGTAGCGGCGGATCGCCAGCAGCCCCGCGTACTCGCCCTGGCTGCCCGCGTTGGGCTGCAGGCTCACCGCGTCGTAGCCGGTGATCTCGGCCAGCCAGGTCTCCAGATCCTCGATCAGCTTCAGCATGCCCGGCACGTCCGCCACCGGGGCGTAGGGATGCAGCTTGCTGAAACCTGGCCAGGTGATCGGCTCCATCTCCGCGGTGGCGTTGAGCTTCATGGTGCACGAGCCCAGCGGAATCATGCTGCGGTCCAAGGCGATGTCCTTGTCCGACAGCCCGCGCAGGTAGCGCAGCATCGCGGTCTCGGTGCGGTAGCGGGTGAACGCCGGGTGGGTCAGGTAGTCCGAGGCGCGGTCCTCGATGCGCACGGCCGCCGGTTCGGCCGCCGCGACGCCGAAGGCATCGAGCACGGACTCGATGTGGGCGTCGGTGGTGGCCTCGTCGCAGGCCACCGCCACGTGGTCGGCGTCGACCAGGCGCAGGTTGATCCCGCACGCGGCGGCCTTGGCGACCACGGCCTCGGCATGACCGGGGACCCGGGCCAGCACGGTGTCGAAGAAGCGGTCGTGCACCAGCGCGTCACCCAGGGCCCCGGCGAGGCGTTCGGCCTGCGCGTGCACCCGCCGCGCGATCGCGCGCAGCCCGTCGGCGCCGTGGTAGCTCGCGTACATCGCGGCCAGAATCGCCAGCAGCACCTGGGCGGTGCAGATGTTCGAGGTGGCCTTCTCCCGGCGGATGTGCTGTTCCCGGGTCTGCAACGCGAGCCGGTAGGCGGCATTGCCGTCGGCGTCCTTCGACACCCCGACGAGCCGGCCGGGCAACTGACGCGCGTGCGCGGTGCGCACCGCGAGATAGCCGGCATGCGGACCGCCGAAGCCCATCGGCACACCGAAGCGCTGGGTGGTGCCGAAACACGCGTCCGCGCCCTGCTCGCCGGGCGGAGTCACCAGTGTCATCGCCAGCAGATCGGCCCCCGCGGCGACCAGCGCGCCGCGCTCGTGCGCGGCCTCGATCAGCGACGACCAGTCGACCAGCCGCCCGGAAGCGCCCGGTGTCTGCACGACGACCCCGAAGAATTCACCCTCCGGCAGCCCCTGCGACGCCAGATCGGCCTCGACGATCTCGATGCCGAGCGGTTCCGCGCGGGTGCACAGCACGGTGCGGGTCTGCGGGAACAGATCGACGTCGATCACCAGCCGGGCCGAGCGGGACTTCCCGGCGCGACGCAGCAGCGTCATGGCTTCGGCGGCCGCGGTGGCCTCGTCCAGCATCGACGCGTTGGCGACCTGCATGCCGGTCAGATCCGAGACCATGGTCTGGAAATTGAGCAGCGCCTCGAGCCTGCCCTGGCTGATCTCCGGCTGATAGGGCGTGTACGCGGTGTACCAGGCCGGGTTCTCGATGAGATTGCGCACCAGCACCGGCGGGGTCAGGGTGTCGTAATAGCCCAGGCCGATCATCGACGTCGCGACGGTGTTCGAGGCGGCCAGCGCCGAGAGCTGGGCCAGCGCCTCGTGTTCGCTCACGGCC
Organism: Nocardia higoensis NBRC 100133; assembly: GCF_000308595.1. Lineage (GTDB taxonomy): Bacteria > Actinomycetota > Actinomycetes > Mycobacteriales > Mycobacteriaceae > Nocardia > Nocardia higoensis. The sequence goes on along the minus strand of NZ_BAGA01000074.1, from coordinate 141,096 downwards.
GGCGGCAGGGCGGCCAGCGGGCCGCCGGCCTCGTCGAGGATGCTCGCGGGCAGCGCGGCCGTGGCCAGCGCGTCGAGCGAGCCGACGCCGACGACCTCGAGAATTCTGGTCAGCTCGTCGGCATCGGGACCGATATGACGGTCGGCGAAGGATGATCGGGTCACGGCGGCAACTCCAGGCGGGCGGGGTCGACCAGGTCGACAGTTTCCTGCCCTCCCCCTCTGTCGCTGGTGCCTGAGAGATTCGGGAACCCGGTGCGGAGCCGAGTCCCTTTCCCCGTGGGCGGGCGCTACCGCGCGTGCGCGCGGATCACCGCTTTCCAGAGGCGTCGAAGGTCGTACGGTCCTGGTGCCTGAGAGGTTGACGGGGAGGTGTTGCTCCTTCGGCGCCCGGTTCCAGCAAACCGGGACTCTCCCGCACGACGCGACGCCCACCCAGTCTAGGCCGGGGCTCTGCGAATCCAGGCGTCGGCGGCAGTGTCGCGCTCGTCACTCCGGCGAACCGCCGGCGAACGCCGATGTACGCCTATCCGGTGGCGCGATTCATCCGCGCTTTGCGACGGTAGGACAATTCGTCCTCGGGGCGCTCGGTGATCGCCGCGGCGCGTTCGGCCGGGAAATTCGCGATGACGCCGGTCAGTTCCCGCATCGCGCCGCTGACCGCGATTCCGAACACGCCCTGGCCGCCCTGCAGTAAATCGACGACCTCCTCGGGCGAGGTGCATTCGTAGACCGAAGTTCCGTCGGAGAACAGGGTGATACCGGCCAGATCCTCGACACCGCGACTACGCAGATGATCCACCGCGATGCGAATGTTCTGCAGCGAGATCCCGGCGTCGAGCAGTCGCTTGACGATCTTCAGGACCAGAATGTCCTTGAACGAATAGAGCCGCTGACTTCCCGAACCGGCCGCGCTGCGGATCGAGGGCACGACCAGACCGGTTCTGGCCCAGTAATCGAGCTGACGGTAGGTGATGCCGGCGACCTGACACGCGCTGGGAACCCGGTAGCCGACCAGATCGTCCGGCACCGCGTCATTGGGGAACAGGCCTGGCTGTACCACATCCCGCGATTGCTCTGCCATTGACCACTCCCTTGCTCCGCCGACGCCTGGCCCCATGGATGACCCGACTCCGTTAGCGACCGATGCTCGCCGCGAAGACACATCGCCGACGAGCACGGCCCGACTATCGAGATTACTCCCGTCGATTGTCCGGGCACGGGTGTCGTCCGACCAAACGACACGCGCAGTAAAAGTCTCAGGCTGTACTTCAGGTGTAGAGATAATCAGCTGTCGGTGGCTTTGAAATCGTCCGGCGACACCGACTCGAGGAACTCCTTGAACTTCTCGACCTCGTCCTCGCGCTCGTCGGGCATGACCAGACCCGCTTCCTCGAGTACCGGCTCCTCGGCATAGATCGGGCAACCCACGCGCAGCGCGATGGCAATCGAATCCGAGGGGCGCGCCGAGATCCGCAGATCGTTCTCGAACACCAGGTCGGCGTAGAAGGTGCCCTGTTTCAGATCCACGATCCGCACCTCTTTGAGCGTGTGCCCGAGTTCGGTGATCATGATCTTGATCAGATCGTGGGTCAGCGGGCGCACCGGAGTCACCCGCTCCTGTTCGAGCACGATGGCCGCGGCCTCGGCCTGCCCGATCCATATGGGCAGGTACCTCTCCCCGGACACCTCCCGGAGCAACAGCACCGGCTGGTTCTGTGGCTGCTCGACGCGGATGCCGATCACACGCATTTCACTCATGCCACTGCCTCCCATAATCGCCGACCGCCCGGCCCGACCGCCGCAGAGCTCGCCGTGAATACGAGTCTAGGCGAATTCGCGGAGGTGCCGCGATCGACCGGGGCGACCTGTGGTCGAAACGGGGCCGGCCGCGGGGCTCAGTTGCCGAGCGCGTTGCGGACCGCGGCTTTCACCAGGTGCGTGTGCAAGCTCAGCGACAAGGCCGCGAGCTCGCGCACGGTCTCCTCGGCGCGCGCCCGCGCGCCCGCGTCCCGGCTCTTGGCGATCGGCGCGGCGATCTGGGCCAGCAATGCCGCTTCCCGGTCGGCGGCCAGCTTGAAGGCCCGCAGATGGCGCGCTTCGAGTCCGAATTCGGCCATCGCGCGGGCGGTCCGTACCAGCGGCACGTCGTCGGCGCCGAAGAAACCGGCCGGGCCGGGAACGACCAGATTCGCCCGGACGAGATCGTTGAGAAACTTCTCGTCGACGCCGGCTCGAGCGAGCAGATCGCTTCGGGTGAGCCGGATTTCGTGATCGAAGCGCAATTCCTCCGGGCTCACCGACTCACCCACCACATTGAGCGGACGGGCGGTGGTGCGTCCGGCGGCGCCCGCGGAACGCTCCGATTCCGGGGCGCCCGGCCGACCGGGATGCGAGCGGGCGCGCGCTTCCCGGACACCGAGCGTCGCCGCCCCGCTGTCGATCGCCTCGAGCTGTTCCTTGATCACCTTCAGCGGCAGGTACTGGTCGCGCTGCGCGGTCAGGATGAACCGCAGACGCTCACAGTCGGCCACCGAGAACCGCCGGTATCCCGACGGCGTACGCTCGGGGCGGATCAATCCCTCGGATTCGAGGAACCGGATCTTGGAAATGGTGACGTCGGGGAAGTCCGGGCGCAGCAGGTCGAGCACGGAACCGATCGACATCCCTCCGCGTGCCCACTGCGCCGCACCACTCACCGTCGCCTAGCCCTTCCCGTCCCCCAGCCTGTTCCGGGCGACACCGCTCCTGAGACCGACACCGCCCGACACTGCCGCCCGAGGCGGTGTCACAGGCTTCCCGCGCCTGCCGAGGACTCGTTCGCCTGCGCGCGCGGCCCGGTCAGGAATACCAAGCGGAACTTGCCGATCTGTACCTCGTCACCGTTCTGCAGTTCGGAGGAGTCCACCGGTTCCCGGTTGACGTAGGTGCCGTTCAGGCTGCCCACATCGACCACCTGGAAGGTGTCGTCGTCCTGACGGAACTCCGCGTGCCGCCGGCTGACGGTGACATCGTCGAGGAAGATGTCGCTGTCGGGATGGCGACCCGCCGAGGTGGTGGGCTGATCCAGCAGAAACCTCGACCCGGCGTTCGGCCCGCGCTTGACGACAAGGAGAGCGGCTCCCGCCGGTAGGCCCTCGACCCCCTGGACCGGCGGTTCGCCGGTCTGCTCGGAGCGCGACGCGTCGACCTCGTTCAGGAAATCCGCGCGGAAGACCGACGTCGTCTCGGCCGCGGTCTCCTGGTACCCCGGGTCTTTGTTCTCGCTCACCGTTTCTCTCCTCCTCGAACCTGATTATCCATGCAAGCAGGTGATGCTTTGGTCGACACGAGTCCGTGTCGGCAGAATGCCCGCGCGAATGCGCCGACTCATCCGTTGGCTTTGACCGTACCCTGCCGGGGGCTGCCCGTGCAGGGGGAACCGGGAAGGCCGATTCAGCCCCCGATAACTCCTTGATAACCTGCCGCATCCAGCAGTTCACCGAGTGTGATGTCGAGTGCGGAAGCGTCCTCGACCTCGGCCTCGAACAGCCACCCGGCACCGTACGGATCGGCGTTCAGCGTCTCCGGCGCGGCGGACAATTCCTCGTTCACCACAACGATTTTCGCGGCGAGAGGCGCGTAGATGTCGGAAACGCTCTTGGTCGACTCCACCTCTGCGACGCTCTCCCCCGCATCGGCCGTGCGTGGCACGTCCGGCAGTTGAACGAACACGACATCGCCGAGCTGGGACTGCGCGTAGTCGGTGATGCCGACTCGCACCCGGGTAGGGCCGATCCGGCGTACCCACTCGTGTTCCTCGGTGTAGCGCAGATCCTCGGGGGTCAGTGCCACGTGGCGTCCTTTCGTCGTGAACGTTGCACGCAACCTTATCCGCTATGGGTGACGGTGCCGCACAGCCGGTATCGCACGCGCCACCGCGACCGCCTTGCCCGCGTACAACAGGCCGGTCCACAGATAGGCCACGGTGCCCCAGATCAACAACGCCGCACCGAAGGCCGCGCCGAATCCGTCCAGCGGCCAATCCATCTCCCCCGCCAGCAGCCACGGCAGCGCCGACATCAACGCGAAAGTGGCGGCTTTGCCGAGGTAGATCACCTCGGGCGGGTCGAGATCGCGACGGCGGTAGATCGGCAGCAGCAGCGCCAACACGACATCACGCCCGATCAGCAGCACGGCCACCCACCAGGGCAGCAGTCCGCGCACCACGAAGGCCGCCAGGGTGGTCACCAGGAACAGCCGGTCGACGAACGGATCGAGGATCGCGCCGAGCCGGGAACCCTGATCGAGCAGCCTGGCGAGCTTGCCGTCCAGGAAGTCGGTGAGGCCGCTGGCGATCAGCAGCGCGAAGGCCCAGCCGTCGGCATGTTCGACCAGCATCAACCACAGGAACACCGGTACTCCGACCAGGCGCAGCACGCTCAGCACATTGGGGACGGTGAGGATGCGGTCGGCGGCGTTCGTGGTCACCCGCTGTGCTTACCGCACCGGCGCCGGGACTCGCCATCCGGGCACGCCGTGGCGGAGCTCGCCGTTTGCTTTTCACCACAACGACCGCGGTGAAAGAATGAATGTGAAAGCATCTCATCGAACCGTAGGTGATCGAGAGGAAACAATGGCCGAGTTCGACTACGACGTGGTGGTGATCGGCTCCGGGTTCGGCGGCAGCGTCAGCGCGCTGCGGCTGACCGAGAAGGGCTATCGGGTCGGGGTGCTCGAGGCGGGCAGGCGCTGGACGGCGGAGAACCTGCCGAAGACCAACTGGAATCTGCGCAAGTCCATCTGGGCGCCCAAACTCGGCATGACGGGTCCGCAGGCCATCAGCATCCTGGGCAAGTGCGCGGTCTTCTCCGGCGCGGGGGTCGGCGGCGGATCGCTCATCTACGGCAACACGCTCTACGAGCCGCTGCCCGCCTTCTACACCGACAAGCAGTGGGCCCACATCACCGACTGGCGCAGCGAACTGGCCCCGTACTACGACCAGGCGCAGCGCATGCTCGGCGTGGTCACCAATCCGCGGATGACCCCGGCCGACGACATCATCAAGCAGGTCGCCGACGACATGGGCGTCGGGGACACCTTCCACGCGACCCAGGTCGGGGTGTTCTTCAACGACGAGGCCGAGGGCGTCGAGGTCGACGACCCCTATTTCGGCGGCGCGGGACCGCGCCGCAACGGCTGCATCCACTGTTCGCGCTGCCTGACCGGCTGCCCGCACAACGCCAAGAACACCACCCCCACCAACTACCTCTACCTCGCCGAGCAGGCGGGCGCGCAGGTGCACGCGCTGACCACCGCGACGTCGGTGCGCCCGCTGGACGGCGGCGGCTACGCGATCGACACGGTCCGCTCCGGACGCTGGATCCGCAAGGAGCCCAAGATCTTCACCGCCGCGCAGGTGGTGTTCGCGGGCGCGGCGCTCGGCACCCAGAAGCTGCTGCACAAGATGCGCGACGAGGGCGTGCTGCCCAACCTCTCGCCCCGGCTCGGCGAGCTGACCCGCAGCAATTCCGAGGCGATCCTCAACGTCGCCAGCCGCAGCCGCTACGACTTCGCCCAGGGCGTGGCCATCACCTCCTCCATCCACCCCGAGCCGAACACCCACGTCGAGGTCTGTCACTACGGCGCCGGGCAGAACGCGCTGGCCACCATGGCGGTCCCGATGATCGACGGCGGCGCCTTCCGGTTCCTGCGGTTCCTGCTGGCCACCGTGGCGCACCCGATCCACTTCCTGCGCAGCTGCTGGATCTACCGGGGCTCGGAGCGCTCGGTGATCCTGCTGGTGATGCAGTCGCTGGACAACTCGCTGACCTCCTTCCGCAAGCGCGGCGCGCTACGCACGAAACAGGGCACCGGCGAGCCGAATCCGACCTGGATCCCGCTGGCCCACGAGGTCGCCGAACGCTTCGCCGACAAGGTCGACGGCGATGCCCACGGCTTGATCATGGACGTGTTCGACATCCCGGCGACCGCGCACTACATCGGCGGCTGCGTGATCGGCGAGGGCCCGGAGAGCGGCGTGGTCGACCCCTACCAGCGCGTGTTCGGTCATCCCGGACTGCACATCGCCGACGGTTCGGCGGTGACCGCGAACCTGGGCGTGAACCCCTCACTGACCATCACCGCCCAGGCCGAGCGGGCGATGGCCTTCTGGCCGAACAAGGGCGAAGCCGATCCCCGCCCGGAACTGGGCGGGCGGTACCGGCGGATCCAGCCGGTCCGGCCGGTGCGCCCGACCGTGCCCGATGCCGCGCCCGGCGCGCTGCGGCTGCCGATCACCCCTATCGATCCGGCGGTGCCGACGGCTCCCTGACCCCGGTTCGGACATCGCATCGGTCCGGCCGCCTCGGACCGGCGGCCCGTTCGGGGCTCACGGTTCGAAGGAAGATCACACCCACGGCGAGCGCGGCGGGCAGCCGGAGGGTTACCGTGATCTCTTGTGCCGGAAGATCGTTTGGACCTGCGCTCCTATGTGCCCGCCGAGCAGGTGCGCGCCCGCGGCAAGGCGCTGCGCGAGCGGGTGCCGGTGACCGCACGCGACCGGAAGGCCCGCGGCGAGCACCGCCCCGACGTGCTCGAGTTCGTCACCGCCGCGCACGCGGGCCGGCTCGCGCATCTGGTGCCGCTGCGCGTGGGCAGGATGGTCAGCGGGCCGTTCACCTTCTATCGCGGCACGGCCGGGCTGATGGCCGCCGATCTCGCCGACGGTCCGGTCAGCGGCCTGCACGCGCAGCTGTGCGGCGACGCGCACGCCGCCAATTTCGGCCTGTACGGCACCTCGCGTGGCGAAATCGTCATGGACGTCAACGATTTCGACGAAACCATCGCCGGGCCGTGGGAGTGGGACGTCGAGCGCCTGGCGGCGAGCCTGGTGCTGGCGGGCCGGGAATCCGGGGTCGGCGAGCCGGGCTGCGCGCGGGCCGCGTGCGATGCCGCGCGCTCCTACCGGCTGGCGATCGACGCGCTGGCCGAGCAGCCGTTCATGCGGTCGTGGAGCGCGCTGCCCGATCAATCGATCCTCGCGCACGCCAAGGCCGACGATCTCGTCGACGCCTTCGAGAAGGCCGCCAAGAAAGCGCGCAAGAACACCAGCGCCAAGGTCGTCGCCAAGTGGGGTGAGCACATCGACGATCACGAGACCGGTGTGCGCAAGCACCGTTTCGTCAGCGATCCGCCGGTGCTCACCCCGGTGGACGATGTCGTCGCCGAGGAGGTGACCGACGGACTCGAGCGCTACGCGCACACCCTGCCCGATTCCCGGCGCAATCTGCTGGCCCGATTCGCCGTCTCGGATGTGGCCTTCCGCGTCGTCGGCACCGGCAGTGTGGGCCTGCACAGCTATGTGGCGCTGATGCACGGCAACGACGGCGAGGTGCTGGTGCTGCAACTCAAGCAGTCCATCCCCTCGGCGCTCGCCCCGTACCTGCCCGCTGCGCCGGTGGCGCACGAGGGCGAGCGAATCGTGCGCGGCGCCAGGCTGGTTCAAGCCGAGAGCGACATCCTGCTCGGCTGGACCACGCTTCGCCTGCACGGCGGGGAGCTGCCGTTCATCGTGCGCCAGTTCCGCAATCTCAAGGGCAGCATCGATCCGGCGGGGCTGGGGGCCGACCTGCTCGACGACTACGGCAGGCTCGCCGGCGCGCTGCTGGCCAGGGCACACGCGCGGTCGCTGGATCCGCGCCTGCTGTCGGGCTATCTCGACGGCGACGAGCGCTTCGAGGAATCGGTGACCGCGTTCGCGGTGCGCTACGCCGACCTGACCGAGGCCGATCACGCCGAGCTGACGCGGGCGGTCGCGGCGGGCCGCATCAGGGCCGAACTCGCGGAGTGAACAGCCGACACACCCGGTCTCGACGCGCCCGGCACCGGGGCGCGCCCATCGCCCGTATCCTGTCCCCTGGTGGGGTGACGACGTGAAGGGCGGTCGCGAATGCTTGTGCGAGTACAGAATCCGGCGGGCACCGATGCCGAACGGGCGCTGATCGACTGGCTGCGGACCTGGAAGGACCCGGGCAGCCCGCACGGTGTCGCGACCATCAATTGCAGCCTGTTCCACCGCGATCAGCTGCACCAGTTCGACGCGGTGGTGTGGACCCCGACCAGCTGTGTGGTGATCGAAGCCGATGTGCCCGACACCGACAGCGGCGGCCTGCTCGACGTCCCGCTCAACGGCTCCTGGACGATCGACGGCGCACCCGTGGCGATCGGCCGGGACAAGCGCACGCCGCTGGAACGCTCCCGCGAGCACACCCACGCCCTGCAGGACTGGCTGGCGGCGCGCGGTCTCGGACAACGGGCCGTGCACGGGGTGTCGCTGATCATTCCGCCGCGCGGCACCACGATCGAGATCCGCCAGGCGTGGAGCGATCCGAGCTTCGACGCCATCCTCGGCAACGATCCGGATCGGCTGCGCCACTATTTCGGCACGCTCGCGCAGAGCGAGAAGCACCTGTGGACGGCCAACGACGTGGCGGTCGCCTTCCGCGGTCTCGGCCTGCTGCCCTACCTGCCCGCGCCGCAGGAACTGCTCAACGAGGGCTTCCTCGGCCCCATCGACATCGGGCTGTGGCACGGCGGCCCTAATCAGGCACAGGCGGAGGCCTACGCGGAGGAGCAGGCCCAGCTCGAGCGCGACGCCCGCCCGCGATTGGTGCGCGCGCCCTGGTACAGCCCGTGGAAGCTGTATCCGGGCGAGTCCGGCGATATCGACATGGGCCGGGCGTGGATGCGCACCACGCTGGCCATCGGCATGCTGATCGTGGCGGTGTGGACGGTGTGGTTCGTGCTGTCGCTGCTGTCCACCTACATCCTGAGCTGAATCCGCCCCGTATCGTCGGCGGAATGCTCGGGAAGAGGGTGGGCGCGCCCGCCGTCCGCGCGGCCGCGGCGACGGCGGGCGCGCTCACGGTCTGCCTGCTGCCGTTGACATTTCCGCCCGGCGGCGGCCCGACCGCACTGGACAGGGCGTTCGCCGACGCGGTGGCCGCCGGGCCACCGTCCGCGCTCGATCGCCTTCTCGTCGCGCCGAGCGATGCCCCCGTGGTGCTCGCCGCGCTGCTCCTGGCGGTCGGCTGGTTCGCGTGGCAGCGTCGATGGCTCGCGATGGTCACGATGGCGGTGGTGCCCGAACTGGCGCTGGCGCTGAACACATGGGCGCTCAAGCCGCTGTTCGACCGTCCGCTCGAGGACTATCTCGCCTATCCGAGCGGGCACACGGTGCACATGGTCGCCGTCGCCTGTGCCTTCGTACTGCTCTGCGATTCCAGGCGGGCCGGGTGGGTGATCGGCGCCGTCGCGGGCGTCGCGGTGATCGCGGCGGCGGCAGGCCAGGTCGGCATGGGTTACCACCATCTGACCGATGTGGCCGGCGGCGCCGCGGCGGGGCTGAGCATCACCGTCGTGTGCTGCACCGCGGTGGAACTCGCCGCCTCCCACCCGTCCGATGGCCACAGAACACGCCGGGACGCTCCGGTCGAACGTCCCGGCGGCGAGCATCAGGAGCGCTGATACACGCTCGCGTCGTGCAGCAGCGCGGCGTTGAGCATCTCCTCCGGCACGCCCATCCCCTCGACGAGGGTCAGCGCGTGCGGACGCAGCCGGTCGACGAGTTCGTTCACCCCGCGTCGCACGGCCTTGGCCCGCTCCACCGACATGAAGCGGTGCATGATGAACCAGGCCGAGTTCTCCTCGAGCAGGGTGTAGACGAACAGATCGCACATGTCCTCGGCCAGCTTCCTGGCTTCGGGATCCTCGATATCACCGATGCCCTCGATGAAGGCCTCCAGCACCAGCCGGTCGATGTGCGCGCTACCGGCCGCCAGGATGTGGTCCTGGGCGTTGTTGAACGCCTCGAACGGGCCGGTCTCCTCGGCACGGGCGCGCAACCGGTGCGCGGCGGTACGCACCAGGTAGTCCTCGCGGTCGGCGAACAGGGCCAGCTGCACGTCGCGGCGGGAGATGTCGGCCTCGTCCACCGATTCGCCGCCGCGGTCGCGCAGCGTCTGGATGAGCTGGCGCACGCCGGAGCGCTTGCGCACCACGTCACCGGCCATCGTGGCCGCGAAACGCACCCAGCCCATGGTGTCGAGATCGCGCACCTCGTCGGCATAGGCGGTCAGCAGTTCCTTGGCGACCAGTTGCGTGAGCACGACGTTGTCGCCCTCGAAAGTGGTGAAGACGTCGGTATCGGCCTTGAGGGTCACCAGCCGGTTCTCGGTGAGATATCCGGCGCCGCCACAGGCTTCGCGGCATTCCTGGATGGCACGGGTGGCGTGCCTGGTCTGGGCGACCTTCAAGCCGGCGGCCCGCTTCTCCAGCGCCCGCTGCGCGCCGGGATCGAGATCCTGGCCGCTCTGCACCAGGTGCATGCGCCGGACCAGATCGTTCTGGGCGAAGGCGAAAGCGTAGGACTTGGCGACCAGCGGCAGCAGCCTGCGCTGATGCATCCGGTAGTCCATGAGCACGGTCTCCTCCCCGGAGTCGGGGTCGGAGAACTGACGGCGCTGCAGGGCGTAGCGCACGGCGATGCTCAAAGCCACTCGCGCGCCCGCCGCCGCCGCGCCGCCGACGCTGATGCGACCGCGCACGAGCGTGCCGAGGGTGGTGAAGAAACGCCTGCTCGGGTTCTCGATCGGCGATTCGTAGGTGCCGTCGGGGGCGACATCGGCGTAGCGGTTCAGCAGCGCCTCGCGCGGCACCCGCACGTGGTCGAAGACGATGCGGCCGTTGTCGACGCCGAGCAGACCGCCCTTGAGGCCGTCGTCGCTGGTCGTCACGCCGGGCAGATCGGCGCCCTGCTCGTCGCGGATCGGCACCAGGAAGCAGTGCACGCCCTTGCTTTCGCCCTGGGTGATGAGCTGGGCGAAGACCGCCGCCATCCGGGCGTGCTCGGCCGCGCCGCCGATGTAATCCTTGCGCGCCGAGGGCGTCGGCGAGTGGATCACGAACTCCTCGGTGGCCGGATCGTAGGTGGCGGTGGTCTCCAAGCTGGCGACATCGCTGCCGTGGCCGGATTCGGTCATCGCGAAGCATCCCGGCAATTCCAGTGAGATGAGCCGCTTCAGATACTCGCGGTGCCGTTCGGTGCCGAGGTTCTCCACCGCGCCGCCGAACAGGCCCCACTGCACACCGCACTTGACCCACAACGACAGGTCGGCGTAGGCGACCATCTCCAGTGCGGTGACCGCGCCGCCCGGGTCGGCCAGTCCGCCCGCCTCGAGGCCGAATCCGCGCTTGGCGTAGTCCAGCGCGGCCAGCTCACCCATCTGCTCGAGCACGCGAGCGCGAGCGGCCTTGTAATCCAGCGCCGGATCACCGAAGAAGCGCCCGTCGGCGAGTTCCACCCGGGCCTTCTCCCGGATCTCGCGCCACGGGCCGTCCAGTGCCGCGCGAAGGTTCTCTGCCGTTGTCGAGCTACCGGTTCCCATGTTTCCGACCATAACCGCCAAGCGGGGTTGTCAAACTCCGGTAGACGCTTGAACGCGCGTTTAGTATTCTGAACGAATGTTCAAACAGCAGCCGGTATCCCACGGCCCCGCCAATGAACTGACCACGGCGGCGCGCATCCGTGATGCCGCGATAGAGCTCTTCGGCGATCGCGGATTCGCCGTCGGCGTGCGTGCCATCGCGGCCGCGGCGGGAGTCTCCCCCGGGTTGGTCAACCACCACTTCGGCTCCAAGGACGGCCTGCGTTCCGCGTGCGACGAACGGGTGCTCCAACTCATCCACGACGAGAAGCTGAAGTCGCTGCTCGCCCCGGACACCGGAGCGGGCATGCTCTCCGCCCTGGCCGAGGTCGAGGCCTACGGACCACTGCTGGCCTACATGATCCGCAGCCTGGAAGCGGGCGGCCCCATGGCGGAATCGCTGCTCGAGCACATGATCTCCGACGCCGAGGACTACATCCGTCAGGGCGTCGAGGCCGGCGTGCTCAAGCCGAGCCGCGATCCGCGCGCTCGCGCCAGGTACCTGGTGCTGACCAGCACCGGCGCCACGCTGCTGTGGGTTCGCCTGCATCAGCGCGCCGGCGAGCCGATCGACTTCCGCGCCGCCATCCGCCGCATCAGCGACGAGCTCACTCCCCCGGCCGTAGAGCTCTACACCCAGGGGATGCTCACCGACCCCACACTTTTGGACCGAGTTCTCGAGGAGCATTGATGTCCGAAGTCATCGTCATCCGGGATCTGCGTAAAAGCTTCGGCCACGCGATCGCGCTGGATGGATTGAACCTGGAGGTCGCCGAAGGCGAGATCCACGGCTTCCTCGGCCCGAACGGCGCGGGCAAGTCCACCACCATCCGCATCCTGCTCGGCATCCTACGGGCCACCTCCGGACAGGCGAGCCTGCTCGGCCGCGACCCGTGGACCGATGCCGTCGAGCTGCATCGCGAATTGGCTTATGTGCCAGGCGATGTCACCTTGTGGCCGTCCCTCACCGGTGGTGAGACGATCGATCTGCTCGGCCGTATGCGCGGTGGCCTCGATCAGGCGCGCCGCGCGGAACTCATCGAGCGCTTCGACCTGGACCCGCGCAAGAAGGCGCGGGCGTACTCCAAGGGCAACCGGCAGAAGGTGGCGCTGATCTCGGCGCTGTCTTCCGACGTCCGGCTGCTCCTGCTGGACGAGCCCACCTCCGGCCTGGACCCGTTGATGGAGAAGCAGTTCCGCGAATGCGTACGGGAGGCCACCGAGCGCGGCACGACCGTGCTGCTGTCCAGTCACATCCTCTCGGAGGTGGAGTCGCTGTGCGACCGGGTCACCATCATCCGGGCCGGCCGAACGGTGGAGAGCGGCTCGCTGTCGCAGCTGCGGCACCTGTCGCGCACTTCCATCACCGCCGAACTCCTCGGCGACCCGGGCGATCTGAGCCGCATCCCCGGCCTGGGCGACATCGAACGCGACGGCGCGACCCTGCGCTGCCAGGTCGACAACGAGCACCTCGGTGAGCTGATCCGGGTACTCGGCGACACCGGCGTGCGCAGCCTGACCAGCGCCCCGCCGACGCTCGAGGAGCTGTTCCTGCGCCACTATCACATCGACGGCGCCGCCGAGACCGAGCCGCAGGAGGTGCGGGCATGACCACGATCACCGCGAAGCGGCCCGTGGACACGGCGCTGTTCGGCCGGACCGCGGACTTCTCCGGCACCGGTCGGCTGCTTCGCCTCGCGCTGCGCCGGGACCGGATCGTGCTGCCGCTGTGGACGCTGGTCATCGGCTTGATGCCGGCGTTCCAGCTCGTCAGCGTGCGCGACCTCTACACGAGCCAGCAGCAGCTGAACGATTTCGCCACCACCACCGCCGCCAGCCCCGCGCTGCTGGCCATGTACGGACCGGTGTTCGGCACTGCGCTCGGGTCGATCGGCACCTGGAAGGCCGGCGCGATGTACACCATGATCGCGATCGCGGCCGTACTCACCGTTATCCGGCACACCAGGGTGGAGGAAGAATCCGGGCGGGCCGAGCTCGTCGGGGCCACCAGCATCGGCCGCCGCGCCGGCCTGTCCGCCGCTCTGCTGCTGACCTTCGGCGCCGCAGTGGCCACCGGAATTCTCTGCGCGGCGTCGCTGTACGCCAGCGATCAGGCCGCCGCCGGTTCCATCGCCTTCGGCGCCGCGCTGGCAGCGTCGGGCATCGTCTGGGGCGCGGTGGCGGCGGTCAGCGCGCAGCTCAGCGCCTTCGCCAGGGTGACGCGCGGCATCGCGTTCGCGCTCCTGGGCACCGCGTTCGCGCTGCGCGCGGCCGGTGACGCGGGCAGCGGCACGCTGTCCTGGTTCTCACCGCTGGGCTGGTGCCTGCAGATCCGCCCCTTCGCGCAGGAACGCTGGTGGGTGCTGCTGCCGCTGGCCGCCACGGCGGTGGCGGCGACGCTGATCGCCTACGCGTTGCTCGACAGCCGTGACACCGGAGCCGGCCTGCTGAAGCAGCGGCCGGGCCCCGCCGCGGCCGCGCCGAGGCTGTCCGGCCCGACCGGTCTGGCATGGCGATTGCAGCGTGGCTCACTGTTGGTCTGGACCATCGGATTCGGCCTGTACGGGCTGCTCATCGGCGCCGCGACCAATTCCATCGGCAAGATGCTCGGCGACAGCGGTGCGATCAGCGACATGATCCGCCGGATGGGTGGCTCGGAGAGCCTGGAGCACGGATTCATCGCCTACGCGGTGATCATGCTCGCCGCGGCCGCGTCGGCCTACTCGATCTCGTCGGTCCTGCGCCTGCACGACGAGGAGAGCAACGGGCGAGACGAGGCCGTCCTCGTCGGCGCGGTCGGCCGAATGCGCTATGTCGCGGGCCATCTCGGCGTCGCCCTGCTCGGCCCCGCGCTGGCGCTGGCCGTGGCGGGCGTGGCGATCGGCGTGGTCTACGGCACGGCCGCCGGTGATCTCGGGACGAACCTGCCGCGGGCGATCGGCGCCGCCCTGGTGCAAGTGCCCGCGGTCTGGGTGGTGACCGGTGTCGCGGTCGCGTTGTTCGGGCTGGCACCGCGCTTCGCGCCGGCGGCCTGGGGGGTGCTCAGCGCCATGATCATGCTCTTCATCGTCGGCTCGCTCGACGGGCTGCCACAGTGGACCGTGGATCTGGTGCCGTTCGTGCATCCGCCGAAGCTGCCCGGCGCCGCATTCCACCCCACCCCGGTGCTGTGGCTGTCGGCGGTCGCCGCGGTGCTGATCGGGCTCGGACTCGCCGGATATCGCCACCGCGACCTGCATCGCACCGGATAACCGGGCCCCGGCCGCTCGCACGGCTGCCGCCGATCGGCCTCACCGACGACGCCGGGGCACCGGAGGACAATGGTTGTCCGACCTCCCCGACCGACCCACTCACGGAGACCGATGGCCACCAAGCAGGACTACTTCGACGCCGCGTTCGACATGCTCTCCGCGCAGGGGTACAGCGCACTGAAGCAGGCGCCGTTGTGCAAGCGGCTCAACGTGACGACCGGCTCCTTCTACCACTATTTCGAGAACTGGCACGACTTCACCAGCCAGCTGCTCGACCACTGGCTGGCCGACCGCACCACCCGGCTGGTCGGCCTGACCCGGGATCTCGACGACCCGCTCGAGCAGTTGGAGACCCTGCTGCAGTTCTCGCTCACGCTGCCGCATCGCGCGGAGGCGGCCATCCGGGTGTGGAGCAAGGTCGATCCCGAAGTCCGGGCCGTCCAGGAGCAGGTCGACAGCAGGCGCACGGAGGTGGTCCTGCGCGCCGCGCGAGCGGTATTCGACGACGAGCGCGAGGCGCTCGCCCGCGCGCGCTGGGCCATGTACCTGCTGGCCGGCTACCAGGAACTGGACGCCGACCGCGACACCGCGACGCTGGAATGGGCACTGCGCAGACTGCTGCGCGAGTTCGAGGAACACTATGGCGCCCGATCCGCGTAGCGACACCCTCGCGCGAACGGCGACTACCTTCGCGGGCATGGGGCCTGACGAGAATCCGGAAGGAGTGGACCACCTGGTCCGCCACGAGCCACGTTCCGCGTGGGGTGGTCACCGCAGAGTGCGCAGGGCGCCGAAACTGCTGGAACAGGCGGTCGGCGTGCTGGTCGCCGACCGGCCCGCGACCGCGGACGCCATCCTCGCGCCGCCCGCGCCGCTGCAGCCGATCGATCTCACCGACGAAGCCGCGGTGGCCGAAGTGCTGGATCTGGCGGTCCGGGTCGGCGAGGTGGTGCTGGCCTCCGGCACCGGCGTGATCGATACCGCTACCCAGATCCGCTTCGTGGCCGCCACCTACGGCCTGGCCCGCTGCGATGTCGACGTCACCTACGACTCCATCCGCGTCTGGGCCGATCGCGGGCCGCGGCTGCCACCGGCGGGCACCATGCGGGTGGTGCGATATCGCTCGCACGATTTCACCCGGCTGGCCGCCGCCGACCGGCTCACCCGCCGTATCCGCGATCATGTCCTGTCCCCCGCCGAGGCGCGCGCCGAACTCGACGCCATCGTCGCCGCGCCGCATCCGTACCCGCGCTGGGTCGCGACGCTCGGCTGGTCGCTGATGGCCGCCGCCATCGCCGCCCTGCTCGGCGCGGATGTACTGGTGACGGTGCTCAGTTTCATCACCACCGGCGCGATCGACCGGACCAACCGCACCCTCAACCAATACGGCCTGCCGTTCTTCTTCCAGCACGTCGCCGGCGGCTTCATCGCCGCCACCCCGGCCATCGTGCTGGCCACTTTCGCCGACCCGCTCGGGCTGAGCGTCGACGCCACCCTCATCGTGGCGGCGGGCATCACGGTGCTGCTCAGCGGACTCGCGCTGGTCGGCTCGGTCCAGGACGCGATCACCGGTGCGCCGATCACCGCCTCCGCCCGCATGCTGGAGCTGATGATGATGACCGGCGGCATCATCGCCGGTATCGCGCTCGCGCTGCGGCTGGGCGTCACCGTCGGTGCGACCGTTCCCGCGATCGACCTGAGTTCCGGTCGCGATATCACCGATCTTCCGGTGAAGATCATCGCGGGCGCGGCCGCCGCGGCGGCATTCGCGCTGGCCTGTTACGCCGAGCGGCGGGCGCTGACAGCCGCCGCGCTCGGTGGCGCGGCGGGCACCATCTGCTTTCTGTTCGTGCAGCATCTCGGCTTCGGGCCGATCATCTCCTCCGGCGTCGCGGCGACGCTGGTCGGCCTGGCCGGTGGTCTGATGGCGCGGCGCGCGATGACCCCGCCGCTGGTCGTCGCGGTCGCCGGCATCACCCCGCTGTTGCCCGGCCTGAAGGTCTATCGCGGCCTGTCGGCGTTGCTCAACGACGAACTGACACTGGGCTTCGACCACCTGTTCGCCGCCTTCGGCGTCGGTTGCGCACTGGCCGCGGGCGTGACCCTCGGCGAATGGTTCGACCGCACACTGCGCAGGCCGCGCATCCGCAGCCGGTTCGGATCGTTGCGCAAACCGGTCGTGGTGCTGCGCAAACCGACGGTCGTCCTGCGCAAACCGGTGTTGATGCGGAAGCGACGCCTGCACGGGCCGGAACGGAAGCCGCCCACCGTGTCCGGATAGTCCGGTATCTCATATGCGCGCCCGCCGCACGGAATCGGCCGGGTCGCAACGTGATCGATAGCAGGAATTCACGCCGTGTACAGCGACGTCCTTCGGCATGTCGCTGGACAAGCCGATGCACCGGTTGGAGAGTTGTGCGGTATGTGGAACGCAATCGTACAGATCGTCGGCTTTCTGATCATCGGCGTGATCATCGGATATGTAGCCCGGGCACTGAAACCCGGTGACGACAAGATGAGCTTCAAGCTCACCGCACTGCTCGGCATGGCGGGCGCGCTCATCGGCGGCCTGCTGGCCAGCTTCATCGGAAAGGGGTCGATCACCGAGCTCAACTTCTGGGGCTTCATCTTCGCCGTCATCGCGGCGATCGTGCTGCTGTTCCTGGCGCCGGTGCTGCAGGGCAAGCGCTGACCTTCCACCGCCGGCGCACATCGGTGCGACAATCCGGCTGAACCGGTATCGTCGATCCGGTCGGGCTGCCGGGGAATTCCCGGCAGCCCTCAGGTGATTGCGAGGTACTTCGAATAATGTCGTCGGAAGCCGTTCCGTTCTCAACCCGCATCCGCAGCGCGACAGAACGTCAGCATGCCGAGGCGGAGAACTCCAGTTTCATCTCCGACATGCTCGGCGGACGCCTGGGCATCGACTCCTATCATCGCTACACCGGCCAACTCTGGTTCATCTACCGCGCGCTGGAATCCCGCATCGACGAACTCGCCACCGATCCCGTCGCGGGCCCGTTCGTCCGCAAGGAACTGGCCAGGACCGCCGAACTCGAACGCGATCTCACCGCGCTGCTCGGCGCGGACTGGCGCAGCGAGATCGAACCGCTGCCCGCCACCGCCGCCTACGCCGCGCGGATCGACGAATGCGCGCGCGACTGGCCCGCCGGCTACGTCGCGCACCACTACACCCGCTATCTCGGCGACCTGTCCGGCGGACAGGTCATCCGCGGCACCGCCGAGAAACTATGGGACCTGCCGCGGCGCGGCGACGGCGTGCGCTTCTACGTCTTCGACGAGATCGCCAACCCCGCGGCCTTCAAGCGCGAATATCGCGCACTGCTCGACGAACTGCCGGTCGACGAACTCGAACGCCGCCGCGTGCTCGACGAGGGGCAGCGCGCCTTCGATCTCAATTCCGCGGTCTTCGCCGAACTCGCCGCCGAATTCCCGGTCGCCAAGCCCAGCTGAGTTCCGCCGACCGACGCGGCGTCGGCGGTGAACCCGATTGCGGCGCACCGGCCCGTATCCCGGCCGGACGCGATGTCACGGGCGGTTCCCGGCGGCCGCACCGAGGTTCCCCGCTTCCGGGTCGGCCGCTTCGAGCGATACCGCCCCGACGGCTGCGGGATCCCGGCCTAGCGCAACCGGGCGTGCCGGGGGAACAGCGCGCGGGCCGCTTCCTGCGCCGTCTCCGCGAGCATCCTGGCCAGCCGGGCGGTGTCCAGCGCGGGACGATCGCCGTCGACGAGTCCGGACAGCGACAGAGCCGCGATCGCCGCGCCGCGCCCGCGCAACGGCACCGCCACACAGCACAACCCGTCGACCGATTCCTCCGAATCCACCGCCACACCGCCCTGGCGGCGCACCCGCCGCAGTTCACGGTGCAGTTCGCCGCGCTCGGTGATGGTGCGAGCGGTCAACTGCGGCAACCGTTCTCGCAGGGAGGCATCGACGATGCTCGGCTCCAGCGTCGCCAGCAGCGCTTTGCCGAGCGCGGTGCTGTGCGCGGGCAGCCTGCCGCCGAGCCGGGTCGGGATCGCGGCGGCCTGCCTGCCACCCGCCTTGTCCAGGAAGAACACCTCGCGGCCGTCGAGCACGGCCAGATGCCCCGCCATGGACATGCGTTGACACAGATCCTGCAGCAGCGGGCTGACCACCTCGCGGATCTCGTTGTGCGCGGTGGCCAGTGCGCCGATCTCGAAGGCGCGCAGGCCGAGCCGGTAACCGCCGGGCGCGTGCGCGAGCCAGCGCAGACGCACCATCTGGTCGAGGATGCGGTACACCGTGGACCGCGGCAGGCCGGTGCGTTCGGTCAGGCCGAGCAGAGTGACGGTCGGCGTTTCGGCGTCGAAGGCATCCAGGATCACCGTCATTCGCTCGATCATCGAGACGGGTGGCTGGACAGCCGGGCCGCTCACCCGATGGGACACCACCCTGCCGAATTCGCGATGGCCCACCATCTCGACCGTCATGACACAACCTCTCCTCGCACTGCGCGCCCAGCTTAGAAGAAATATCCGCGCGTGCACGAACAACCGGGAATAGTAGAACACGTTCTTGTGGAGTCCCATTCGCCGTGCAAGGCTGTCCGAATGGATCTGGAAGCCGTCGAATCCGTGCGCAGGCTCAAATACCGCTACTTCCGCACACTCGACCTCAAACTCTGGGACGAATTCGCCGACACGCTCACCGAAGACGCTCGGGCCGAGTACGGTACGCACGCGCTCGGCGAGCCGCTGTCCTTCCAGGGACGCCAGGCCATCACGGATTTCCTGCGCACCACAGCGGGGCCCGCCATCGTCACGGTACACATCGCACACCATCCCGAGATCACCGTCGACGGCGACACCGCCACCGGGTCATGGGCCTTCGAGGACACCGTCATCGCCACCGAATTCGGCGCACTCATCCGCGGCGCCGGCTATTACCGCGATCGTTACCGCCGCGACCCCGACGGCGTGTGGCGTATTGCGGAGACCGGATACCAGCGCATCTACGAGTCCAGCCAGTCACTGGCCGACACCCCGAGTTTCACGCTGCTGTCGAATATGTGGGACCGATCAGGTTCGGAATAAACACATTTCAGAACGCGCGGGACCTGCGAAATGTCGAGCCGGACAACCATACCGGTCGGTAGTCTTTTCTGGGCAGGAGGGTCCGGCCGTTCCTCTGGGTACTGTGAGCGATCACGGCAACGCTTGCGGCAGCGGCGTTTCCGGGGAATAGTCCGTTCGGATACCCACACGAAAGGTCCGAGGATGGCAATCAGGTTCCGGCGTCGGCCCGCGCGCGCGTTCGCGCTCAGCGCGGCCCTGTTGTCCCTGCTCGCTCCGGTCGCGGGAGCACGGGACGGCGTCGCCGACGCCTACATTCCGATCGCGGGCGAGGGCGCGGTACTGGTCGTGGACACCGCCACCGACCGGGTGCACAGCCGTATCGAGGGAGTGGGCGCGCACGCGTCGGCGGTCGTGGCCGCCCGCGACGGCCGCCATCTCTACGTGCAGGCGTTCAACGCGCCCTTCACCGGACCCGACGACATCGCGGTCATCGATCGCGCGAGCGACACCGTCACCGCACGGATCCCGATCTCGGGCACCGACGGGATGACCGAGCCGATCGCCGATCCGGTGCGCGACCGGGTGTACATCTTCACCGCGCGCCCGTCCATCGACGTCATCGACACCGAGTCGCAGACCTTGGTCGACTCGATGCCGTTGCCCGCCATCCCGTTCGCGGCCGCCATCGCCCCCGACGGCAGCCAGCTCTACACCGTCTTCGCCGATTCGACCGCCGCGGTATTCGACCCGGAGACCGGATTCCAGCTGGGCGAGCGGATCCAGATCGACGGCTCCGCGCCGTTCGCGGCGGCTGTCTCCCCCGACGGCAACACGCTGTATTCGGTGAACGCTCTCGGCGACAACGTCTCGGTGATCGACATCGCGTCCTGGAGCCGCACCGGCGCGATCGCCTTCGCCCCGGGCAGCGCTCCGGTGGCCGGAGCCATCAGCCCCGACGGGACCAGTCTGCTGGTGGCGACCGCGGGAGCGGATGCCGTGCAGGTGATCGACCTGGCCTCCGGCGAGATCACCGGCTCGATCGCGGTGGATTCGCCGATGTCGGTCGGGTTCACCGCCGACGGGACCAAGATGTACGTCGGCACCGCAGGCGCGAGCCCGCCCCCGCTGTTCGACCGCACCGTCGCCGGCTTCGACGCGGCCGCCATGCTGCAGACCTATCTGCGGTCGAACACCCGCTCCGGCGCGCTGCTGCCGTTCGACGCCGCGCAGCTCAGCCCGGCGGGCGCGCCGATCCCGCTCGGCTCGGGTGCGGCCTCGGGCGCTTTCCCGGACTGACCACACGCCGGGCCGGAGGTACCGCATCCGGGCGGAACTCTGTTTCAATGGATTGATGTGCCGGTGGCTGGCGTACGCAGGAGAGCCGATCCTCGCGGAGGACCTGCTGGTCCGCCCGGAGCATTCCCTGATCGACCAGAGCATGGAATCGCATCTCGGAGCCACCACCACCAACGGTGACGGCTTCGGCATCGGCTGGTACGGCGAGGGCGTCGAGCCCGCGCTGTTCAAGAGCATTCAGCCGGCCTGGAACGACCGCAACCTGCGCGAGATCGCCGGTCAGATACGCACGCCGT
Organism: Nocardia higoensis NBRC 100133; assembly: GCF_000308595.1. Taxonomy (GTDB): domain Bacteria; phylum Actinomycetota; class Actinomycetes; order Mycobacteriales; family Mycobacteriaceae; genus Nocardia; species Nocardia higoensis. Next base: position 119,726 of record NZ_BAGA01000074.1, on the reverse strand, counting down.
TGTTCTTCGCGCACGTCCGCGCTTCGACCGGCTCGCCGGTCCAGCGCAGCAACTGCCATCCGTTCCGGCACGGGCGCTGGCTGTGGATGCACAACGGCGCCCTGGAGGGGCATCGCGAGATGCGCCGGGACCTGATGACGGCGCTGGCGCCGGAACTGTTCCCCGAACTCGAGGGGACGACGGATTCCGAGGTCCTGTTCTATCTGGCCCTGACCTTCGGCCTCACCGACGACCCGGTCGGTGGCGTGTCCAGGGCGGTCGGGTTCGTCGAGGACGTCGGCCGCGCGCACGGGGTGGAGCATCCGGTCCAGATGACCGTCGCCACGACCGACGGCGGGACGATCTGGATCTTCCGCTACTCGACCGAACACCGGTCCCGGTCCCTGTTCTTCTCGACCGATATGGAGAAGCTGAAAGCGTTGCACCCCGAGGTCGAGGCGCTGCGACATCTCGGCGGCCTGACCAGGTTCGTGGTCTCCGAACCGCTGCGCGACCTGCCCGGCGCCTGGAACGAGGTGCCGGAATCCAGCGTGGGGGTCATCCGCGCAGGCTCCGAGGAGATGCTGCGGTTCGAGCCCGTGGCACCCGTCTGAGCCCCCGGCCGACTCCGGCCCGCGCCGGGGTCACAGATCCGGGATCGGGAGCGCGAGGTTGGGTTCGATGATGCCGCCGTCGGGCTCGATCACCTTGCCGGTCAGATACTTTCCCGCGGGCGAGACCAGGTACAGCGCGGCGGCCGCGATGTCCTCCGGCTCGCCGAGGGTGTGCAGCGGCGTCTTGCGCTCGAGCTCGCCGCGCATGCGCTCGTCGCCGGCCACGATCTCGAGCGCCGAGGTCAGGATCGCCCCCGGTGCGATGGCGTTGACGCGGATGCGCGGATTCAGATCCATGGCGGCCAGTTTCGTGTAGTGCGCGAGCGCGGCCTTGGCGGTCCCGTAGGCGGCGAACGCCCGGCCGGGCAACCTGCCCATGCTCGAGGTGATGTTGACGATCGACCCGCCGCCCGCGGTCGCCAGCATGTGCGGCACGGCGGCGCGCACCAGCGCGTGCGCGTTCGCCACATTGAAGCCGAACGCCTCCGTCATCGCTTTCGGCGTGGTATCGAGCAGCGGGTACGGCAACGCGCCGCCGACATTGTTCACCACGATGTCGAGCCTGCCGAACCGCTCGACGGCGATCCCGGCCAGGGCGGCCGCGGCCTCCGGGTCACCGAGATCGGCCGGGACCACGTGCGCCTTCCGGCCCGCCGCGGCCACCTGTTCGGCCACCTCGTCGAGCTGCTCCTTCGTGCGCGCCGCGATCACCACGTCGGCACCCGCCTCCGCGAAGGCCACGGCGATCGCGCGGCCCAAGCCGCGCCCCGCCCCCGTCACCACGGCCACCTGCCCGTCGATGCGGAACCGGTCGAGAATCATGTGCGCTCCCATCGTCGCCGCGCACCCGCGACGTGACCTCGATGACGTAATGCCGAATATAGAACGTGTTCTACCTTCGGCATCGTAGGCAGGCCCGCCGGGTGGGCACAAGGCTTCGGCGCCACGGCACGCACCTCCCCCGCGAACACCGCTGCGCACACGCGGACGGGAGTGGGCTCACCCGTCGAAACCCGATTCGGAGCCGCCGTCCGGCTCCCCCAGCAACTCGTCGAGCCCGGCGTCCAGATCCTCGAGCGTGCCGAACAGGTCGAAACCGCCCAGCAGATCGGCGAGTTCGTCGCGCACCGCCTCGATCTCCGAGATGGCCGGGTCGATCGGCGACCAAGCGACCCCGTCGCGCCACCACGGGTTCTCGTCGAGCCAGGCGAACAGGATGTCGCGCACCAATACGTGATCGGAGCTGAACAGTTCGAACCGCTCCGCGCCCGGCCCGTCGCGATACCGGAGTTCGTAGAGCCCTTCGGGCAGCATCCGCGCGCGCAGCCAGTGCTGTTCGCCACGAGCCAGTTCCAGCACGGAGCGTTCGGGGTCGCCGGGCAGGTGAGCGGGCACGCCGTCACCGGCGCGACCCGGTCCGCTGGAATCCGCAGGCATCGGGCCAGTCTGCCCCATTCTCTGCTCGGCGCCACCCCGTGCTCTCGATCGGAGCCATACGCAGATGGTCCCTCGTTACCCTCGGGACGTGATCTGGACAGCGCCCGGCATCGACAGGAACGCAGCGCCCACCGTCGCGAGTGAACGGGAGATCCTCCAGGGCTGGCTCGACCGCCACCGCGCGACACTGCTGTGGAAGTGCACCGGCCTGAGCGTCGACCAGCTCCGGCTGCGTTCCGTCCCGCCCTCCGAGCTGTCGTTGCTCGGCCTCGTGCGGCACATGAGCGAGGTCGAGCGCGGCTGGTTCCGCATCGCGGCCGCCGGCATGCCGCTGGACTACCTGTATTGCGCCGAGGACGACCCCGGCGGCGATTTCGATCACATCGGCGATGCCGACCCGCAGGCCGCGTTCGCGACCTTCCTCGCCGAGGTGGCCGCCGCGGATTCCGCCGTGGCCCCGTTGCCGCTCGATCACACCTTCGCGTTTCCCGTCGGCGGCGCCACATACAGCCTGCGCTGGGTCTACGTGCACGTGATCGAGGAGTACGCACGGCACAACGGACACGCCGACCTGCTGCGCGAGCGCATCGACGGACGCACCGGCGACTGAACCCGTCCTCGGCCGTGGCGATCTCGGGTGCCCACCCGGCGAGCGGTATCGGGCAGGCTACCGGATACCTTGGAAGTCATGACCGATGACCACGTGGCCGAGGCACTACCGACCGCCGAGCACCACGAAGGCGGATTCCGGCCGATGTGGGAACAGATGATGAAAGACGCCGACGTCAGCCGCGGCGGACCGCACCTGGGCGAAATGATCGAGCAGGTGCGCACCCTGATGGACCACGCCAGGCTGTCCAATCCCAGCGACGATCAGGCCCTCGACCTGATCGCCAAGCTCAAGGAGATCAACGCCGCGCTCGCCGAAACCGTCGTCGACGAATGGTCGGCGCCGTCGTGGACCCGGCACGAACTGCCCGCGCGCGGCAACATCACCCTGCCGCCCTATCGGGTCAAGCGCGCGAGCCGCAAGGGCGTGGAGACCGCGATCACCTTCCGCACCGTCCACCTGGGCGGCAACGCGGCCGCGCACGGCGGCCAGATGGCGGTCGGTTTCGACGAGCTGTGCGGTATGGCGGCGGCCATCCACGCCGGATCGGTGACCCGGACGGCGTCGCTGACCGTCGACTACCGGTCCATCACCCCGCTGAACACCGAACTGACGCTGCGGTCCTGGGTGGAGGACCACGAAGGCCGCAAGGTCTACGTGCGCGCCACCCTGCACGACGGGGAACGCCTGTGCGCCGAAGCGCACGGGCTGTTCATCGTCCTGCGGCCGGGCCAGGCCTGAGCAGCCCGGGCCTCAACGGCCCGGGAAGTGCGCCGCCCGGTACTCCCCGAAACGCTCGTCGACCTGTGCGGCGGTGAGCCCGTAGTCGGCGAGGGTGTACCGGTGCGCGGGACGGGCCGCGCCCGTGGTGCTCTCGCTGTGCAGGTCCCGCATGGCCGCCTCGGCTCCGGCGCTGAGTGTCATCCCGAACCGCTGGTAGATCTCGGCGATCGACGCCAGCGGATCGGCGACGAAATCGTCGTAGTAGACATCGGCGAACCGGGCCTGGTCGTAGCGCCTGCGGTCGGCCAGGAAGCGCTGCGCCCCGCGCCCCCACAGATCCAGCTGCGACTCACCCACGACCTCGCCGCGGAACTTCTCCGACCAGCCCTCACTCGCCTTCTCGTTCAGGCTGCACACCGAGGCGATGATGGTGCTCGGATCGCGATGCATCTGCACGATCAGCGCGTCCGGGTAGACCGCCATGATGGCGTCGAGGGCGAACAGGTGGCTGGGATTCTTCAACACCCAGCGCTTCTCGGCGTCGGGCAGCCCGATCAGCTGCAGATTGCGCTTGTGCCTGGCGTAGGCGGACGTCCAGTCGCGACCGCTCAACCACTGCGAATAGCCGGGCAGATAGGCCAGGCATTCGTAGGACACCGACATCGCCGACTGGCGCAGCAACTGCCAGCACTCCTCCACCTGGTCGGCCGAGATGTGGTGCATCCCCAGGAATTCGGGATGCTCCACGTGGTGGCGGGCGAAGCCCGCCTCGATGCGCTGATACACCGGGTTCTGCGCCCAGGTCTCGCGCGGCGGGCGCGGTTGCGGCATCTCGGTCAGCCACATCTGCAGACCCTGATGCGCGGGGTCGGCCTCCAGCAGGCGATGCACCGCCGTGGTGCCCGAACGCGGCAGGCCGGTGACGAAGATCGGCCGTTCGATGGCGACATCGGCATGCTCGGGATGCCGCTGCCAGGCGTTCTCGCTCAACAACCGCGCGATCAGAGCGCCGCGCAGGAAGGCCCGGTTGATCTTGTTACCGAACGGGGTCAGCTGCGCCTCACGGTGATAGGAGTCGAGCAGCACGCCAAGCCCCTCGCGATAGTCGTCCGCGCCGAAGTCGTCGAGCCCGACCACCTTGGCCGCCGAGGCGTGCAGATCCTCGACCGTCCCGACGTCATCCCTGCCGATCATGCGTCCCTGCCGATCATGTTCTGTGTGCTCCTCATCAGTGGTGGTACTCGCCCGCGTTGACGTCCAGGCACGCGCCGGTGATCGCGCGTGCCAGCGACGAGGCGAAGAAGACCACGGCGTCGGCGATCTCGTCGGGTTCGGGCAGCTTGCGCAGGTCGATGGTCGAGGCCGTCTCGGCATAGACCTCCTCGGCGGTGATGCCGCGCTGCCCGGCCAGATAGTCGAAGTACCACTTCAAGTTGTCGGCCCAGATGTAGCCGGGGGCAACGGTATTGACCCGGATGCCCTGCGGCCCGATCTCGGTGGCCAGACTCTGCGCCAGTGCGAGCAGGCTCGCCTTGGCCATCTTGTAGGGCCCGAAGGTGCGGCGGGAATGCCGCAGGACCGCCGAATTGATCATCACCACCGAGCCTTTCGACTCGGCGAGGTCCGGAATGAACTGTCTGGTCAGACGCAGCGCGGCCAGCACGTTCGTCTCGAAGCCCGCGCGCACCTGATCGATGTCGACGGTGGCCAGATCGGCCAGCGGCGGGATCGCGAACGCGTTGTTGACCACCGTGTCCACCCGGCCGAACTCCGCGCGCGTGGTGTCGACCAGCGCCTGCACCGCCACCTCGTCGGTGATGTCGGTCGGGACGACCAGCGCCCGCCTGCCCAGCGCGGTGATCTCCTCGGCCACCTTCTCCAAGCGCGAGCGCGTGCGCGCGGCCAGCACCACATCGGCGCCCGCCACGGCGCTGCGCACCGCGATCGCCTGTCCGAGTCCCGGCCCGACGCCGGAGACCACCACGACCTTGTCCGGCAACAACATCAGCCCAACATCCTCTCCGCGACCGCGACCTGACGCGCCGCGATCCGCGCGCGCCATTGCTCCGGGGTGACGCGCGCGGCGTCGTAATAGGGCAATCGGCTCGGCAGGTCGTCGAACGTCACGATCTCCACCGTCGGCCCGTCCTCGGCGGCGAGATCCCTGGACAACCGCTGCCAGCGGAACTGCAGGTACCCGCGTGCGTGCCCGGTCCGCTCGATCCAGTTGACCAGTCCGGGATCGCGCTCGCTCACGACCAGGCGGATCATGCCGTCCGGGTCCACCCCGGCCTGATCGGCGGTGAGGCTGGTCTGGTGGTTGATGTAGTCCAGCGAGATGTACCACATGCTGCCGAGCTGGAAGCCCTGATAGGGCGCGTCCGACTTGGGCACGGTGATGATCATGACCTGGTCGTCGTCGAGTTCGTAGTGGCCGACGGAGGAGAACTGGGTGGTGAGCCCGCCCGGTGTCGAGCGCGGCTCGGTCATCGTGTTGACCGGCAGCTTCAGGTAGAACCACTCGGGGAAGGCCAGGAAGGTCTTCAGCCGGGAGACCAGCATCCTGCCCGCGATCTCGTAGCGCTTGGCGAGCAGTTCGCGGGTCGGCGCGGGTGGTGCGCTGCCGACGGTGTCGACCCGCTCGATGCGCAGGCTGCCCGGCCTCTCGTTCGCCCAATCGCTGTAGACCTCGCGCACCACGAGCATGGCGGAGTCCTCGGCGAGATGCACATAGCCGGGGCCCGCGGGGCCTGGGCCCAGCCGCAGCTCGAAGCGGCCGTCGGCGTCGATGTCCAGCTCGCGGTCGTCGAAGGCGGTCTCGCTGTCGGGCACGTCGACCGGTGAATAGTTGCCGTTGAGCACCTGGAAACTCAGGTCACGGGTGGTGCCGCGGCGTCCGGTGACCACGTATTCGGCGTCGGGGCGCAGGAAGGCGTGGAAGTAGAGGGTGTCCGGATTGTCCAGGCCCATCTTCGTGTACTGGTGCGTGCTGCGGGCGAAGAACGGGAAGTCGCGGTCGTAGGCCCACGCCAGCTGCAGGCAGGCGCGCACGCTGCCCGCCAGATAGTCCAAGCCCTCCACCAGATCCTGTTCGGTCCGGATGTGCGGCGCTTCGTGGACGATCTTCTCGGCGGCGGCCATGGCCTCGGCGAACGGCTCGGTCAGCAAGAGCAATCTCCGATGATCGGTTCATATTTGTACCGGTCTGGTACATTTCGACTGAGGTCAGATTAGAACCTGTTCCAGTAGTTGTCCATGATCCACCGCATTTCCGATTCGGAGTCCCCATGACCGCCCGCCGCTCCGCCCCCGCCGTCCGAGTGGTCCGGGTGCTGGATTTCCTCGTCGAGCAGCGCGGCAAACGCTTCGGCCTGTCCGAGCTGGCCCGCGAACTCGACCTGGCAAAACCCACGGTGCTCGGAATCGTCAACGAGCTCACCGCCGCCGGCTACCTGGTGCGCGACCCGCGCCAGCACACCTACGGCCTCGGCCCCGCGCTCATCGCCGCGGGCCGCGTCGCCCAGGCGAGTTTCGCCATCTCCGCGATCGCCCGCGCCGAACTGGAGAAACTCAGCGTCGAGTACCGCACGACCTGCACCGCTTCGGCCGTCGTCGGCGATCGGATCTCGATCCTGGAGAGCACCGGCCCCGGTCTGGTGAAAGTCGGCGCCTCCTACCACTTCGCTCCTCCGGTCGGCCTGATGTACGTGCTCTGGGACCGCGACGAAGCGCTCGAGGCCTGGCTGGCCATCCCACCCGCGGTCCCGCTCGAGCAGGACGAGACGCGCCTGCGCCGGGTGGTCGCCGAATGCCGCGAGCGCGGCTACCTGGTCGAAAGCCTCACCGCGGCGGGCAGGCGCCTCTACGCCCTGCTGGCCGGCGTCGCCGACCGCGATCTACCCGCGGAGTTGCGCGAAATCGTCGGCGAACTGGTCGGCAGCCTCGGTGAGCGGGTGCACCTCGGCTCGGACCTGCGCCCTCGCGCGCATCATCCCGTCAGCCTGCTGGCCGCCCCGACCTACGACGCCGAGGGCAGACAGAACATGGTGCTGACCATGTACGTCGGCGCGTCCATCACCGGCGCCGAGATCGCTCGGCGCGGCAAGGCTCTGGTGACCGCCGCCGATGCGGTCACCGCGACCTCCGGCGGACGCAAGCCCGCGAACACCCATTGACCAATGACAGAAACGTGTTCTAGTTTTCAAGGGTGAGCCAGCACGCGAAGTCGACGGCGAACACCTACGAGCTGTCCCACCCGGACATGCTCGAGGCCGAGTCGGCGCATATCTTCCGGGAAGTCGCCGCGACCTTCGAACGTCCCGTGCTGCTGTTCTCCGGCGGCAAGGATTCGGTGGTCATGCTGCACCTGGCGGCCAAGGCGTTCTGGCCGGCGCCACTGCCGTTCCCGGTGCTGCACATCGACACCGGGCACAATTTCGACGAGGTGATCGAGTTCCGCGACCGGACCGTCGAACGTCTCGGCCTGCGCCTGATCGTCGCCCGGGTGCAGGACGACATCGACGCGGGCCGGGTCACCGAGGAGAGCGGTCCGCGCGCGTCCCGCAACCGCCTGCAGACCACCACCCTGCTGCGCGCCATTCGCGAGGGCGGTTTCGACGCGGTGTTCGGCGGGGCGCGTCGCGACGAGGAGAAGGCACGCGCCAAGGAGCGGGTGTTCAGTTTCCGCGACGCCGAGGGCCAGTGGGATCCGCGGGCGCAACGTCCCGAGCTGTGGAACCTCTACAACGGCAGGCACCGGCGCGGCGAGCACATCCGCGTCTTCCCGCTGTCGAACTGGACCGAACTCGACATCTGGACCTATATCGCCGCCGAGGGCATCGACCTGCCCGCGCTGTACTACGCGCATCGCAGGCCCGTGGTCCGCCGCGACGGAATGCTGCTGGCGCACACCCGTTTCCTGCACCTGGCGGACGGCGAAGAGCCCACCGAGGCGACCGTGCGGTTCCGCACCGTCGGCGATGCCACCTGCACCGGCTGTGTGGAGTCCACCGCGGCCACCCCCGAAGAGGTGGTCACCGAGGTCGCCACTACCCGGGTCACCGAACGCGGCGCGACCCGCGCCGACGACCGCGTCTCCGAGGCGGGCATGGAAGATCGCAAGCGGGAAGGGTACTTCTGATGTCCGCCACCACTCTGTTGCGACTGGCCACCGCGGGCAGCGTCGACGACGGCAAGTCCACGCTCATCGGCAGGCTGCTCTACGACTCCAAGGCCATCTTCCTCGACCAGCTCGACGCCGTGGAGCGCACCAGCCGGGCGCGCGGCGACGAGCACACCGATCTAGCGTTGCTCACCGACGGCCTGCGCGCCGAACGCGAGCAGGGCATCACCATCGACGTCGCGCACCGTTACTTCGCCACTCCGGCGAGAACTTTCATCATCGCCGACACCCCAGGCCACATCCAGTACACCCGCAATATGGTCACCGGCGCCTCCACCGCCGACGTGGCGCTGATCCTCGTGGACGCCCGCACGGGCGTGATCGAGCAGACCCGCCGCCACGCCTTCCTGGCGAGCCTGCTCGGCGTCTCGCACCTCGTGCTGTGCGTGAACAAGATGGACCTGGTCGACTGGTCCGGCGAGCGCTTCGCCGAGATCCGCGAGGAATTCGCCGGCTTCGCCACCAAACTCGACGTCTCGGACCTGGCCTTCATCCCGGTCTCGGCCCTACAGGGCGACAATGTCGTGCATCGCGGCGCGAACATGCCGTGGTACGAGGGCACGCCGCTGCTGCACCATCTCGAACAGGTGCACATCGCCTCGGACCGCAATCTCATCGACGCGCGCTTCCCGGTGCAGTACGTGACCCGCAGCCACGCCAGAGACTTCCGCGGCTACGCGGGCACCGTCGCGGGCGGGGTCTTCAAGCCGGGCGACGAGGTGATGGTGCTGCCCTCGGGCCTGTCCACCACGGTCGCCGCCATCTGGGGGCCCGGCGGCACGCCGATCGGCCAGGCCTTCCCACCCCAGGCGGTCACCCTGCAACTCGCCGATCACCTCGACATCTCCCGGGGCGACCTGATCTGCCGCCCCGCCAACCGCCCGCAAGCCGGCCGCGACATCGACGCCATGGTCTGCTGGTTCGCCGACGACGCCCGGCTGACCCCCGGCGCCCGCTATACCCTGCAGCACACCACCCGCACCGTCCCGGCCGAGATCCGCAGCCTGGACTACCGCCTCGACATCAACACCCTGCACCGCGACGACTCCGCGGAATCGCTGTCGCTCAACGAGATCGGCCGCGTCCAGATCCACACCCGCAGGCCGCTGCTGTTCGACCCCTACCGCCGCCTGCGCGCCACCGGCAGCTTCCTGCTGGTCGACGACACCACCGGCGCGACCGTCGCGGGCGGCATGATCAACGGTCCCACCCTGCCCGCCACCCAGGTCGTGTGGCACGCCACCGCCGTCGGCCGCCAGGAGCGCGCCACCCGCGGCGCCACCGTCTGGCTCACCGGGCTCTCCGGCTCCGGAAAGTCCACCGTCGCGGTGGAATTGGAGCGCCGTCTGGTCGCCGAAGGCCGTCCCGCCTTCCTCCTCGACGGCGACAACCTGCGCCACGGGTTGAATGCCGACCTCGGCTTCTCCGCCGCCGACCGCGCCGAGAACGTCCGCCGCGTCGGCGAAGTCGCCCGGCTCTTCGCCGACGCGGGCGTCATCGCCGTCGTCTCGCTCATCAGCCCCTACCGCGCGGACCGCGACCGGGCCCGCGCCGTCCACGAAGCCGCAGGCCTGCCCTTCCTCGAGGTCTTCGTGGACACGCCGCTCGAGATCTGCGAGGCCCGCGACCCGAAGGGCATGTACGCCAAGGCCCGTGCCGGCGAGATCCGCGGCTTCACCGGCGTGGACGATCCCTACGAAGCGCCCGAGCACCCGGCGCTCGTGCTGCGGCCCGAGGACGGCGATCCGGGGGCGATGGCACGGGCGATCCTCGCCCTGCTCGAGGACATCTCGTGAGCTGATCCGCGGCCTCCGGGCAGTTCGATGCGCCGAGTGGGTGAGCAGGCCGAGCCGTGCTCTATGCTGTGCCGCGATGATCACCGGGACGGCCGCACGCCGCGCACGGATCGGCGACCCGGCGGGCTCGGCGGACACATCGACCACGACAGGAGCCGGCATGCCCACCGAGACATTCGAGATCCCCACGGCCGACGGCGTCGCCGACGCTTTCGCCGCGTTTCCCGACGACGGCAGGGCGCATCCCGGGGTGCTGGTGTACACCGACATCTTCGGTATCCGGCCGGTGATCGAGGAGATGGCCCGTGAGCTGGCCGGACACGGGTACTACGTGCTCGTGCCGAATGTCTTCTACCGGCACGGGTCGGCCCCGGTGGTCGAGCTTCCCGAGCACATCGGGCAGGAGGCGCGGCCCGGCCTCGTCGCCCGGCTGCGGCCGTTGCTGGAGGCGCACACCCCCGAGTTCGCACTGCGGGATGCCGACGCCTACCTCGGATTTCTCCGAGCCAGGCCCGAAGTGGCCGCCGGGCCGGTCGCGGCGATCGGGTACTGCATGGGCGCCGTGCTGGCGATGCGCACCGCTGCGGCACATCCGAGCCGGGTGGCCGCCGTCGGCGGATTCCACCCCGGCCGATTGGTCACCGACGCGCCCGACAGCCCGCACCGGCAGCTCGGCTCGCTCACCGCCCGTGTGCATCTCGGCCTCGCCGAAGGCGATCTGCCCGCCGAGATCCGCGGCGAGCTGGAGAAGGCGCTGGACGCCGCGGGTGTCGACTACGCCATCGAGACCTATCCCGGCACCGTGCACGGATTCACGATGGCCGACACGGAGGCGTTCGACCCCGAAGCCCGGCAGCGGCACTGGGATCGCCTGCTCCCCCTGCTGAGCGGCACACTCACCCGCTGAGCGGAAGCCCGATCGGGTAATCCGGACGGGGCTCGGCGCGAACTCACCGTCTCCGGCCACCGGTGGCGGCTTCTCCAGGCAGATCACCGTGATCGGCCGCTCACGGCCGGACGACGTACTTGCCGCGCACGCCGCCCGCGGCCACCGCGTGATGGGCGGCGGCGACCTCCTCCAGCGGCACCACGGCATGGACCCGGGCGGGCAGCTCGCCCTGCGCGGCCAGGACGAGCAGGTGTGCGAGTACGGCGCGATCGGGACGCACCTCCACCGTTCGCACGGTGACCTCCCGGCTGTCCGATGGCGCGAAGCCCGGCCGCACACCGACGAACAGACCGCCGTCCGCGACGAGCGCGACGCCCGCGTGCAGGAGCGCGGCGCAGTCGGCGACCGCATCCCACCCGGGGTCGGCCGCGGCGGTGAACTCCGCGCCGAGGCCGCGGACGAACCCCTCGTCCGCAGGCCTGGCCAGGCCGGTCACCTGCCAGCCTCCGGCTTGCGCGAGCGCGACGACGTACCCGCCGACCGTCCCCGCCGCGCCCGTCACCAGCAGCCGCCGACCCTCGCCGGCGCCGAGCAGGTCGACGATCTGAGCGGCGGTCACCCCGTTCAGCGCGACGGTGGCGGCGGTGGCCAGGTCGAGATCGTCGGGGATCACGGCGAGATCGGCCGCCGCCACGACGACCTGCTCGGCATGAGCGCCGTAGTCGCGGTCGAAGCCGCCACTCAGCCCGCGTCGAGGACGAACCGCTTGCCGGGATCGACCATCTTCCGCACGGTCGCGCCTTTCGAGTAGACGCCGAGCCCCGTCATGTTCCAGTGCTGCGGGCCGCGCACGAGCATGGCCATGAAGACCCCGGTGGTCGGCTCCCCCTTCGACAGCTCGAAGCGCACCAGCTCCTGATTCGTGTGGTCGTCGATCAGGCGGCAATGCGCCCGGCCGACCTGGTCGAACTTGTGGCCCGCGAAGGAGTTCACGGTGAAGACCAGAGCGTGGACCTCCGCCGGGAGCGCGCCGAGGTCGATGGCGATGACCTCGTCGTCGCCCTCGCCGTGGCCGGTCAGGTTGTCCCCGGAATGGCGGATGGCCCCGCCGTAGGCCTCCTGCTTCATGAACCAGACATTGACGAGCTTCTTCGCTCCGCGGTCGTAGGCGATCACCGAGGCGTCCAGATCGACTTGGCGCCCAGAGGTCGCCGGGTCCCACCCCAGCCCCATGCGAACACGGGTCAGCAGTGGTGCACCGCGCTTGGTCAGGGACACGGTTTCGTTCTTGCGCAGGGCGACCGGCCCCTTGTCGAGGCTCACAGTCGGCTGCCCGAATGCCGGCGCGGCCGCGGGAGACTGCGCGACCGGCTGCCGCAGGCCACTCCCCGGCGCGTGCGAGGGGTTCGGCGAGCCCATCGCCGGTGCTGGGTACGGAGTGTGCGGCGGAGGAGGTGTGGGGGTGGCTGCGTGGGGCTGGAAGAGGGGCACGCCCGCAGCCCCCGGGGGGACGGACGGTGGCGGCGCGGCGTGGCCCGGGGCGGCGGCGGGCGGCTCGTCGTCGACCGTGATACCGAAATCGGTGGCGATACCGGCCAGGCCGTCGGCATAGCCCTGGCCGACCGCCCGAACCTTCCACGCGCCCTGACGCCGATAGAGCTCGACGGCGACCAACGCGGTCTCGGCGCCGAGATCGGTCGGCGCGAAAGTGGCCAGGACGGCCCCGGTCGCGTTGTCGCTCAACGAGATCCGCAGGGACCCGGCCTGTCCCCAGTTCGCGGGGCCGGTCCCGTCGAGGCTCGCTGTGACGACGACCTTCGCGATCTCGGCGGGCACCGCGCCCGGGACGATGCGCACCGCGTCCGGCGGCAGCACGTCAACGCCGGGTGCGCTGGGCTGGTTGTAGAAGACGAAATCGGCGTCCGAGCGCACCTTTCCCGCCTCCGTCAGCAGGAGCGCGGCGACGTCCACCGCCGTCGCGGCGGACACCGCGACCCGAACCTCCCCCACCCCGATCGGCGCGTTCGCGCCCTTCATCAATTCCATCGCCTCGCCCTTTCGTTCCCGATGATCGCCCACCCGTGGACCGTTCGACCCCGCACCGGCGTCGCGTGCCCCTCACCGTAGAGGTCCGGCCGCGATCACGGCGCCCGTCCAGCCGATGAGCGCGGCTCCGGACAAGAGCAGCGTGGCGACCAGGCCACCCGCGAGCGCCTGCGCCTCGGTCCATTCGGCGACGGAGAAGCCCGTCCCGAGCTACGGGAGTGCCGCCTCGCGCTCCCGCGATGTCATCCACGCGGCGAACGCCTCGAGCCCCCAGAGCAGGCCGCCCGCCGACGCGGGCACGGCCGGGAGGAGCCGCGCTCCACCCGCCATCACGTCGCGTCGCACAGATCCCCCCTTCGGACCGAATGGCCCCGATGCTTGCCCGGGGCTGTGACACACTCGGCCCCGATAGTCGCGCCGTCCGGCGACACGGCGCGAAAGCGGACGAATGCGCCGCTGCCGCCGACCACCCACATTGGCGACACGGCGGGGGTAATGTATCAATCGCCGTCGCCACCGACCGGCCGCGAGAACCGACCACCCACGAGAGGACCAGCCGTGCGCTCCGACCTGATCTCCCGTCGCGACCTGGAGTTCCTGCTCTACGAATGGCTGCGCGCCGAGGAGTTGACCGAGCGCGAACGGTTCGCCGATCACTCGCGGGAGACCTTCGACGGCTTCCTCGATCTCTGCGAAGACCTCGCCACCCGCTACTTCGCCCCGCACAACAAGCGCAACGACGCCGAGGAGCCGACCTTCGACGGCGAGAAGGTCACCATCATCCCCGAAGTCCAAGAGGCGATCGAGGCGTTCGGCAAGGCGAATCTCGTCGGCGCGGGGATGGACGAGGCCGTCGGCGGCATGCAACTGCCCTCGATGGTGGAGGCCGCGGGCTTCAGCTGGTTCCAGGCCGCGAACGTGGGCACCGCGGCGTATCCCTTCCTCACCATCGGCAATGCCAACCTGCTCGCCACCCACGGCACCGCCGATCAGGTGGAGCGGTTCGTCAAGCCGATGGTCGAGGGCCGGTTCACCGGGACGATGTGCCTGTCGGAGCCGCAGGCCGGGTCGTCGCTGGCCGACATCGTGACCCGCGCCGAGCCCCGCGCGGACGGCACCTACCGGATCTTCGGCGCCAAGATGTGGATCTCCGGCGGCGAACACGACCTCACCGAGAACATCGTGCACCTGGTGCTGGCCAAGATCCCCGGCGGACCGGCGGGCACCAGAGGCATCTCACTGTTCGTGGTGCCCAAGTACCTCGTCGAGGCGGACGGCTCGCTGGGCGAGCGCAACGACGTGAATCTCGCCGGGCTCAACCACAAGATGGGCTACCGCGGCACCGTCAACACCGCGCTCAATTTCGGCGAGGGCAGGCACACTCCGGGCGGCGAGGCGGGCGCGGTCGGCTACCTGATCGGCGAACCGCACCGCGGCCTGTCGTACATGTTCCACATGATGAACGAGGCCCGCCTCGGCGTGGGCTTGGGCGCCACCGCGCTCGGCTACACCGGCTACCTCAAGTCGCTGCGCTACGCCCGCGAACGCACCCAGGGCCGCCCGGTCACCGCGAAAGACCCTGCCGCGCCGCAGATCCCGATCATCGAACACGCCGATGTCAAGCGCATGCTGCTGGCCCAGAAGTCCTATGTCGAAGGCGCGCTGGCGCTGCTGCTCTACTGCCACCGCCTCGTCGACCTCGCCAAGACCGCGGCGAGCCCCGAGGCCGCGCGCGAGCACACCCTGCTGCTGGAGATCCTGACCGGCGTCGCCAAGAGCTGGCCCTCCCAGTGGTGCCGCGAGGCCAACGACCTCGCCATCCAGGTCCACGGCGGCTACGGCTACACCCGCGAGTACGACGTCGAACAGCACTACCGCGACAACCGCCTCAACCCCATCCACGAGGGCACCCACGGCATCCAGGGCATGGACCTGCTGGGTCGCAAGGTGATCCAGCACGACGGGGCATCACTGAAGCTGCTCGACCGGCGCGTGACCGCCACGATCGCCGCGGCCCGCGAACTCGGCGACGAGCCCGCCGCACTCGCCGCCGCGCTCGAATCCTCCTGGCAACGCCTGCTCGCCGTCACCATGACGGTCCTGACCGCGGGCGACCCGGCCGTCACCATGGCCAACTCCACCGCCTACCTGGAAGCCTTCGGCCACATCGTCGTCGCCTGGATCTGGCTCGAACAGGCTGTCGCCGCGCACGGCCGCGACGGCGACTTCTACGCGGGCAAGGCGGCCGCCGCCCGCTACTTCTTCCGCTACGAACTCCCCCGCACCGGCCCCCAGCTCGACCTGCTGGCCTCCCTCGACCGCACCACCCTGGAGATGGACGACGCCTGGTTCTGAGCTGATCAACGACGCACATCGAGGACTGTCATCGCCCGGCCTTGCGCCGTCAGCAGTCCTCTTTGCGCGGTGCCTCACGCAACTCGGCGAAACCCCTCCGAATGCTTTCGATCGACGGGGAAGGCCACGGGACCGGATCGTCATCGAGTCGTAGTTCGACGGAGTCCTTCGCCTCGCAGATCAAGCGCCCGTCCACTCGCCGGCAGATCAACCCCCGCCATCCCCCGTTGCCAGTGCGGCCCCAACGTAGCAAGCTGGCGGGCAACCAATCCTCGCCGACGCTCACTCGGCACGGAGTCCACCGGGGCGGGCACTTCTCACGATCCAAGCAAACCGGACATGCGATCCAGGCATCGGGCACACGCCTGAACAAACGCCTTCCGGCACACCCATCGCCCCCACAGATCCGAGACAGACCACGCTCGAGCTTCAGCAGCGGGCACCCGTCTGTGTACGTGAGTCCACCGTCTCGCCGAGGATCGTGATAGACGACTCGAGGGTCGGCGCCACCTCGGTACTCCATGAACACCACTACGCGTTGACGCACATACTGCTCCCATATCGCCAGGCGGGTTCAGAAGATCCATCGAGGAGGATATTCCTGAATTGCACTTCACGCCAGCCTATTTCACGCTCCAATCGATAGCCATCACTCTCAAACGGCTGCACGGCTGGGACATCTCCACCGCAGGCGGACAGGAACCCGTCATCTACGAACGGCGGCTCGACCAGCAGGCTGGACGCGGTGGAGCTCGCCTACTTCACCGCCGGACGGACCAGGGAATGAGTCCCCACCTCCGGCCACGACCATGGCGAGCTGTGAGCGACGCGCGAGCCCCTCTGACAGGCCGACGCCGGGCTGTCCTGACACCGCAAGACAACGATGAGCAGTGCCACGAGCCCGGACATAGGATGTGCCGGTGCTCGCCATGCTCTTGTCGTTCGCCGTCGCCGCGGTGCTCCTGGTGGTGTTGCCCGGTCCGGACACCCTGGTCGTCGTTCGGGGGCTGGTCCGCGGTGGGCGGCGGGAGGGCCTGCTCACCTCGGCGGGCGTGCTGTGCGGGCTGCTGGTGTGGATCGCCGCCGCCGTCCTCGGGCTGTCGGCGCTGCTCCAGGCCAGCGAGATCGGGTACGAGGCGCTGAAACTCGTCGGCGGTTGCTATCTGATCTGGGTCGGCGTGCAGTCGCTGCGTTCGCTGCTCACCACCGCCCCGCAGCTCACCGACCCCGTCGGGAGCCCCGCGCCCAGCCGCTCGGGCGGGTTCGGCGCCGGGTTCCTCACCGACATCCTCAATCCGAAGATCGGCGTGCTGTTCATCAGTCTGCTGCCCGGCTTCGTCCCGGACGGCTACCCCGTCGCCTGGACCACCTTCGGGCTGGGCTTGTTCTACGTCGCCCTGACCGCGATCTACTGCGCCACTCTCGTGATCGCCTCCGGCACGATCGCGGGCTGGATGCAGACACCGCGAATCCGTCGCCGGATCGACGGGCTCACCGGCCTGGTGCTCGTCGGCTTCGGCGTGCGACTCGCCACCGAGGCCTGAACGAGGCCGACTGCGGGCGCCGCGCCCCGACGAGGAGCCGTGAGCACCTGGGCACCCGTGTCCGCGGCGTGTAATACCCCGGCGCTCCACGCGATCGACCGTATGTCGGATCGTGAGGGGAGCGCGCAGTGCACAGCCCAAGGAGTTGGAAGTTCTGGCTGCAGCCGTTGGCCGGCCTGGCAGTAGCACTCGCGCTGATCGCCGCCGGGACGGCGCTGTTCTCCGTCGGCGAGCCCACCGAGGACGTACCCCCCGCCCGGATCAGCGAGGCGCCGTGGACGGTGCCGTTGAGCACGCCGCGCTGGCCGGGCAACGGGAACTGATGTCCCGCCGTGCCGGTAATCGCGCCCGCGCAGCGGATGTCGTGCAGCACAGCGTGATCCGTCCGCCGACAGTGGGCAGTGAACGCCCGCGCGCGGGTATCGGCAAGCATGCAATACTTCGGCCTTCATGCGATTGATCGCGTGTCGGATCGTGAGGGGAGCGCGCAGTGGACAACCCACGGAGCTGGGCATTCTGGCGGCAGCCGTTGATCAGCCTGGCAGCGGGGCTCGCGCTGGTCCCCGTCTTGATGGTGGTGCTGATCTTCGCCGTCGACCCGACCGCGGATGTGTCGCCCGGGCAGATCAGCGTGGCACCGTGGACGGTTCCGCTCAGCACCACGCATCGGCCGGGCGACGGGAACTGATACCGCGTCGTCACGGCATTCCGCGTCCGGGGGCCAGCCGTGCGGCGAGGAAGTTCAGTATCTCGTCGCGGGCGGCGAGAGTCGGCTCGCCCGCGGCGTCGATCAGGTGCGCCGTCACGACGCTGTGCGGACTCGCCACCACCTCCGCGAAGAAGGGCGGCGGTGTGGGGTCGGCCGCGCTGTCGGGGAGCACCGTGCCGACGAATCGGTCGCCGAGCGCGGACCGATAGGCGGCGAAACGCTCGGCGCGACACCACTTGTCGCCGGCGAACCGGTACGAGAGCACGGTCAGGTCGTCGCGGTCGAGTCGTTCTCGCACCGCCTCGAGGTCCTCGGGCGCGATCTCGAGGCCGGTGGGGTCGTCGATCGGCAGGGAGGGTTGGCAGAGCACCGGCGCGAGGACCGACGCCTCGAGCATCATGGTCAGGGCGAAGTTGCCGGTGAAGCACATGCCGATGGCCCCGGCGCCGGGGCCGCCGCACTCCTGGTGCGCGGCGGCGGCCAGGGCGCGCAACCATCGTGTGACGGGGCTGGTCCGGTTGGCGCCGAACGCACGGAACTCGGCGCTGACACACGCGCGCCGCATCACCGCCGCGCCTTCCTCGGCGGCGGGTACCGCACCGTCGCGGCCGAACAGGGACGGCAGGTACACGGTGAACCCGGCGTCCCGAACCCAGCGCGCGAAACGGGCGACGTGAGGGCTGATGCCGGGCATCTCCGGCATCACGACGACGGCCGGACCCGAGCCGGAGACGAGTACCACCTTCGTCACCGAGTCGAAGGTGAGGTGACGGCGCTCGAAATCGTCGAGCGGATCGTCCTCGGTCAGCGCGCGAGTTGCCATGGCGGATAGTCCTGTTCGTCGGGTGGCTCGGGTGAACAGGCTCGATCCTCGCGGCCGGGGGCACGGTGCGGCAGGGGCGCGATCGCCACCTTTCGTGGGGATCCGGCCACCGCGTCGCTCGGCCCTCAGCGTGTGCGGAACCGGCGGCGGTAGTCGCCGAGCCCCATGCCGACGCGATCGGAGAACAGTCGGCGCAACGTGCTCGGGTCCTGATACCCGACGCGTCGCGGGATCTCGCCGATCGGCACATCGGTGTCGGTCAGGAGTCGTTTGGCCGCGCCGATCCGCGCCTGTTGCAGGAAGTGCAGCGGTGAACAGCCGGTCTCCTCGGCATAGCGCCGCAGCACCGTCCTGGTGCTGACGTGCAACGCCTCTGCCAGCCGGGAGAGGCTGTAGGGCTCGGCCAGGTGATCGACCAGCCAGTGCTGGACCGCGATCGCGAACGGCCCCGCGGTCGTCTGCACCATGGACTCGACCACGTACGGCGCCTGGCTGGTCCGGTTCTCCGCCACCAGGGTGATGCGTGCGGCGGCCCGCGCGACGTCGGCGCCGAGATGGTCCCGCACGATGCTGGTCGCGAGGTCGAGTGACGCGGTGAACGCGGCGGTGGTGGTGATGTGCTCGTCGGTGACGATCAGCGACTCCGCGCACACCGTCGACCGCGGATACCGCCTGGCCAGTGCCGAGGCGAACAGCCAGGACGTGGTGCACCGTCGCTCGTTCAGCAGACCGGCCTCACCCAGCAGGAAGGCGCCGACGCACACCGAGGCGATCCGGGTGCGGCGGCGCCCCGCGGTGCGCAGAAAGGCGATCTCGCGGCCGCGGTCGCCGAGCCGGGCGTCCAGGTCGGCGGCGGGCGTGAGCTCGAACCCTGGTACCACGAGCAGATCGAAACGGTCATGCCATGCGCTCGCCCCGATCGTGAACCCGCCCGCTGCGGCCACCGGCTCCGGCGACGCGGCGACCACCGACGTCCGGAACAGATCGGCGGGAGCGGCGCCGTTGCCGCTGGCGACATGATTGGCGATGCGCAGAAAATCGGAGACTGCGAATACTTCGGAGGCGAAACAGCCCTCGTAGGCCAGAATTGCGATCCGCACAGCACCCACTTCCGAGACGGCCGTCAACGACGACACAGAACGCAGCGACGATACAGAACTCGGCGGGTTCGGCGTCCACCCCCGCCGTTGCCGCGCCCCGTGGGTGAATGGGCAGGCACCTCGGCGCCGGGCGAGACCGTTCCGTCGACCGGAGAATCCCCTCCGACCTCTCGGCTCACGAACCGGCTGCTGTATCCGGTGGTTCAGCGGGCGCCGGCGTTCGCGCGATCGGCGAGCCTGTCCTCCACCCACCGCAACGGCACCGGCGCGAACCCGTGGGCGTCCACGCCGACGTGCAGTTGCCGCCCGCGCTGCGCGATCTCCGAGTGGGTGTGTCCGTGCAGCAGCCAGCCGCCGAGATCGACGGGCCGCCATTCGTTGTGGCGGAGTTCGGGCGAGTGGTCGCCGTCGGCGTCGTCGCGATAAGGGAAGTGCGACAACGTCACTCGCTCACCCTCGATCTTGCGGGTGGCGGCGGACTGGACCGAGGCGAAGACGGCCAGGAAGCGGGCTTGGGCGAGATGGGAGCGCACGTGCAGGGGATGGCAGGGGTCGTGGTTGCCCGCGACGAGGTGCTTCACGCCGGGGCGGTGCGCGATCCAGGCGAGAGCTCGGCGTTCGGCGGCGCCGGAGCCGATGGAGATGTCGCCGAGCACCCAGACCTGGTCATCGGGGCGGACCACGGCGTCCCAGTGCTCGGCGAGGGCGCGATCGTGCGCCTCGGTGTCCTCGCCGAAGCCGCGGAGCCGGGTACACAGGCGGTGGCCGAGGTGCAGGTCGGCTGTGAACCAGGTCTCACCCATGATGTCTTCTCCTCCGGTAGCGTCCGCAAGAATCGCGAACGGTCCAGCTGATCACGCTCGGCCGCCGCACTGCCACCGATTTCCTGGATCGGTCCCGGCGCCCTCGGCGCGCGGTGGCGCGGTCCGCCCCCCGAACCGGGCATTCGAATCGGCGTGATCGAAACTCGAGACCTGAGCGGCCGGGTGGCGTAATAACCCGGCGCCTCGATGTTCGCGCTGGTCGATGCGCGCCCCCGCCTGGCGCAAAGTGAGCGCAAGGTCACGACCATCTCCCCGCGGGTGATTTTCGCCTGCCGAACGGGTCTATCGTCGCTGTTCGTGCAGGTCAGCGAGGGAGAGGCGGAGCGAATGGGAGCCCAACCGGCGCCGATCCGGCGGTTGCGCGCGGATCAGGCGCGCCAGGTCGCCGACCTGCTGCGCCATCAGATCCATGTCGGCGCGTTCGCCGACGCGCTGCCCGGCGAGCAGGAACTGGCGGCGGAATACGCGGCCTCGCGCAACACCATCCGGGAGGCGCTGACCCTGCTCAAGGAGGAGGGTCTGATCGAACGCGCCCCGAAGCTGGGCACGCGGGTCGCGCGCCGCAAATACGACCACGGACTCGACGAATTGCTCGGCCTGCAGGAAACGCTCAAGGGCCACGGCACGGTGCGCAACGAAGTGCGGGTCGCCACCCACATCACTCCCCCGCCCGCGGTGGCCCGCAGGCTCGAACTCGCTCCGGGTGAGCGGGTCGTGCACGTGGAGCGGCTGCGCTACCTGGCCGACATGCCGCTGAGCCTGGACCTGACCTACCTCACCCCCGACATCGGCGCACAGGTGCTCGAGCACGACCTGGAGAACACCGACATCTTCGTGCTCATCGAACAGATCGCGGGCTGCTCGCTCGGCTCGGCGGACCTGGCACTCGAGGCGGTGGCGGCCGATCCGCACACCGCCACCACGCTCGACCTGCCCGCGGGCGCACCGCTGCTCATGCTCGAGCGGCTCTCGCGCCTCGACGGCGGCAGGCCGGTGGACCTGGAGTACATCCGCATGCGCGGCGACCGAATCACCATGCGCGGCAGCCTGTCCCGCGGCAATCCCGAATGGAGGGTCCTGTAATGGCACTGGTGAACCAGCGCGCCGACATCCCCGTCACGATCGACGAATCGCTGTGCATCGAAGGCTGCACGCTCTGCGTGGAGATCTGCCCGCTCGACTCGCTGGCGATCAACCCGGACAACGGCAAGGCCTATATGCACGTCGACGAATGTTGGTACTGCGGGCCCTGCGCCGCCCGCTGCCCCACCGGCGCCGTCTCCGTCAACATGCCCTATCTGCTCCGCTGAGCCCGCACATCGACCCGAGTCCCAGAGAACGATCAAGAGAGAACGATGAAAGCACGCCTCGTCCCCGTCCTGCTCGCCGCCGCCCTCGCCGCGGCGGGCTGTTCTCTGGAGCCCTCCGACGACGCACCCGCGGGCACCGTGAAGGTGGTCATCGGCTACCAGTCCAAGACCATCAACACCGTGACCGCGGGAACACTGTTGCGCGCCAAGGGATTCCTGGAGCAGCGGCTCGCCGCGATCACCGCATCCGGCGGCGCGGAGTACCAGGTCGAGTGGCAGGACTACGACACCGGCGCGCCGATCACCGCGCAAATGGTGGCCGAGAAGATCGACATCGGCTCGATGGGCGACTACCCGTTGCTCATCAACGGCTCGCGCACGCAGGCCAATGAGCGGTCGGCCACCTCGTTGGTCTCGGTGACCGGGTACAACCCCAAGGGCGCGCTGAACATGGTCGTGGTGCCCAATGATTCGACCGCGACCGGCTTGCACGATCTGGCCGGCCGGAAGGTGTCGGCGAGCGTCGGCTCCGCCGGGCACGGCACGCTGGTGCAGGCGCTGTCGCGGGCGGGCATCGACCCGGCGAGCGGTGTCGAGGTGGTCAATCAGCAGCCGCAGGTGGGTGCGAGCGCACTGGAATCGCACCAGGTGAGCGGGCTTTCGCAGTTCGTGGCCTGGCCGGGGCTGCTGGTGTTCCAGGACAAGGCCAAGCTGCTCTACGACGGCGCCGAGCTGGACTATCCGACCTTCCATGGCGTGGTCGCCCGGCGCGCCTACTCCGCCGAGCATCCCGAAGTGCTGCAGGCCTTCCTGGCAGCGCAACTCGACGCGACCAACTTCCTCAACGAGCAGCCCTTCGAGGCGGCGCGCATCGTCGCCGAGGGCTCGGGTCTGCCGCAGGAGGTCGTCTACCTCTACAACGGTCCCGGCGGCACCAGCTTCGACACCACGCTCAAGCCGAGTCTCGTCGAGGCGCTCGAGGGCGATGTGCCGTACCTGAAGTCGATCGGCGATTTCGCCGAACTCGACATCGCCGGCTTCGTCGACGACGCCCCGCTGCGCGAGGCCTTCGCGGCGACCGGCCAGGGCGATTACGACCGGGCGCTGGCCGAGAGGGCCAATCCGAGCCGCGTGAGCGGCACCGACCCGGTGTGCAAGGTGGAGGCCGGCGATCCGGCCGCCGCCGGTGAGGTGTGGCTAGACGGGGCCGAGGAGCCGCAGCCTGCCGCCGACCCGAACTGCCTGCTGCGCGCGGTGCGCGAGGCGAAGGCCGCAGGCGCACAGGTCCGGGCCGCCTACATCCCGGATGCCGAGCTGGGCACCCGCTGGTTCGCCGACAAGGCGGTCTGGCTGCGCGACGGCGAGAAGTTCCTGCCGTTCACGACCGAGTCGGCCGCCCAGCGGTACCGGCAGGCCCATCCCGGCGCGGTCCCGGTCGGCTACGAGCAGGCCATCGCCGAGGTGCGTCCGTGAGTACCGTCGCCGAGTCCGCGCTGACCGAATCCAGGGCTGCCGGATCGGTGACAGCCGAGCCCCCGGCCGTCGGGCCCACGGACGCCGCGAACGCTGTGGCGGCCGACCGGTCCGCCCCGGCGCGCCGCTCGCAGTGGCGGTCCCGCCTGATCCGCGTCGCCTCGGTGCTCGCCGCGATCGGACTGTGGCAACTGCTCACCGTCAACGATGTGCGGGCCGGTCTCCGGTTCGACGCGCTGCCCACGGTCACCGAGATCCTCGCCGAGTTCGGCGAGCAGCTGGGCAGGCAGGAGTACTTCCTCGACATCGGCCAGTCGCTCATCCGCATCATCACCGGGTTCGGGCTGGCCGCGGTGGTCGGCGTGCTCGCGGGCATCGGGCTCGGGCGCTCGGGGCTGCTCAGCGACGTCTTCGGGCCGCTCACCGAGCTGGTCCGGCCGATTCCGGCGATCGCGCTGGTGCCGGTGGCGATCCTGCTGTTCCCCAGCGACGAGTCCGGCATCGTGTTCATCACGTTCACCGCGTCGCTGTTCCCGGTGCTGGTGAGCACCAGGCACGCGGTGCGGGCACTGCCGACCATCTGGGAAGACGCGGTCCGCACGCTCGGCGCCTCGCGCTGGGACGTGCTCGGCCGGGTCGTGTTCCCCGGCATCCTGCCCGGCGTCTTCAGCGGCCTGTCGGTCGGCATGGGCGTGGCGTGGATCTGCCTGATCTCGGCGGAGATGATCTCCGGCCGGCTCGGCCTGGGCTACCGCACCTGGCAGGCGTACACGATCGTCGACTATCCCGGGGTGTTCGTCGGCATGATCACCATCGGCATCCTCGGCTTCGCCACCTCCGGGCTGGTCGAACTGGCCGGACGCCGGGTCACCCGCTGGCTGCCGAGAGAGGACCGACGATGACCGGCACCCTGAACTCCACCACCACCGGCATGGGGCTGAGCCTGCGAGGGGTGCGCCTCGGCTACAGCGGACGCACCGTCCTCGAGCGGATCGACCTCGAGATCGTGCCGGGCGAGATCCTGGTGCTGGTCGGCAAGTCCGGCTGCGGCAAGTCGAGTCTGCTGCGTGCGCTGGCCGGGTTGCGTGCCCCCGAGGGCGGCACGGTCCTCGCCGAGGGCGTGCCGGTCACCGGGCCGTCCGCCGACCGCGCGCTGGTCTTCCAGGACGACGCGCTGCTGCCCTGGCGCACCGCGCGCGGCAATATCGAGCTGGCGTTGAAGCTGCGCGGTGTTCCCCGTGCCGAGCGCCGCACCCGCGCGCTGCGCTGGCTCGACGAAGTCGGGCTCACGCCCTATGCCGACTACCTGCCGCGCGACCTGTCCGGCGGCATGCGCCAGCGCGTCCAGCTGGCCCGCGGCCTGGCGGGCGCGCCGCGCGCGCTGTTGATGGACGAGCCGTTCGGCGCGCTGGACACCCAGACCAGGGCCACCATGCAGCGTCTGCTCGTCGACACCTGGCAGGCCCATCCCACCACCGTCGTGTTCGTCACCCACGACCTCGACGAGGCCCTTCGCCTCGGCGACCGCATCGCCGTGCTCGGACGCGACAGCTCCGGAGCGGGCGCGCTGCGGGCCGTCGTCGAGGCCCCCGATCCGCGCACGCCGGTCGACCGGCCCGCGCTTCGGGCCGAGATCCTGGAGTATCTGTGAGCACCCCCGACATCGCGAGCATTCCCGACCTCTCGGCAGCCGTCCGGCTCGACACCGACGTGATCGTCGTCGGCGGCGGCACTGCGGGCACCATGGCCGCGCTCACCGCCGCCGAACAGGGCGCGCACGTGATCCTGCTGGAGAAGGCGCACGTGCGGCACTCCGGCGCACTGGCGATGGGCATGGACGGCGTGAACAATGCCGTGATCCCCGGCAAGGCCGAACCCGAGGACTACGTCGCCGAGATCACCCGCGCCAACGACGGCATCGTCGACCAGCGCACCGTCTACCAGACGGCCACCCGGGGTTTCGCGATGGTGCAGCGCCTCGAACGCTACGGCGTGAAATTCGAGAAGGACGAGTACGGCGAGTACGCGGTGCGCCGGGTGCACCGCTCCGGCTCCTACGTGCTGCCGATGCCCGAGGGCAAGGACGTCAAGAAGGCGCTCTACCGGGTGCTGCGCAAGCGGGAGAACCGGGAGAAGATCCGCATCGAGAACCGGCTGATGCCGGTGCGGGTGCTCACCGACGAAGGGCGCGCTGTCGGTGTCGCGGCCCTCAACACCCGCACCGGAGAGTTCGTGGTGGTCGGCGCGAAGGCCGTGATCCTGGCGACCGGACCGTGCGGGCGGCTGGGCCTGCCCGCCAGCGGTTACCTCTACGGCACCTACGAGAACCCGACCAACGCGGGCGACGGCTACGCGATGGCCTACCACGCCGGCGCGGAGCTGTCCGGGATCGAGTGCTTCCAGATCAATCCGCTCATCAAGGACTACAACGGCCCGGCCTGCGCGTATGTCGCCAATCCGTTCGGCGGCTATCAGGTCAACGCCGAGGGCGAGCGGTTCGTGGACTCCGACTACTGGTCGGGACAGATGATGGCCGAGGTGAAGCGGGAGATCGAGTCCGCCCGCGGACCCATCTATCTGAAGGTCTCGCACCTGCCCGAGGAGACCCTGAGCACCCTCGAATCCATCCTGCACACCACCGAACGCCCCACCCGCGGCACCTTCCACGCCAATCGCGGGCACGACTACCGCACCCACGACATCGAGATGCACATCTCCGAGATCGGTTTGTGCGGAGGGCATTCCGCCTCGGGCGTGTGGGTGGACGAGCACGCGCGCACCACCGTGCCCGGCCTCTACGCCGCCGGCGACCTGGCCTGCGTGCCGCACAACTACATGATCGGCGCGTTCGTCTTCGGCGACCTGGCGGGCGCGCACGCCGCGGGCACCCTCGCCGACGTGCCCGCGCCTGCCGAACTGCCGCAGGACCAGATCGAGGCCGCGCACGAGCTGATCTACCGACCGCTGCGCAATCCCGACGGCCCGCCGCAGCCGCAGGTCGAGTACAAGCTGCGCCGGTTCGTCAACGACTATGTGGCGCCGCCGAAGACGGCCACCAAGCTGGGCCTGGCCGTGGAGACCTTCGAGCGGATGCGCGCCGAGGTCGAGGGCATCGGCGCACGCACGCCGCACGAGCTGATGCGCGCGGTGGAGGTGTCGTTCATCCGCGACTGCGCGGAGATGGCGGCGCGCAGCTCGCTGACCCGCACCGAATCCCGGTGGGGCCTCTACCACGAGCGCGCCGACATCCCCGAGCGCGACGATGCCGACTGGCGCTACCACCTCAACCTGCGCAAGAACGACGCGGGCGAGATGGAGTTCCTCAAGCGTCCGGTCGCGCCGTATCTGGTGCCGGTGCCGGGCCTCGACGACATCCCCTCCTCCGGCCCCGATCTCGCGGTCGAGCAGCCGCCGGTGCGCGCGGGCCGGGCTCCCGACCGGGAGGACGAGCCCGCGGCGGCGCGACCGGCCAGGCCGGCGACCCCGCCCTCGCCCCGCATCGTCACTCTGCTCGCGCTGGATTCGCCCACGGTGCAGGATCTTTCGTCCTACCTGGCCGACGAGGACGCGGGCGTGCGGGCGGCGGCGCTTGCGGTGCTCACCGAGAACACCCCGGACGGTTTCGCCGGTCCGCTCATCGAGGCGCTCGACGATCCGGCCGCCTCGGTGCGCCGCACGGCCGCCGAGAGCCTGCGCGAACTGGTGGAAGTGCTGCCGCGGGCGGACGGACTGGCCGACCGGCTCGGCTCCCCCGACCCGCTGGTCCGGGCCACCGTGGTCGATCTGCTGCGCGCGCTGCGTGCGGGCGCGGCCGAGCATTACACCGTGGCGCTGGGCGATCCCGATCACCGCGTGCGTATCGAAGCGGTGCGCGCGCTCGTCGCCCTCGACGACGTGGACGGGGTGTCGCGACTGGCGGACGACGGTAATCGGGAGGTCAGGATCGCCGTCGCCAACGGGCTGGCCGTGATCGGCACGGGTGGTCACGAGGTCATCCGCACGCTCTCGGGCGATCGCGATCCGCTGGTGCGGGCGGCCGCGCTGACCGCCTTCGCCGCGATCGGCGCCACCGACGCGGACGCCGCCGATCTCGCCTCCGCGCTCACCCAGTCCGCCTGGCAGGTGCGGGTCGGCGCGGCCCGTGGGCTGGCCGGCGCGGCACCGGAAGTCGCTGTGCCGCCGCTTGTTCGGGCCCTGTCGGATCCGCATCTGGACGTGCGCAAGGCGGCGGTGCTCTCGCTGGCGCGCTGGCCGGAGCATCCCGGTGCGCACGACGGGCTCACCAGTGCCACCGCCGATACCGACGCCGACGTGCGCGCTTACGCCAGGAGGGCCGTCACCGCCTGACATCTCGGCCGCGGCTGCCGGTCATCGACAGCTGGCGGCCCGATCTACGCAGCCGACCCGACCGGGCATCGCCGATGGCACCGAAAAGTGCGGGCGCGTAGCCGATCCCGCGTGATCGTCCGCGACCCCGCCCGACTTCTCGCGGGCGGGGTCGCTTCACGTCCCGAAGTAACAGGACATGACGGGCTTCACAGCGCGCCCGACATGCGACAGCGACGCCGGGGTTCTAGGATTCGAGGTGAGTCCGTCGTTTCGAGGGGCGCGACGCGGCACCCCTCGCTGGAGCGGACACCGTCACGACCCGTTCCCGGGAGCAAACATGGCTCTGCTGGTCGCCCTTCTGTTCATCCTTCTCGCCGTCACCGCGCTGGTCGTCGTCTCCGCGTATGCGACGGTCGTCCTCACCTACTGGTTCGAGATGCGCCACGATCGTCCCGAACCGCCGGACCTGTCCACCGCACGCTGATCCTCCCGCCCGCTGATCCTCCCGCCCGGTTTGGGACCGCCCCCATCGGCAACTACCGGGCAGAGGAGGTACTCATGGTCGACGATGTGGAGAAGCGCTGGTCCGATCCCAAGGGATCGCGGGAAGCGATGCGATTCGGTGTCGTGGTCCTGGCTCTGGCCGTGCTGACCGGGGTGGTCATCGCGATCTGGGCGTCGGCCAGGGACGCCTGCGAGGCACAACGGATGCTGTGTGACACCACCTCGCAGGTGACCATGGTGGTCGGCCCCGCGGTGGTGCTGGCGGCCGGGTGGATCGGCGCGTTCGTGATCACTTTCCTGCGCTGGCGCCGGGGGCAGGTCTGGCCCATCTGGCAGGGTGTGGGCTGGTTCTTCTTCTTCCTGCTGCTCGCCTACCTCTCCATCGGCGGCGGCGTCATCGGTGGGTGACCACGTCATCGGCAGCCGCCACGGCAGAAGGTGAGTCGCGCCACCTGCGGCTAACGCCCATCGGAGCGGATCCGATGATGTCGATGTCGTCGGTCCCTGTCCGCTACGCTGCGATACTCTCGCCGAACTCCTCGGCGCCGTCGCGGCATCGACCTGATCAGGAGTTACCCCCATGACACGGCTTCCGGAGTCCCGCGCGGCCCGTCGCGCCGCGGCCGCCACCGCGACGTTCGCGGTGCTGTTCACCTCGGCCCTGGGCGTGGCCGCCGCCCGCCCGGTCGGCGCGTTCGACGTCGGCGGGGCGATCGAGGTGGAGTTCGACCAGGCGGGCGGACCGGCCGCCCTCGGTGATCCCACCGGTCCCGAGCTGGACGCCGCGGCAGGCGGCCGTTATCAGGTCTTCGCGAACAACGCCGCCGTCTACTGGCGCGGCGACGTGGGGGCGCACCAGGTCGGCGGCTTTGTCCGGGACAAATGGAACAGCCTGGGCGCCGAGGGCGGCAATCTGGGCTATCCGGTATCGCGGACGCTGAACACCCCGGGCAACTCCGGTGTGTTCACGCACTTCCAGAACGGCAGCATCTACTGGTCGCTGGGCACCGCCGCGCACACCGTCGCCGGCAAGATCCGCGACAAGTGGGGCCAGCTGGGCTGGGAGTCGAGCCCGCTCGGATTCCCGGTCACCGACGAGGCGGGCACCACGAACAACGGCCGCTACAACCTGTTCAACGGCGGCGCGATCTACTACACCCAGCGCACCGGCGCGCACCCCGTCTGGGGCGTGATCCGCGACAAGTGGGTCGCCGCGGGCGCGGAGGGCGGCCGTTACGGCTACCCGACCAGCGACGAGTACGACTACGAGAACGGCAAGGCCCAGGATTTCCAGGGCGGCCGCATCACCTGGGAGCCCTGACCCCGCACCCGATGCCCGGCGTCGCGAGTACCGACGCCGGGCATCTGCGTGCGCCGGGCGCCCATGCCCAAGGGCCGTCCGCCCGGCCGCAGCGAACCGAGTGACGGGCCCGGCCTCGGCCCCGTCCGCCTACGCCGCAGTGCCTGCCACGGCCACGGCGGCTGCCGTGGCCGTCGCTACGCCGCGTCGAGGCCGACCGGGTCCCGGCGGCGATCCCGGCCCGCGGTGAACCTGCGGCCGAGCACGCCGTGTCTCGGGGCGAAGAGGTAGACCAGCACGAACACCGCGCCCTGGACGACCACGATCATCGCGCCCGAGGCGGTGTCGAGGTGGTAGCTCAGATACAGCCCGGTCACCGCCGCGGCGACCGAGATGGCCGGGGCGATGAGCAGCATGCGCTGGAAGCGGTCGGTCAGCAGGTATGCCGTGGCGCCGGGGATGATCAGTATGGCCACCACCAGCACCACGCCGACCGCCTGCAGGGCGACCACGGCGGTCAACGCGAGCAGCCCGAGCAGGGCGCTGCCGAGCAGGCGCGGGTTCAGGCCGATGGCGTGGGCGTGGGTGGGATCGAACGCGAACAGGGTGAAGTCGCGGCGCAGCAGCACCAGCGCGAGCAGGGTGATCCCGGCCAGCACGACCACCTGGATCAGGTCGGCGCGATCGACACCGAGCAGATTGCCGAAGACGATGTGGTTGAGATCGGTCTGACTCGGCGTGACCGACACCATGACCAGGCCCGCGGCGAAGAACGTGGTGAACACGATGCCGATCGCCGCGTCCTCCTTGACCCGGCTGGTCTCGCGGACCACCCCGATCGCCCCGACCGCGGCGAAGCCGAACACCACCGCGCCGACCGCGAACGGCAGCCCGGCGATATAGGCCAGCACCACGCCCGGCAGCACGGCGTGCGAGACCGCGTCGCCCATGAGCGACCAGCCGATGAGCACCAGCCAGCAGGACAGCACCGCGCACACGGTCGCCGCCGCCACGGTGGTGATCAGTGCGCGGACCATGAATTCGTAGCCGAGCGGTTCCACGACGTAGTCGATCGGATTCACGAGCTGACCTCCCGGTCGAGAACGTCCAGGCCGAAGGCCGCGGCGAGATTCTCCGGCCGCAGCACGTCCTCGGGCAGGCCGCGCGCGAGCACCTTGCGCATGAGCAGAGCGGCTTCGTCGGCCAGGCCGGGCAGGGCGTGCAGGTCGTGGGTCGACACCAGGATCGCGGCACCCTCGCCGGCGAGTTCGCGCAGCAAGGCCGTGATGGCGGCTTCGGAGCGCTTGTCGACACCGGCGAAGGGTTCGTCGAGCAGCAGCAGCGTCGCCTCCTGGGCGAGTGCGCGGGCCACGAACGCCCGCTTGCGCTGACCGCCCGACAGCGCGCCGATCTGCCGGTCGGCCAGGTCGGTCAGATCCACGCGCGCGAGCGCCCGATCCACCGCCTCCTTGTCGGCGCGGCGCGGTCTGCGCGGGAATCCCATGCGGCCGTGCCGGCCGGTGAGTACCACATCGCGCACGGTCAGCGGGAAGGTCCAGTCGACGTCCTCGCTCTGC
The DNA here is from genome assembly GCF_000308595.1 of Nocardia higoensis NBRC 100133. GTDB lineage: Bacteria > Actinomycetota > Actinomycetes > Mycobacteriales > Mycobacteriaceae > Nocardia > Nocardia higoensis. The sequence continues at coordinate 88,602 of NZ_BAGA01000074.1, read as the reverse complement.
GGGACGTATCCGAGCAGCCCGCTCCGGCGGGCCGCGCGCGGCGAGTCACCGTAGAGCCGCACCGCGCCGGTCGTGGGTTTCACCAGGCCGACAATCGTCTTGAACAGCGTCGATTTACCCGAGCCGTTCATGCCGACAAGGCCGCAGATCCGGCCCGGCGCCAGCGTCAGCGACACACCGTCCAGAGCGAGCACCTCGCCGTAGCGCACGGTGACGTCGTCGACCTCGACGGCGAAAGTCTCGGTGGCGAGTTCACTCATGCCGGCCTCCCGGTCAGTGCGGTGGCGATGGTGCGCGCGTCGTGCCGGATCATGTCCAGGTAGGTGGGCACGGGACCGTCCGGTTCGGACAGCGAATCCACGTACAGTACGCCGCCGAAGGCCGCGCCCGTCGCCTCCACCACGCGCCGCATCGGCGCGTCGGAGACCGTCGACTCGCAGAACACGGCGGGCACCGAGCGCGCCCGGACGAAGTCGATGGCCGAGGTGATCTGTTGCGGGGTGGCCTGCTGTTCGGCGTTGACCGGCCAGATGTACTTCTCGGTCAGGCCGGCGTCCCTGGCCAGGTAGGAGAACGCGCCCTCGCAGGTCACCAGGGCGCGCTGATGCTCGGGCAGGGCGGCGAGCGCGTTCACCAGGTCGCGGTGCACGGCGTCGAGTTCGGCCTGGTAGCGCTCGCCGTTGGCGCGGAAGTCCGCGGCGTGGGCGGGGTCGAGCTCGGTGAAGGCGCGCACGATGTTGTCCACGTAGACGCGCACGTTCAGCGGCGACATCCAGGCGTGCGGGTTCGGCTTGCCCGCATAGGCGTCGCCGGTGATGTCGATCGGCTCGACGCCTTCGCTGGCCACCGCCCGCGAGACGTCGATCTGGGCGAGGAACTGCTCGAACCATGCCTCGAGGTTCAGGCCGTTGTCGAGCACCAGATCGGCCCGCGCGGCCTTCTTGATGTCGCCGGGCGTCGGCTCGTAGCCGTGGATCTCCGCGCCGACCTTGGTGATGGACTCCACCCGCAGATGGTCGCCCGCGACATTCCTGGCGACATCCGCCAGCACGGTGAAGGTCGTCAATACCGTGGGACGCGGATCGTCGTCGCCGTCGGCGGCCCCGCAGGCGGTGAGCGTGACCGCGAGCAGGCAGGCCAACAGCGCCGCGATCGGCGAGCGCGCCGACGCGGTGGACCGGCGGAGCACAACGAGCTTCATACGACCGGATTCTAAGTTTCGGTCACCCTAACTTTCAACTTCGATTATACGTGGAGACATCGACGAAGCTTCCGCAAACCCGCAGCACGCGATCGGGAAAAGTGAATGAACACCTTTTACTAAATACCGTTCACAAAGCAGGCTGTGGTGTGGTTCACTCCGAGGAGAGCCCACTGCCCCGAGGAGGTAGCCGTGTCCGCGCCGTCCCTTTCGCACGACTTCGACTTCACCGATCCCGATCTGCTCGCCACCCGGCTCCCGGTCGAGGAATGGGCCGAACTGCGCCGAGCCGCCCCCGTCTGGTGGGTCGACCAGCCCGACGGCACCAGCGGCTTCGACGACGGCGGCTACTGGGTGGTGAGCAAGCTCGAGCACGTCAAGGAGATCTCCAAGACTCCGGAGATCTGGTCGAGCAATGCCAATACCGCGGTCATCCGCTTCAACGGCGACATCACCCGCGACCAGATCGACATCCAGCGCGCGATGATGATCAACACCGACCCGCCCGCGCACGACAAGTTGCGCCGCATCATCTCCCGCGGCTTCACCCCGCGCGCGGTGCAGTCACTGCGCGACGCCCTGCACGAGCGGGCCGAGCGCATCGTGCACGAGGCGGCCGAGACCGGCGGCGGCGACTTCGTCCAGCAGGTAGCCGCCGAACTGCCGCTGCAGGCGATCGCCGAACTGCTCGGCGTGCCGCAGGAGGACCGGAGCAAGCTGTTCGACTGGTCGAACCAGATGATGGGCTACGACGATCCGGAGTTCGACGGCAACCACATGGTCGCCACCGCCGAGATGATGGGCTACGCCTGGAACCTCGCCGAACAGCGCCGCGCCTGCCCGGCCGAGGACATCGTCAGCACGCTGCTGTCCGCCGACATCGACGGCGAAGGCCTCGGCTCCGAGGAGTTCGCCTGGTTCGTCATCATGCTCTCGGTGGCGGGCAACGAGACCACCCGCAATGCCACCACCCACGGCATGAAGGCCTTCGTCGACTTCCCGGAGCAGTGGGAGCTCTACCAGGCCGAGCGTCCCCGTACGGCGCCCGACGAGATCGTGCGCTGGGCGACACCGGTGGTCGCATTCCAACGGACCGCGTTGTGCGACACCGAGATCGGCGGACAGGCGATCCGCGAAGGCCAGCGCGTCGGCCTGTTCTATTCCTCGGCGAACTTCGACGAAGACCACTTCACCGAGCCGCACACCTTCGACATCACCCGTAATCCGAATCCGCACGTCGGCTTCGGCGGCACCGGCACGCACTACTGCGTCGGTGCGAATCTGGCCCGGCTGCAACTGGATCTGATCTTCAACGCGATCGCCGATGTGATGCCGAACCTGCGACAGGTCTCCGCGCCGGTGCGACTGCGCTCGGGCTGGCTGAACGGGATCAAGAGCTGGCAGGTCGCCTATGAATGAGTCGCGATGGTGAGCGGGCAGCCGGTCCGGCGCGGTCGGCTGCCCTCGGTCGCCGACACCGACATCCGGCGCGCGGCCAGGACGCTGCTGGCCGAGGCCGGGCCCGAGGCGATGACGCTGCGGGCCATCGCCCGCGAGCTCGGGGTCACCGCGCCCGCGCTCTACCGGCACTACGCATCACACGAGGATCTCGCCGACGCGCTGCGCACCGACATCTGCCTGGATCTGGCCGAGGGCCTGGCCGCCGAAGCCGCCGCGGTGCCCGACGACGGACTGCTGCAACTGTTCGCCATCTGCCGGGGCTTCCGGCGCTGGGCGCTCGCGCACGCCCACGAGTTCACCCTGGTGTTCGCCTCGCCGCACCGCGCCCGCACCGCCGGTCCGCCCCGCTACGAGGAGCCGTTCGGCCGGGTGTTCCTGGCGGCCGCCGGCCGTCTGCTCACCGCCTACGATCCGGTGCTGCCCGCTGCCGACACCGTCCCGGAAGGCGTGCGCGACGACCTGATCCGCTATCGCGGCGAATTGCTGGCAATGCTGGCCGGAACCGGCGAGAGCTTCCCCGCGGACAAGCTCGACCTCGGTCTGACCTACCTGATGATCACGCTGTGGGCGCGGCTCTACGGCCACGTCACACTCGAAGTGTTCGGCAATTACCCGCTGCCGGTCAGCGATCCGGATGCCCTGTTCGACTCGGTGCTCGCCGATCTGGCGCGCGATTTCGGGGTGGCCGACGGCGCCCGGTGAGCGAGACCGCTCACCGACGGCATGTTCGCCGATGCGCTGTCCGGTGACCGGGTGCTCGGTGACGGCGCTATTCGGTGACGATGCCGGTGGAGATGCGCACGACCACCTGCTGATCGGTCACCTCGGTGACGGCGATGTCGAAGCCCTGGGCCGATTGCGTCTCCCCGATCGGCACCAGGACGTTCTTGCCCGCGACCCCGATGGTCACCGTGTTCCCGTCGACGGAGACCAGTTGGACGTCGATGCCGAGCACGCTGGCCTCGGCATCCACGCCGCGGGTGAAGGTGACGGTGCAGCCGTCGACATGGCACTCGGCCGTCGAACCCGGTCCCTCGACCGTGCAGGCGGCGACGGCCAGCGGAGCGAGCAGGATCAACAGGGACGAGACGAGGAGCCGACGCAGACGCACCCGCTCAGTGTAGAAGGAATTGCGCGCCGGGAGGATTCGGATCCACGACTTCCGGATCCGGACTATTGGGGCGAGCGCGAGATGGCCGCCGCGGTGGTCGCGCGCGCCGACGACGGCTCGGACTCGGTGCGTATCGCCGACTTCGGCATCGTGTCGGCGGTAGTGGCGACAGTCCTGGTCCGTGGGGCGGATGCCCCGCCCGTCGCCGTCCCGTCCACCGGTACCGGATCACCGTCCAGTGTGTCCACCCCGACCGCGACGCAGTCGGCCACGATGTCGACCACCGTCGCGCCCGCATCCTGCGCCTGGGGTCCGGCCGCCTATATCGTGGCGGCCTTCCCCGGACTGCTGCCGGACGAGCCGACCGGCGTCGGCTACCAGGGCATGCGCTGCGCGCTCAACGACGACACAGGCGAATGGCTGCGATGCCGACCGCAGGCCTCTGGTCTACCGCACGGACACCACCGGACTGGCCGGGCTGCGCGAAGAGACCTGGACCCGCCCGTCGGGCAGCGGAAAGGTGCGCTGAGCGTCGAGGACGACGACGGCGGAGGTTGTGCAGGCCCACCTGCTCACCCCGCCACCCCGCCCCTCGGAGAAGGTGCCCGGCCTGCCTCCCGGCCTCGACGTCGTCGTCCGCACCGCGTCGGGCTCCGGCCGGGTCCGCTGGACCCATTACACCGAGGTCGGCACCGGTTTGCTGACCGTCGTCTTCGACGATCCGGACCGGCAGTGGATCGTGATCGACGCGAGCTGGGACGGCCACACCGGCCAGGACCTCTACGACCTGTGGTGGAGTCCGGCGCCGCTGTGATCGCCGCGGACACCGTGCGTTCGCCGAAATTATGAGAACGCTGGTTTACTTATAGGCAACGGGCTCGCTATATTACGGACGCCGCACGCACCGCGAGGTGCCGCGCGCGGCAGCGCACGGATCCGGTCGCCACGACCGGTCACGCAGAAGGGAATTCGAGATGCGGATCGAAAACACCGTAGCGGTGGTCACCGGCGGCGCCTCCGGCCTCGGCCTGGCCACGGTGAAGGAACTGCACGCCCACGGCGGCAAGGCGGTCATCATCGACCTGCCCTCCTCCAACGGTGAGGCCGTTGCCAAGGAACTCGGCGACGGCGTCGTGTTCGTCGCGGCCGATGTCACCAGCGAAGAGCAGGTCGGCGAGGCCCTCGACGCCGCCCAGGAGCTGGGTGACCTGCGAATCGCGGTGAACTGCGCCGGCATCGGCAATGCGATCAAGACGGTGTCCAAGAAGGGCGCTTTCCCGCTGCCCGACTTCACCAAGATCATCAACGTGAACCTCATCGGCACGTTCAACGTGATCCGGCTGGCCGCCGAGCGCATCGCCGCCACCGATCCGGTGGGCGAGGAGCGCGGCGTCATCATCAACACCGCCTCGGTCGCCGCGTTCGACGGTCAGATCGGTCAGGCCGCCTACTCGGCGTCCAAGGGCGGCATCGTCGGCATGACCCTGCCGATCGCCCGCGACCTGGCCGACCAGAAGATCCGCGTGCTGACCATCGCGCCCGGCCTGTTCCACACCCCGCTGTTCGCCACCCTGCCCGACGAGGCCATCGCCTCGCTCGGCGCGCAGGTCCCGCACCCCTCGCGCCTGGGCGACCCGGCCGAGTACGGCGCGCTGGCCCGCCACATCGTGGAGAACCCGATGCTCAACGGTGAGACGATCCGCCTCGACGGCGCGATCCGCATGGCTCCCCGGTAAGCCGAGCCGTAGACACACAGACGGCCCCCGCACCCGCGCTCGGCGGGTGCAGGGGCCGTCGTCGTCTTCGCCCGGCATCACCAGGCGATCGCCGACCTACCGGTCAGCGCTGGGACGCGGAGCTCGAGGTCTTCGGATTCCGCGAGGGAGTCGCGGTGCCCATGATGTCGGCCCACCAGTCCGCCAGCGGACTGGGATCGGGCCAGATCACCCTGTCTGTTTCCTTCGGTTCCCGGCTACGCGCGGTGGTGTCGTCCATCTTTGCCTACCCGTTCTTCGGCCTACCCATTCAACGATGAGATCCGCTCCGGCCGCGCCGACGGAGCGATACCTGAACCGACTACCACCTTACCCGAAGAACCAAACTCCCTGGTCTGATCTGCGCACTTCGATCAGCGGCCCGCCGGTATATGCCCTTGCTCGCAACCTGATCTCGATGCCACGCGAACGCAGCACCTCGAGCACCTTGCCGCCCAGTTTCTCCCCACTTCGGGCAGCACCCGCCCGGGGGTGTCGAGCCGCAGGAAGCCGATCTCGGCGCGATCCAGGCCGCGACGGTCGGCATAGGTGTCGACGAGCGCGCGCAGCTGTGCGCGAGGTCTGTCGCCGGAGGTCGGCGGCCGATAGGGTCGGGGCGTGCCGCGCACCAGAACGTCCCGGACCATGGAAATCTCCGACAGCGTCGTCGTCGCCGTGGATCCGCGGACCGCCTACGCCCGGATCAGCGATGTCACCCGGATGGGGCGATGGAGCCCGGAGAACACGGGAGCGGTACTCACCGCCCCCGAAGCGCCGGTGGGCCCCGGCACGCGCTTCGTCGGATCGAATGTGCGCCGCGGCTTCCGCTGGCATACCGAATGCGTGGTGACGGTCGCCGAACCCGGGAGCCGATTCGCCTTCGCGGTGCGCAAATTCGGCATCGGCACGCCGATCCTGCCCGTCGCGATCGCCACCTGGGAGTACCGCTTCGAGCCCGTCGACGGCGGCACCCTGGTCACCGAGATCTGGCGCGACGACCGCGTGAAATGGCCCGATGCGGCGGCGGCCGTCTTCGACCGGCTGGCGACGGGGCGGGCCGGATTCGCGGTATTCCAGCGCGGCAACATCCGGCGCACCCTGGATCGACTGAAATCGGAGCTGGAAACGGAGGCCGGCTCGGCCTGATCTTCCCCTTCGGCCAAAACCCCCGACAGCGGTGCCCAGATCTGCGAATGTGACTACTCGTCGGACACACGAGGGAATTCTGTTCGTTGGAGGGATCGGATGTATCTGCCTCGCACGGCTGTCATCGGTGCAGGCATCAGCGGCCTGACCGCGGGCAAGATGCTCACCGACTACCGGGTGCCCTATGTCTGCTTCGAGTCCTCCGACCGGGTGGGCGGCAACTGGGCCTTCGGCAATCCCAACGGCCACAGCAGCGCCTACCGTTCGCTGCACATCGACACCTCGAAGCATCGGTTGTCCTTCCGCGACTTCCCGATGCCCGAGCACTACCCCGACTTCCCGCATCACAGCCAGATCAAGCAGTACCTCGACGACTACTGCGAGGCGTTCGGGCTGGCCGCGTCCATCGAATTCGGCAATCCCGTCGAGCACGCCCGCAGACTGCCCGGTGGCGGCTGGGAGCTGACCACCGGACGCGGTGAACGCCGCGTGTTCGACCTGCTCGTCGTCGCCAACGGCCACCACTGGGATCCGCGCCTGCCGGACTTCCCCGGCGAGTTCAGCGGCACGACCCTGCACGCCCACCACTACATCGATCCGTGGACGCCGCACGATTTCACCGGCGCGCGGATCCTCGTCGTCGGGCTGGGCAACAGCGCCGCCGATATCGCGGTGGAACTGTCGTCCAAGGCGCTGGGCAATTCGCTGACGTTGTCGACGCGCTCGGGTGCGTGGATCGTGCCGAAGTACGTCGCGGGCAAGCCGGCCGACAAGTACTACCGCACGTCGCCGTATCTGCCCGCCTCGTGGCAGCGCAAGCTCATCCAATGGGGGCAGCCGCTGATGGGCGGCAGGCCGGAATCCTTCGGCCTGCCGACGCCCAATCACAAGTTCTTCGAGGCGCATCCGACCCAATCGGTCGAACTGCCGTTGCGGCTCGGTTCCGGTGATGTGGTGGCCAAACCCGATATCGCCCGATTCGACGGGCACACCGTGCATTTCACCGACGGCAGTCACGACGATTTCGACATCGTCATCTACGCCACCGGCTACAACATCACCTTCCCGTTCTTCGATCCGGAATTCCTCAGCGCACCGGACAACCGGATCGATCTGTACAAGCGGATGTTCGCCCCGGGAATCGACGACCTGGTGTTCGCCGGATTCGCCCAGGCCACCCCGACGCTGTTCCCGTTCGTCGAGGCGCAGGCGCGGCTGATCGGCGCCTACGCGGTCGGACGGTACCGGCTGCCCACGCCGGAGCGGATGCGGCAGGTGATCGCCGAGGACCAGCAGCGCTACACCGGGCACATGCTCCCCACGCCGCGCCACACCCAGCAGGTCGACTACTTCCTCTACGAGCACGACATGCGCGTCAGGGAGCTTCCCGCGGGCGCGACGAGAGCGCGTCTGCAGGGCCCGCCTTCGTGGGCGCGGGTCGCCGAGGTCACGGCGGGAGAGAACCGATGAACGCGCGCAGCACCGTCCGGTTCGACTCGCACGGCACCGAGTGCGACGCCTGGTTCTTCACCTCCGGCGTCGAGGGCCCGTTCGACGCCCCGGGGGGCCGGCCGGTGGTCGTGATGGCGCACGGATTCGGCGGCACCAAGGATTCCGGCCTCGAGCCCTTCGCCCGCAGGCTCGCCGAAGCGGGCCTGGCCGTATTCGCCTTCGACTACCGGGGGTTCGGCGCCTCGGACGGCACACCTCGCCAGCGCATCCACCTCGCGGGGCAGGTCGAGGACTACCGCTCGGCGATCGCCGCGGCGGGCAGGCAGCCGGGTGTGGACCGGTCGCGAGTGGTGCTCTGGGGCGTCTCGCAGTCCGGCGGGCACGTGCTCACCCTGGCCGCCGAGCGCGCCGACGTCTGCGCGGCGATCTCGGTGGCGCCGATGGTGAGCGGCCTCTCGGCGGGGCGGCACGCGCTGGCCCAGCACGGGCCGCTCGCGATGGCGGCGTCCACGGTGACCGGCGTGCGCAGCGCGCTGGCCACCCGCTTCGGCGCGGCGCCGACGATGCTGCCGCTGGTCGGCAGGCCCGGCGAGCGCGCGGCCCTGACCGCCGAGGGGTACTACGAAAGCTACCTGGCGCTGGCCGGGCCGACCTGGCGCAACGAGGTCGACGCGTCGGTGGGGCTGGAGATCGGCGGTTATCGCGCGGATCGGCGCGTCGACCGCATCACCGCGCCGGTGCTGGTGCAGATCGCCGATTTCGACCGGGCCGCGCCGCCACAGGCCGCCGCCGAGGTGGCCTTCGCCGCGCGCGCCGAGGTCAGGCACTATCCCTGCGACCACTTCGACATCTTCGCCGGCAACGACTGGTTCGAACCGGCCGTGGCCGACCAGATCCTCTTCCTCACCCGGAAAGTGGCCGCGCGACCGAGCGCCGAGCGCGCGACCGGAGGTGCCTGACACCCGGTCGCGTCGATGACGAGTTTCACCGCGCCGCGCTGTCTTCCAGCGCCTGCCCCTCGGCGAGCCGGTATTCGAGCGAGCGGGCCGGGCGGACCCACAACGTGCCGTCGCCCGCGGTCACGCCCTCGGACTTCAGTTCGCGCTTGAGGATCTTGTTGGTCGCGGTCGAGGGCAGATCGGTGTTCAACCGCACGTACCGCGGCCACGCCTTCGGCGACAGGTCCACCTGGGCGCGCAGGAAGTCGGCGAACTCCTCCGGGGTCAGGGTTTCGTTGTCGCCCAGAACGATCGCGGCCATCACGGCGTCGCCGACCTGCTCGTCGGGCACGCCGTAGACGGCGACCCGATTCAGCGCGGGCAGGCGCTGCAGGACGCGCTCGATGGTGCCCGCGGCGAGGTTCTCCCCGTCGACCCGCATCCAGTCCGCGGTGCGGCCCGCCAGGTAGATGAAGCCGTCGGCGTCCTTGTAGGCCAGATCCCCGGACCAGTACATCCCGTCGCGCAGCCGGTCGGAGGTCGACTCCTCGTCGTTGTAGTAGCCGACGAACAGGCCTGCGCCCTGGGTGTTCACCAACTCGCCGATGGCGGCGTCGGCATTGACCAGCGCGCCGTTGTCGTCGAAAACCGCGGGCGGGCACTCGGTCCCGGTCTCCGGGTCGTACACCGCCACACCGGGGAAGCCCTTGCCGATGGAGCCGTCGGGGGTGGGGCCTTCGCGGGTGATGATGATCGCCAGCTCGGTCGAGCCGAAGCCGTCCCACACCGTGCAGCCGAAACGCTCGGAGAACTCGGCGATATCGCGATCGGTGGCCTCGTTGCCGAAGGCGACCCGCAGCGGATTGTCGGCGTCGTCGGGACGCGCCTCGGTGGCCAGGATGTAGGCCAGCGGCTTGCCGACGTAGTTCATGTAGGTGGCGCCGTAGCGGCGGATGTCGGCCAGGAAGGTCGAGGCCGAGAACTTCGCGGGCACCATGGCCGCGCCGCTGGTCAACGCCACACAGACGCCTCCGAGGATGGCCGCCGAATGGAACAGCGGCATCGACAGGTAGCACACGTCCTCGGGGCCGATTCCGAAGCGGTTCGTCAGCGGCGGTCCCGCGAACGGCACCATCATGTGCGCCAGGCGCACGGCTTTCGGATTGCCGCTGGTACCGGAGGTGAAGATGAGCATGAAAGTGTCCATCGGGCCGGGCGTGCCGAGCGGCTCGAGCTCGCCCGCGCCCGCCACCAGGTCATCCCACTCCGGCCCGGAGGTATCCACCACCAGCACACCGGGGAGCTCGAGACCGGCCAGCAGGTCGCGATGCGCGGCGTCGGTCAGCACGATCTGGACGTCGGCGCGCGCGAGGTCGTCGGCCAGCGCCCCACCCCGCCTGGTGTCGTTGAGCCCGACGGTGACATAGCCGCCGAGCGCTCCGGCAGCCAGCGCGAACAGCATCTCCGCGGTATTGCCCAGCAGCGTCGCCACGTGCGGCGGCCGCTGCCGATCGAGCATCGCCAGCACGGCGGCGGCCCGTCGCCTGCTGCCGTCGATGTATTCGCGCCAGGTCCAGCGGCTGTCCTCGTAGGCGACGGCAAGATTGTCGTCTTCCGCGCGAGCGTGGAGAAGTGCGGTGACTGTATCGGCCATGCCGAAAATCTAGAACGCGTTCTCATCCCAGGGATGCGGATTCACGGAAATGGCCCGCCGAGACGCTCGCCGGCATTTCCGGCTGCCCCCGCTCATTTCGGCGCTTCACAAAGGACTCGCCCCGCCCCGGGATGCCTCCCGGACGGAGCGAGTCGACAGTGCGGCATCTTCCGCGATCACGTGCTCGGCGATCACGGTGCTCGGGTCACAGCCCGATCAGCGCCCGGATCGCATCGATGAAATCAGAGACGAAATCGAGAATCATGCGACTCACCTCCTTCTGGCAACCTATCGGCCCCGGAACCGACCGCCGGCCTCACGGTGATCGACGGTGGCCCACAGCATTCGGATTGCACATCGGCGGAAAGTCAAACGTGTTCGGCGAACTCCCCGCGAAAATCGGTCGCTGACCGGGAGCGGGCTCAGCCCTGGGGATTCGCGCGGTGGTAGGCCTCAACCACTTTGGCCGAGACCCGGCCACGGCTGGAGACCTGCATCCCTTCGCTCAGCGCCCATTTCCGGATGGCCAGGGTCTGGTCCTGCTCGCCGTCACGACGCGCCTTGCCCGCGGTCTTGGCCCCGGGCGCCTTGCCGACCCGGCGGGCGTAGGGGGTCCACTGCGCGAACATCTTGCGCAACTGTTCGGCATTCGACGCGGCGAGGTCGAGTTCGTAGTTCACACCGTCGAGTGCGAACGCCACGGTCTCGTCCGCGACGGAGGTGCCGTCGATATCGTCGACGAGCAACACAGTCACCTTGCGGGCCATCAATTCCCCTTACCTGGACACGAATGAGCAAAGGACACAAGCGTAGCCAGTGCGACCGGCCCACTTCCACTCGGAATGGGCAGCGACGCGCGAGGGCGCCCGACGGCGACCTCCGGGCGCGTCGCGCTCAGACCTCCACGGACGCCGACACACTGCCCAGCGCGTCGAAAATCGATTCGCGGATCGGTCGCCAGCGCACGCCGAGATCGGCGAGCGTACGGGAATCGTCGGTCGGCGTGGCCGCGGTCAGCAACCAGGCCGCCTCGTAGCTGAGTCCGGCACTGATGGGCGTCAGACGGGAGACCACATCGCTGGCGCGGCCGATACCCCGGAACATGCCGGGCGATATCGGGATTCGCCTGATGCGTCTGCCGCCCGCCTCTTCGAGCAGGTCGACGATCTGATCGAAGGTCAGCAGATGCCCGCCGGCCAGATATCGACGCGGGCCACGGCCCGGCTCCATGATCGCCGCGTGCACGGCCGCGACATCACGGACATCCACCATCTGCATCCCGCCCCGCACGCTCGGCGCGAGGCCGCTGCGCAGCATGACCGCCCAGCCGTCGGCGGTGATGCCCGCCTGCGGGCCGAGGGCGGGGCCGACCACCGAGGCCGGATAGGTGACGACCACCGGCGCGCCCGCCGCCTGGAGGGCCCGCGCGATCCGGTCGGCGGTCGATTTGGTGCGGCCGTAGGCGCTGCGGCCGGGCGCGGTCGGACTGTCGGGGGTGATCACCGGATCCGGGCACGGGAACAGCGCGCTGTAGCTGGCGACGTGCACGATGGGGTCGAGGCCGCGTTTGGTCGCCTCGGCCAGAATCCGGCCTGTCGCTTCGACATTCACCTCCCACATGAGCGCCTCGCGCCGGTCGTCGGTGCCGACGATGCCCGCCGCGTGCAGCAGCGCGTCGCAGCCGTCGAGCAGCGTGGAGACGACCCGAGGGTCGCGGATGTCGCCCGTCACGGTCTCGATGCGATCGGCTTGCGCCTCGAACAGCGCGAGCGCGGCGGCGACGTCCTCGCTGGGGTGCACCAGCAGTCGCACCGCGTGCCCGTCGGCGAGCAGGGCGGCGACGGTGTGCGCGCCCAGGTATCCGGTGCCCCCGGTGACCGCGATCAGCACGGCAGCGTCTCTCTCGACAGTCGCATCTGGACCTCTTCCTCTCCGGATCGGTGCCGGTCGCCCACATCGCATCGCGAAAGGCGCGACAATCGACGCTCACGATCTCGACACCATAATCGATACCACTGGCATCGTAATATCGAATGGGAAGCCGGATGACGACATCGGCCGATAGGAGGCCACCTGTGCGCGCCGCGGGCAGACCGCGCGACCAGTCGATCGAGCAGCGGGTCCTGCCCGCCGTGCGCGAGCTATTGGTCGAGGACGGCTACGACGACCTCAGTGTCCGGGGCGTGGCCGCTCGCGCGGGCGTCGGCCGGGCCAGCATCCAGCGCCGCTGGGCGACCAAGCCCGAACTGGTCCTGCACGCCGTCCTCGGCGAAGTCCCCGATCTGTCCCCCTTCGCAGGCGCCGACCGCCGCGGCTGGGTCGAGTGGGTGCTGCGCGGCAGCCGCGAACTGTTCGCCCGCCCCGAGGTCAGAGCGGCAGTCCCCGGATTGCTCACCGCCCTCGACCGCGATCCCGACCTGCGCAGGCGGCTGTGGTCCGGGTTCAGCGGACCGGCGGCCGCTCTGCTCGCGCCGCCCGGCCTCTCCCCCGAGGACGCCGATCTGCACGCCCGCGCGCTCATCGCCATGGCGGCGGGATCGGCCCTGTTCCTGGAACTGGTCGCCGACGACGACAACGGCGCGATCCACGCCCACATCAGCCGGCTGATCCTGGCGGCTACCGCCGAGAACGGCAGCGCCGACACGGACGCTTCGGGGTCCTGACACGACGAGACCACCGCCCCCGGCGATCCGGGGACGGTGGTCGGGCTCGTCTCAGCTCGGTGCCGCCGGCACCGGGCTCGGTGCGTCAGTGCAGGGCGCCGCGACGACCGGTGAACGCGCGGACCAAGGCCAGCAGGATCACCGCGCCGGCGAGGCAGGTGAAGAAGCTGAACCACAGACCGCCGCCTTCGACGTCCACGCCGAACAGCTTCAGCAGGAAGCCGCCGATCAGGCCACCGAGGACGCCCACCACGATGTTGAGCAGGATGCCCTGCTGGGCGTCGGTCTTCATGAGCTTGCTGGCAATCCAACCGGCGAGGCCTCCGATGATGATCCAGCCGATGATTCCGAGACCAAGCATCACTTCTCCTATCCTCGAGCAAAGACACGCCCGACGGCGTGCGATGCCGAGGTAATACCCGGGCAGCGCGGCACAAACCGGCCCGATCGATGCCACTGCCCACAATTTTCGAGCGGACCGAATGACCGCTGTTCCATCGAGATCCGTCAGGCCATCGAGATCGAGGCGATCAACGTCTTCCCGGTGTGGCTGCGGGTGGCGATGGACTGCAGGAAGGTCTTCGGCTGCTCGTCCGGGTACTGCTGGGTCAGCCGCACCTCCCAGCGGGTCAGGCCGTCCGCCGAGGGAGCCTGGAGCTTGGTGATGTGCACACAATAGCGGGTGCCGACGGGCACCTGGTCGATGCCGCGCTGGATCTGGTCGGCGGCGGGCACGGTGGAGTCCGGGGTCACCACCGCTCGCGCGGCCGCGCCGGAGCGCAGGACGTAGTAGGCGTGCTCGAACGCCAGGATGGCCGAAGGGCCGTCGGTGGTGCCGCCCGGCTGCGTTCCGGAGACGACATCGGCGGAATTGCGCTGCTCGCAGCCGGGCGTGGCGACCGCGGTTACTTCGGGGGCGACGGTGGTGGTCGGCGCCGGCGGCGGCGTGGCCTGCTCGACCGGCGCCTCGGCCTGCTGCACGGGCGGCGCACCGGGCAGCAGCGCCCAGACGATCGACCCGACCGCGATCAGGACGCCGACGACCACGAGTACCGCCGGCAGGCGGTCATTGCCGGACCCGCTGTCGGCTCCCTGCGGGCGCGGCCTGCGCAGGGACGGGCCGGGATTGCCGCCGGTGCGATCGATCAGCGAGGGCAGCCGCTTCGGCTCGTCCGGACCGGCCTCGTCGAAGATGTTCGCCGCGGCGTACTTCCGGTCGAACCGTCGATCGGCGACATCGGCACCGGACGAATCCGGGTCGGCGGCCCCGCCGCGGCCCGCTCCGCGAGCGGGCGGCTCGTCGCCGAGGTCGTACTCCTCGCAGTCGCGGACGGTCGCCTCCCGCTGGAACGCCCCGGCATCGCCGAAAGCATCCCCGTCGTAGCGGTTCTCGCTGTCTCCCCTGTCGGCGTAGGGGCTCGCACCGAAGCCGTGGGCGTCGGAGGCATCTCCGCCGAATTCCCCGCTGCCGTAGCCGACGCCGCTTTCCCGGTTGTCGTACGCGCCTGCATCCGCGTCCCGGTCGTCGTCGGCTTCTCCGCCCGCGCCCCGGTCGTCGTAGGCGCCTGCACCCGAGCCGCGATCGCCGTCGGCGTCTCCACCCACGTCCGGGTAGGCAGTCCCGCCCGCGCCGCGGTGGACATCAGCGCTCGCACCCGAACCGCGGTCGCCGTCGATGTTCCCATCGGAATCCCGGTAGTCACGGTCGGGCGACGGCTTCGCCGCGGACGCGCCCGTATCCGTCGGCACGCGGGAACCCGCCCACGCACGCGCGGGCGGCCGCGCCGATGTCGAGCGCGGCTCCAGCCATTGCGCCCAATCCCCGCTCGGCCGTGAGCGTTCGGGCACCGGCAGCGGCGGAATCGGCTCGTCGGCGGTGCCCGCGGAGTCGATCACGCCGGGCTCGGCGCGGGCGGCGCCGACATTGCGGCCGATGACCCGGCCCGCCTGACGTTTGCGTTTGCGTTTGCTCTTGGACGCCGCCGGGGGCGGCATACGCAGCATCGGCAGGCCCGTGTCGAACGGGTTGGCGGGGCCGGGCGCGTTCGGGTCTCGGTCAGAGGGCGTCATCGCCGAAATCGCCGATCACGGCGGCGGGAACGGTGCTCGATTCGGGCAGGATCTCCGACGCGGGCACTGTCACCCCCAGCTGACCGTCGCGCTTGCGGTCCTGGTCGCCCGCGCCCGGCGGCATGGCCATACCGCCTGCCGCACCGCCCGGCGAGACCGGCCTGGACGGCTCCGAGTTACCGGAGAACGGCGCCTGGGCGACCGGCTTGTCGGCCGGATCGGGAGTGATCGAATGACCCGGGCTCGGTTCGGGCACAGCGGGTTTCGGCGTATCGGCCTTCGGCGTGCCACCGAGGGTGCCCGGTGCCGCGGTCATCGCCGACGGATTCGACGGACCGGTGCCGCCGCCGAAGTCGAACAGCTTGTTCGGCGTCGAGCCGGATGTGCCCGCACCGGCGGTGGTGGTGCTGCCCGGATTGATCAGTTCCGGAATCGCTTGCGAGATGGCCGCGTCCGCCGAGGCGGCGACGGTGTCCATCGCGTGCATGCCGGTCTCGGCGATCTTGTCGATCAGGTGTGTGCCGATATCGACGCCCGCGGTGATGGCCGCGGTGCCCAGATCCACGCCCGCGGCGATCAGCTGCTGCTGGAGCTGCATCTGCGCGATGAGCGCCGGGTCCAGCGGCTGCCCGTCGGCCGTGGTCTGCGGGATACCCGAGGCGGGCAGGTTCGAGTAATAGGTCGCCGGCGTGGCTGTTCCGCCGATACCGCCGCTGCGGTCGGTGAGCCCCGCCGGCGTGGTGACCGTGAGCGGGCCCATCGTGTCGATCCGCTGGGTGTGGCCGTCCATCTCGGTCTGCGCGGCCTCGACGGTTTCGATGGCCTCGCGCAGCGCGGTAGCCGCGCGGTCGATCACCGCGTCGGTCTCCGGCGCGGAGGTGGAGTTGGCCAGGATCACGCGTGCGTCGGCGCGGAAGTCGGCGATGATCTGGTCGACCTTGCGCGCGGCGCGGGCGCTGGTGGCCTGGGCGTCGGAGAGCACCGACAGATAGGCGGGCCCGCGATCGGAGATCTCGCCGATCTCGGTCTGGGTGGTACGCAAGGCGGGCACCGCGGCGTCCGCTCCGGCCGAGGTCCAGGTGGACTCGAGCGCGTGCAGGCCGTTGCGATGCGGGCCCTCGGAATCGGCGGCCTGCGTACTGGCCGCCGACAGTGCGGCGGTGATGGTGCGATCCGGCATGGTCGCGCCGGAACCGAGGGTGGAACGCAATTGCAGCATCGGGCGCACCAGCGCGGCGATCATCGGCGGATCGACCGCCGGGTCGGGGGTGACGGGAAGCGAATCGCTCGCGACGGTATCAGCGGGGCGGCGCCTGCGCAGCGCGGTCAGCGGCCTCATGCCAGTTCCTCGCTCGTCTTCGCCAGCTCGGCCGCCGAGGCCGCGTCGCTCGTGGTCATCGCGGCGCTGTAGTCGCGCAAGGCCTGACCGTAGGCGCCGACCAGCTGACCGGCGGTCGACAGGGCCTGGGTGTGTTCGGCGACCGCGGCGGTGAACTTGGCGGCGAATCCGGCGCCGAGCATGCCGAGATCGGCCTCCAGCCGCGACCGATCGAGCGCGCCCGCGCCCGCCTGCGCCGCGTTCGCGAGTTGTTCCGACACGGTGTCGGCGATGGCGGTATATGCCGCGACCGCAGCCGGATCGAGCTTCAGCGTGTCCATTGTTCCCCCTTTGACGGAAACCCCTGGTGATCTACGCGACCCGTCCATAGTCGCATGCTCTCGCCCGGAATAACCCCTGGCAACCGGAAAGTTGGTGCCGGTATACACAGAGAACCCGGGCGGCGCGGTCTCGCCCGACGACGGCCCGCCGGAACAGGAGTACAGGTGGCAACAGACATCGGATCGCCCAACGTCGGTCTGCGCTCCGACCGCGGGCCGATCCTCGGGTCGTTGATGCTGGCCACCGGACTGGTGGCGCTCGACGCCACCATCATCGCCACCGCCGTCCTCTCGATCACCCGTTCGCTCGGCGGGTTCTCGCAGTTCCCGTGGCTGTTCTCGATCTATCTGCTGGCGCAGGCGGTCACGGTCCCGGTCTACGGCAAGCTGGCCGACATCGTGGGCCGCAAGCCGGTCATCCTCTTCGGCATCACCACCTTCGCCGTGGGGTCGCTGTTGTGCGGTCTGGCCACCAGCATGACCGCGCTCATCGTGTTCCGCGCGGTGCAGGGCGTCGGCGCCGGCGCGATCCAGCCGATGACCATGGTGATCGCCGGTGATCTCTACACTTTGGCCGAGCGCGCCAAGGTGCAGGGCTATCTGGCGAGCGTGTGGGCGATCTCGGCGGTGGGTGGGCCGCTGTTGGGCGGGGTGTTCGTCGATTTCGTGAGCTGGCGCTGGATCTTCCTGGTGAATCTGCCGCTCGCCGCCATCGCGCTGTGGACGCTGGCGCGCAACTTCCGGGAGGAAGCCGAGCGCGGCGATCAGCGCATCGACTATCCGGGCGCCGTGCTGCTCACCATCGGCGCGGGCGCGGTGATCCTCGGCCTGCTGGAGGGCGGGCAGGCCTGGGCGTGGTCGTCGCCGCAGAGCATCGGAGTCTTCGCGCTCGGCGGGGTGGCGCTGGCGGTGTTCGGCTGGGTCGAGACGCGCACGGATCATCCGATCCTGCCGCTGTGGGTGTTCACCCGGCGCGTGGTGATCGCGAGCAGCCTGATCGCCATCTCGGTCGGCGCGGTGATGCTCGGATTGTCCTCGTACGTGCCGACCTTCAGCCAGGGCGTGCTCGGGGCGAGCGCGCTGGTGGCCGGCCTGACGGTGGGCGCGCTGACCCTGGGGTGGCCGCTGGCCGCCTCGCAGGCCGGGAAGGTGTATCTGCGCATCGGTTTCCGCGGCAGCGCGCTCATCGGCAGCGGGCTGGCCACCCTCGGCGCGCTGTCGGCGGTGCTCATCGACCAGGACTCGCCGGTCTGGCGGGTGGCGCTGTCGTGCTTCGTGATCGGCGCGGGCCTCGGGCTGGTGTCCACGCCGAGCCTGATCGCCGCCCAGACCAGCGCGCAGTGGTCCGAGCGCGGCGTGGTGACCTCGGCGAACAGTTTCTCGCGCTCGATCGGCAGTGCCGTCGGAGTGGCGGTGTTCGGCGCGATCGTCAACGCGCGGGTCGGCGGGACCGGCCAGCCCGCGCCCGCGCTGCTGGCCGAGGCCGTGCACCTGGTGTTCGTGGCGATCGCGGTGATGGCGGCGCTGCTGCTGGCCGCCGCCGCGATGCTGCCCGGGCGTGCCGTCGACGGCACGGTGTGACCGATCCCGTGGAATGCCCGCCCGGGCACGCGGCGTTGTCCTGAACAGACTTGCCGTCGGATTCGCCTATGCCCGAGGAGCCCCATGATCGACGTCCCGCTGTCCGTGCTCGATCTCGCGCCGGTGCAGGAAGGCGCCGGCGCGGCGGCCGGGTTGGCCGCGACGACCGAACTCGCCCGGCGCACCGAGGAGCTGGGCTACCGGCGCTTCTGGGTGGCCGAGCACCACAACATGCCGGGCATCGCCAGCTCCGCGCCCGCGGTGGTCATCGCGCACGTGGCCGCGGCGACGAGCCGGATTCGGGTGGGCTCGGGCGGGGTGATGCTGCCCAACCACGCGCCGCTGGTGGTGGCCGAGCAGTTCGGCACGCTCGAGGCGTTGCATCCGGGACGCATCGACCTCGGCATCGGCCGCGCTCCCGGCACCGACCACGCGACAGCACGCGCGCTGCGCCGCACCGAGGCGGGCCTGTCGGCGGAGAACTTCCCGCAGGAGCTGGCCGATCTGCTGCGCTTCTTCCGCGGTGTCGGCCCCGGCGGCATCACCGCCACCCCCGGCCGCGATCACGAGCCGGAGATCTGGCTGCTCGGTTCCAGCGGCTACAGCGCGCAGGTGGCCGCCGCGCTGGGTCTGCGGTTCGCCTTCGCCCATCACATCAACCCGGCGGCGACCGAGCCCGCGCTGGCGCTGTATCGATCCGAATTCCGTCCGTCCGCCGCTCTGGAGGCGCCGTACGCGATGGTGGCGGCGGGCGCGCTGGCCGCCGACACCGACGAGCGCGCCGAGGAGCTGGCCCGTCCCCGTGATCTCGTGTTCCTGCAGCTGGCCGCGGGCCGCCCCCGCGCGCTGGCCACTCCCGAGCAGGCCGCGGCCTACGAGTTCACCGAGCACGAGCGTCTGTTCATCGCGCAGCGCCGCGCCGGTCAGGTGCTCGGCTCCCCGGAGACCGTGCGCGACCAGCTCACCGACCTGTTGCGGCGAACCGAGGCCGACGAGCTGATGCTCAACACCATGGTCTACGACATCGAGGACCGTGCCAGGTCCTACGAACTCATCGCCAAGCTCGCCGCGAGCTGACGACCCGGAAGGGCCGAGCCGGAGACGTCGGCCCGGCGGCCGGGTTCACAACAGCGGGAAGCCCTGCTTCTCGAGCGAAATGCGCAGCCGGTCGCGACCGGACAGGCTCTGCGCGGAGGCCAGGCGCTTCAGCACCCGATCGGTCCAGGAGTGCTCGAGTTCCTGCTCGGCGTAGAACTCGGCGATGCGCGTCTCGTAGGCCTGGATGTGCTCGCGCTGCGCGGGCAGCCCGTACGTCTCGTGGTGCAGCACCGCCTCCTGCGGCAGGCGCGGTTTCACCTGGGCGTTCTCGCTGGGGTCGGGGTGACCGACGACCAGGCCGAAGGTGGCGAACACGCCGGGCGGCAGGCCGAGTTCGGCCGCGACCTCCTCGGGCTTGTTGCGCAGCGCGCCGATGTAGACGGTGCCGAGGCCGAGGGATTCCGCGGCGACGAGGGCGTTCTGAGCGGCCAGCGCCGCGTCGATGAAGCCGACATAGCTGGACTCCAGGTAGTCGGCGCCCGCCAGCGGAGCGTCCTTGTCCGCGGCCAGCTGCCGGAGCCGGGCGAAATCGGCGGTGAAGACCAGCAGCACCGGCGCCTGCTCGATGTGCGCCTGGTTGTTGGCCAGGGCGGCCAGGCGGGACTTGCGCTCGGGGTCACGGACGGCGACGACGCTCCAGACCTGCAGATTGGAGGAGGTCGGGGCGGACTGGGCGGCCGAGACGAGCAAGCGGAGGGTGTCGTCGGAGACGTCGTCGGGCAGATAGCGACGCACCGAACGATGGTCGTGCAGGACCGCCAGGGTGGGGTTCCACTCGGCGGGTCCGGCGGCGTCGGCGTCACGGTAGCGCCTACGCACGCTGTCGGTCGGGTTCGGGGCGATCTGCGTCATGATCGTCATGATCCCGTGCGCCTACCGCGGGAGTCAGCGGTAACTCTCACGATGAACCGAACCCCGCCGTTCCCCATGAGGTGCCGGAGCCGGGTACCTTGGTTAGGCAATCCTTATATTCCTTGTTTCGGAGGTCCCCTTGGCCCGCCAGCGCGCAACCCTCACGGTCCTGCGTTCCGCACCCCTGAACGAACACCTGATCCGGGTGTATTTCACCAGCGAGGACTTCCGTCCGAGCGAATTCAGTGATTCCTATGTCAAGTTCGTCTTCGACCGCGACGGCGGCGAGGTGCTGCGCACCTACACCATCCGCAAGGTCGACCCGGCGACCGGCGAGATCGCCGTCGACTTCGTGCACCACGGCGAGGAAGGCATCGGCGGGCCGTGGGCGGCCGGTGTCGCTCCCGGCACCACCATCGACGTCTACGGCCCCGGCGGCGCGTACTCGCCGCGACCGGACGCGGACTGGCACCTGCTGGCCGGTGACGAGGCCGCACTGCCCGCCATCGCGGCCGCTCTCGAGGCCATGCCCGCCGACGCGGTCGGTCTCGCCTTCGTCGAGATCGCCGGTCCCGCGGACGAACTCGATCTGATCAAGCCCGACGGCATCGAACTGACCTGGCTGCACCGGGGCGAGCGCCCCGCGGGCGAACTGCTCGCCGCTACGGTGCGCGCCGCGCAGTGGCGCGCGGGGCAGGTGCAGGTCTTCATCCACGGCGAGGCCCAGGCGGTGATGCACGACATGCGTCGCTACATCCGCCGCGAGCGCGAAGTGCCCGCCCAGTGGGCCTCGTCGATCTCCGGCTACTGGCGGCGCGGCCGCACCGAGGAGGGCTTCCGCACGTGGAAGGCCGAACTCGCCGACGCCGAGGCCGTGCCCGCCGCGGGCTGAACCGCCGGGTGGGGCTGAGCTGCACCGCTGCGGGGCACGCGTGTGGTCGCTAGGGTTCGGCGGGTGCAGACCGACGAATTCTTCGAGCGCGGCGCGTCCATCGTGGACCGGCTCACGACCACCCAGGAACCGCCGCCGTGGCAGCTGGTGCTCGTCACCGGGGCACTGGCGGTGGTGCTGGTTTCCTACGGACCGCTGTGGCGGATGGCCCGCAATGTCGTCACGATCGTGCACGAGGGCGGGCACGCGCTGGCCGCCCTGCTCACCGGACGCAGGCTCGACCGCATCACCCTGCATTCGGACACCTCCGGATTGACGGTCTCCAGCGGAAAGCCCTACGGCCCCGGCATGATTCTGACCGCCCTGGCCGGTTACCCCGCGCCGCCGCTGCTGGGTCTCGGGTTCGCCGCGCTGCTGGGCGCCGACCGGATCACCCTCATGCTCTGGACCGCGATCGCGCTGCTGGCCGCGGTGCTGATCAAAGTGCGTAACCTCTACGGCGCGTTCACCGTGGTCACGCTCGGCGGCCTGATCTTCGTGGTCTCCTGGTTCGGCACCGACATCGTGCAGGCCGCCTTCGCCTACCTGGCCGCCTGGTTCCTGCTCTTCGCCGGGCTGCGGCCGGTGATCGAGATGCAGCGCGGCCGCAGGCGCAACTGGGGCAATCCCGGTGGCGTCGGCTCCGACGCCGACCAGCTCGCCGGGCTCACCAAGCTGCCCGGCCTGTTCTGGGTGCTGGTCTTCGCCGCGATCGCGGTCGCCGCCCTCGTCTACGGCGGCGGACTGCTGTTCTCGGAGGCGACCGGAATCTGCGTGCCGCTGGTCTCGTCCGGCAACTGCCCCGCCCCGGATTTCGGCTGAGAACCGGGACACCGCGGCTCGTCCGGAGCCGATGGTTGCCCGCTCAGTGATCCCGCCGCGTCCGGCCGTCGAGCAGCCGGCTCGCCGCTCGGTCCACCAGTTCCTCCGGTGTCCTGGTCCCGTCCAGAACGATGCCGGCCTCGTCCGGCTCGAGCGCTTCCAGCGTCGCCAGCTGTGAGTCGAGCAGGGCCGCCGGCATGAAATGGCCGGATCGCTGTCGCAGCCGCCGGTCCAGTTCGGCGCGTGGCACATCGAGGTGGACGAAGACGAGGTCGGGCACATCCGCGCGCAGCCGGTCGCGGTAGGCGCGGGCCAGCGCCGAGCAGCTGATCACCGCGCCGTCGCCGGCTCGGGCGAGCCGGGCGGCGATCCGGTCGAGCCAGGGCGCGCGGTCGGCGTCGGTGAGCGCGACGCCCGATCTCATGGCGGCGATGTTCGCGGCGGGGTGGAAGTCGTCGCCCTCGGCGAAGGGCACACCGACGGCCGCTGCCAGCCGCGATCCGACCGTCGACTTGCCCGAGCCGGACACTCCCATCACCACCACCCTGGGCGGTGTCGCTTCGTCGGCCACGACTCCATGATGCGTCCCGCGGCGCCCGGCCCGGTGCGTGTCGCGACCACTGCGCGCGCATGGGTAGCCTTTCGTCAGTTCTATTCGAAGGGACCCTCGTTCGCGATGCAACCGCTCGGCCATGACGACCCCCGCCGGATCGGCGACTACCGGCTCCTCGGCGTTCTGGGCGTCGGTGGCATGGGCCGGGTGTACCTGGGCCGCAATGCCGGTGGCCGCACCGTCGCGGTCAAGGTGATCCGCCCCGATCTGATCACCGACCCGGAATTCCGCGCCCGATTCCAGCGGGAGGTGGCCGCGGCGCGGCGGGTCGGCAGTTCCTGCACCGCGCCGGTGCTCGACGCCGACGTGAACGCCGACCCGCCGTGGCTGGCGACCGGATACGTCGCCGGGATCGCGCTCTCCGATGCCGTCGAACGATTCGGCCCGTTCGGTGAACGCAGTCTGATCGTGCTCGCGCGCGGGCTGGCCGAGGCACTCGTCGCGGTACACGAGGCCGGGGTGGTGCACCGGGACCTGAAGCCGTCGAACGTGCTGCTGGCCGTCGACGGGCCGAAGGTGATCGACTTCGGTATCGCCCGCGCCGTCGAGGACACCGCGCTGACCACCACCGGAAAGGTCATCGGCTCACCGGCTTTCATGTGTCCGGAGCAGGTGACCGGGGAGACGGTCGGCCCGGCGGGCGACATGTTCGCCCTGGGCGGAGTACTCACCTACGCCGCGGGCGGCCAGGGTCCGTTCGGCGGCGGCGACACCGTGCAGTTGCTGTTCCGCATCGTCTACGAGGAACCCCGCATCGACGCCGTCCCGGAGGCGCTGCGCGGGCTGGTCGCCGCCTGCCTGTCCAAGAACCCCGCCGACCGGCCATCGCCCCGCCAGGTGCTCGAGCATCTCGATCACCTCGGCGCCCGCGAGCGCAGCGGCTGGCTGCCCGCCGCCGTGCTCGAGGAGGTCAGCCAGCGCGCGGTGCGACTGCTCGACCTCGATTCGGGTCCGGGCGATCTCCCGGGCCACCCCACCGAGCACGTCGGCACACCACCACATTCCCAGCCCCTTCGGTACGTGCAGGATCGGCGCCCGACCCTCGGTCACGACTCGACGGGCACCCGGTCGCCGTCCGGTTCGTATGCGACACAGGCGAATCCGGCCGACGGCTACCCGCTCGCACAGCCGGCGACCAACCGATGGAACGCAGGCGTCCCGTCCGGTCGCACCGACCCCACCGCCCTGCACACCCCGGCCGAGCGCTGGCACGGAAGCGCCGAGCGGAGCCCGTCCGGTTATGCCGCGCCCGGCGCCGGTGCGCCCGACTCCGGCCGGCACGGTGGGCAGGCCACACCCGGATACGGACCGCCGGGCCGCGATCGCTCCGCGGACTCCCGGCCGGCCGAACGCCCGGGCAGGCGTGGCCCGCTGATCGCCGCGCTCGCCGTGGTGGCCGTGGCCGTGGCGGCGGGAGCGTTCTTCATCGGCCTCGAGCTTCGTGGCGATCAGCCGGGCGGCACCGAAGCGAGCCCCTCGGCGATCGTGCAGGACACCACGACCACGTCCGAGACCACGACCACCTCGGCCGCCGCGACCACCACCGAATCCCCCGCCTCGGCGGTCCCGGCAGAGTTCGTCGGCACCTGGCGCGGCACGGCCGCCGATGGCCTGATCACCTTCGACATCCAGCTGACCATCGACGACGGCGAGATCGGCGCCGAACTGGCCCGATCGACCAATACCGGCAAGATCACCGGCCACCGGTGCAGCCGCATCGAACGGCTCACCGACGTGACCGGCGACCAACTCACCTTCGTCGCGCGGCTCGGCCCCGACAGCCCGCGCGATTGCGCCGACGAGGGCTCGGTCTCCACCGTCCGCCTGCAACCGGACGGCTCGCTGGCCTACAGCACGCCGGGCCTGTTCGGCGGCGAGATCGCGGGCACCCTGCGCCGCGGCTGAACCAGCCCGTGCCGCCGCGTCAGGGCTTGCGCCCCACCCCGCCCCAGGCCGAGGCGGGGCGGATGCCCTGCTCGGCGTCGTCGGTGCGCCAGAAATTGATCGGCACCACGCCCGGTTCGACGATCTGCAATCCGTCGAACAGACCACGGATCTGCTCGGCGGTGCGCGGAGTGTACGGCGCACCACCGGTTTTCGTGTAGTTCGCGCACATCCGGACGTAGTCGCGGTCGTCGGTGCTGCCGTCGTAGAGCGCGAGGTAGCTGCCGGAGGCCAGCGGCGCCATGATCGCCCGCGCCGCGCGCTGCGCGTCGGAGTAGCTGTCGGCGTGCCCGAGAACGCCGATGAACAGCACCGCGACGGGCTCGTCGAAGTTCAGCACGGCGCGGGCGGCATCGATCAGCGGCCCGGGATCGTTGAAATCGGCTTCGGCATAGGTGGTCGTGCCCTCGGGCGTGGAGTTCACCAGCAACGCCCTGGCGTGAGCGAGCACCAGCGGATCGTTGTCGGCATAGACGACCTTGGCATCGGGCGCGGCGGCCTGCGCCACCTCGTGGGTGTTCTGCATGGTGGGCAGCCCGGTGCCGATATCGAGGAACTGCCGTACCCCGGCCTCGGCGGCGAGCCAGCGCACCGTGCGGATCAGGAACTGCCGGGATTGCACTGCCATCGTCCGGATCTCGGGATAACTGACGACCCCGGCCTCCCCGGCCTGCCGATCCACCTCGTAATAGTCACGGCCACCCAGCCAGTAATTCCAGATGCGCGCCGAGGTCGGTACGTCGGTGCGAACGGGGCGGGGTTGGTCGATCATGCAGAACTCCTGAATACAGATAATCCGGCGATATCGTGCGGACTGTACAACTGATCGAGGTTGCCACGGCAGAGTCTTCGGTCATCGTCCCGACAGCAGGGCCATCGCCGCGTTGTGGCCGCCGAGCCCGCTCACCCCGCCGCCGCGGACCGCCCCCGCGCCACAGATCAGCACGTTGGCGATATCGGTGGCCACGCCCCAACGGTGCGCCGCGTCGCCCATTTCGCCTTCCTGCCAGGGGAATCGGAGGTCCCCGTGGAAGATGTGCCCGCCGGGCAGACCCAGATCGCGCTCCAGATCCACCGGCGTCCTGACCTCGAGGCACGGCTTGCCCTCGGCGTCGACGGCGAGGCAGTCGGCCAGCGGTTCGCCGAGCACGGCATCGAGCCCGGCCAGGGCCGCGTCCAGCGCCGCGGTACGCGCCCCTTCGGGGTCGCCGCGGAAAAGCCTTGCCGGAGTGTGCAAGCCGAAAAGAGTGAGGGTGTGCATGCCGGAGTCGGCGGCCGCGCCGGAAAGGATCGAGCGATCGGTCAGTGTGTGGCAATACAATTCGGACGGAATCACCTCGGGCAGTATCCCGGCGTTTGCCTGCCGATAGGCCTGCTCGAGCCCGCTGTAGGACTCGGCGACGTGAAAGGTACCGGCGAAGGCGTCGCGTGGATCGACCCGCGGATCACGTAGTCGCGGCAACCGGCGCAGCACCATGTTCACTTTGAGCTGAGCACCCTCCGGCTCGTCGCGCGCCTGCCTGCCGAGCAGTCGATCCAGTTCGCGGGGCGCGGCGTTGACCAGCACATGGCGAGCACCCACGGTACCGCCTTCCCAGCCGACGTCGGCCGTGCGCCCGTCACTGCCGATGGCGGTCACCTCCGCGCTCGTGATCAGCTCCGCGCCCGCTGCTCGCGCGGCGTCGGCCAGCGCGTCGGTCAGCGCGCCCATGCCACCCACCGGCACGTTCCAGTCGCCGGTGCCGCCGCCGATGACGTGGTAGAGGAAGCAGCGATTCTGTCGCAACGACGGGTCGGCGCCGTGGCTGAAGGTGCCGATCAGCGCGTCGGTGAAGACGACGCCGCGGACGGTGTCGTCGGCGAAGGTACCGGTGACGACCTCGCCGAGCGGACGCTCGAAGATCGCTTCCCAGGTCGCCTCGTCGTCGATCAGGCGGCGTAGTTCGGCGCGGGTCGGCAGCGGTTCGGTCATCGTCGCGAAGACCCGCTCGGCCAGCCGGGTGGTGGTCACCGAGAAACGTTGCCACGCTTCGTAATCCCGGTCCGAACCGGTGAGCCGCCGAAAGCTCGCCCTGGTGCGCTCAGGTGCGGCGGTGTCGACGAGCAGGCCGGCCTCGCCGACCGGGGTGTAGGAGGAGATCCGCCGGGGCCGGAGCCGGAAACGCAGCCCGAGGTCCTCGACGATGCGGCGCGGCAGCAGGCTCACCAGGTACGAGTAGCGCGACAGGCGCGCGTCCACGCCGGGGAAGGGACGTTGCGACACCGCCGCCCCGCCAGTGTGGTCGAGCCGCTCGAGCACCAGTACCGAACGTCCGGCCCGCGCCAGGTAAGCGGCCGCGACCAGGCCGTTGTGCCCGCCGCCGACCACGACGACGTCATAGAAATCCCGCGCCGGTCTCATCGGAACTGGATATCACGCCCCGGTGACATCCGCGCCGAGGGACACGGGCCCGCAGCGGCCGAGACCGACCGGTTCAGCCGCCGATGACCGCGCAGCCGACGCCCACGGGCTCGCCGTAACCGACCGGCAGATCCACATACCAGGAGACCGCCGGATCCGAGGACTGCGCCACGCTGATCCGGTGCAGTCCCGGCGTGGCCGGGATCCAGGTCAGCAGGGCGACGCCACCGGTGGGCGCGACCGTCGCCAGCGGCGTCCCGTCGTCGTAGAAGTGCACCGGGGCGACCGGGTCGGTGACGAAGGCCTGGATGGTGGCGGTGCAGTCGGTGCCGTAGTTGGTCGCCATGCCGAAACTCAGATTCGGCAGCGCCTCGACACCGGTGACCGTCGCCGACGCCGATGGCGCCGCGCCCAGCGACAGCCCCGCGGCGCACGCGCACACCGCCGCCAACCGGGTGCCCCGGCGGCCGGACGTAGAAGAGTTCGGCGAGGGGGCGTTCTCGGACGTCGTCGTCATCGGGATCCCTTCGGCGAGCTGTCAGGGTGTCCACGATCCTAGGGCGGCGACGTGACGCGGACGGCCGTTTCGGTGATCTCGCGTCACGCCCGCTACCGCGTGGCGTCCACCGTCAGTCGACCATCACCGAGATGTGCTCGGCCACGCATGCCGGTTTCGGCGCCTCCTCGACCTGCACGGTCACCCGGGTACGCACCCGGGCGCCGGCCGCGCTGCGCTCCACCGACAGCAGCTCGATCCCGGCCCGCAGCCTGCTGCCGACCAGGACGGAGGAGGGGAATCGCACCTTGTCCTGACCGTAGTTGATGCCCATCTTCAGGCCGTCGACGCGAAAGACCTGCTTGCTCAGCACCGGCAACAGCGACAGCGTCAGGAAGCCGTGCGCGATCGGTCCGCCGAAGGGCCCCTGCGCCGCGCGCTCGGGGTCGACGTGGATCCACTGGTGATCGCCGGTCGCCTCGGCGAACAGATTCACCTTCTCCTGTGTCACGGTGTACCAGTCGCTGTACCCGAGATGCTCGCCGACCGCCTTCTCCAAGTCGGCGATCCCGTCGAAAACCCGCATAGCTCATATCCTTCAGTCGGTGGACCAGCCAGCGACGTACACTACCGGTCCAGGCTGCGGCACCGTTTCCTTTTGGGACACGTATCGATCTGTGTACTGTTCGAGGATGACCCTTTCCGCTTCCCCCACCGGTGGCGCCCGCTCCCCCGGCCGTCCCGCGTCGGCGACCCGCGAGCAGGTCATCGCCCTCACCCGCCGCGCCTTCCTGGCGGGCGAACGCGTCGATGTGCAATCCATCGCAGCCGAACTGGGCCTCAGTCGCGCCTCGGTCTACCGCTGGTTCGGCTCGCGCGAGGGGCTGCTCGGCGCGATGCTGGTGCAGGAGTACAACCAGATGATCGCCAAGGCCGACGCCAAGTGCCGGGCCGAGGGCGCGCACCGCATCGTCGAGGTACTCAGCCGGGTCGCCCGCTGGGAGACGGTCAACGAGCCGTTCCGGCGCTACTTCGAGAACGAGCCGCGCTCGGGCCTGCGCATCCTCACCGCCAGCGACGGCCCGGTGCAGCCGCACGCGGTCACCGCGGTCGGCGCGCTGCTCGCCCGCGTCGAACGCGAAGACGGATTCCCTCTGCCGCTGGCGCGCGACCTGCTCGCCTACACCTTGGTGCGCATCGGCGAGGCGTTCCTCTACACCGACACCGCGGCGGGCCTCCGCAACGATGTCGACCGCCTGCGCGAGGTGTACTCCGTGCTCCTCGGCATCGCGCCGCACCGCGCCGATCAGGACGCCCCGGAACCGAACTGATCGGACAGCCGGTCATCGCGCATCACCCCCGGTCGCGTGGCGGACCGCCTGGTCAGTTCACGACGAGCACGATCAGCCGCGAGTCCGCGGACGCCTCGTCGTCCGGCCCGGCGGGACCGCCGAACAGCGTGATGGACCGGCGCGGATCGAGCCGGTCGACGACCTCCGGCAGTGAGGGGCCGATCTGTTCGGCACGCACCAGGCACACGTGCAACGCCGTCTCGGCCCTCGTGGTCTTGCGCAGCTGCCCGGGACCACCGTCGAAGACCAGTGCCCCCGAGTCCGCGACCGCACCCGCGCAGACCGTCACCACCGCGCCGATGCCGTCGTAATCGCCCGCCGCCGCCATCGGGCTGTCGGTGACGACCCGGCGTCCCCCGACCGCCCACGCCCCGAGCAGCTTGCCGGGCAAGCCGTCGGGAACGAGCACACCGGTCACTCCCGCGATCTCCAGCACCTCCCGGAGCGCGGCGGGCACCTCGTCCTCGGTGGCCTGCAGCCCCTGCGCGCCCACCCGGGACACCCGATCCAGGAATTCGCCGACCAGGCGCGTCCGGTCGGCCGGGTCCGCGAGAGCGTGCCGACCGGCGCGCGACACCGGAACCATCCGTTCGTCGTCGGGCAATTCGCTCAGCAGATCGCGGATCCGGCGCAGCAGATGCTCGTCGGAACTCATCACCTCACCGCCCGGGGTGCTCGGGATCCGCACCGGCGCTCGGCCATGTCTCACCTCACTGTGTCGGCGGCCCGCCCCCGGTGGCGCTGTCGTCCACGCACGCGGGCACCCGCCACCGGGGGCCGCCCGCACCGCGCAAAGTACCCGCCCGAACCGGACGTGGCAACCATGTGAATCCGGCGAGGACCGGCCTATCCTGCGGGTATGCGTGCGGGCGAGAAATCTTCCAGCGAAAATCGGGCAGGCACCCGGCCGCCGCCGCATTCGTCCCTCGCGGGCGAAGTGCCCGCGCACAGGCCCTACCGCACCGTGTCCGCGCTCGACGAGGCCCTCACCGACTGCCGCGCCTGTCCCCGCCTGGTCCAGTGGCGGGAACTCGTGGCGCGGACCAAGCGCGCCGCCTTCCAGGACGAGACCTACTGGGGCCGTCCGGTGCCCGGATTCGGCCCCGACGATTCGCGGATGCTCATCATCGGCCTGGCCCCCGCCGCGCACGGCGGCAACCGCACCGGCCGTATGTTCACCGGCGACCGCAGCGGCGACGTGCTCTTCGCGGCCCTGCACGCCGTCGGCCTGGCCACCCGGCCGGTCGCTCTGCGTGCCGACGACGACATGCGACTGCTCGGCGTGCGGATGACCGCACCGGTGCACTGCGCTCCCCCGGACAACAAGCCCACCGTCAGCGAACGCGACCGCTGCCGAGGCTGGCTCGAAGCCGAACTCGACCTGCTGGCGCCCACCGCCCGTTCGATCGTGGTGCTCGGCGCCTTCGGCTGGCAGGCCCTGCTCCCCGCGCTGGCGGGCGCGGGCTGGGCTGTGCCGCGCCCACGCCCGAAGTTCGGCCACGGCGCCAGGTTCCGGCTGGAGCCGGCGCGTCCCGACCGCGCCCCGCTCGAACTGTTCGGCTGCTACCACGTGAGCCAGCACAACACCTTCACCGGGCGGCTCACCCCGGCGATGCTCCAGGACGTCCTCGCCCGGGCAGCCACCGCGGCCGGACTGGACGCGGGGAGCCCGCAGTGAGGGAGAATCCCGCGGGTCCGGCGGCGTGGAGCGGATTTGCGGAGTGCCACGACCGGTATCGTGAGCTCGTGCTGACACTCGCGTTGGTCCCAGCATGAGCGGTTTCACCCGGCTGCTTCGCCCCGCCCTGCTGGCCGCCGCGGCCTCACCGCGGGTCGAGCGGACGGTGACCTCGATGCGGGCAACCCGGACACTGGTGGACCGTTTCGTCGCGGGCACCGCCGAGGCCGACGCGCTCTCGGCCACCACCGCGCTGCTGAACTCCGGTCGCTGGGTCACCATCGACCACCTCGGCGAATACACCACCGATCGCGCCCAGGCCCGCGACAACGTCGAGCACTATCAGCGACTGATCGCGGCGCTGGCCGAACTGCCCGCCGCGCGGCACCCGGGCAACGTTCGCCCGCTGGAAGTCTCGATGAAGATGTCGGCGCTCGGACAGGCGCTGCCCGGCGACGGCGAACGGATCGCCCTCGACCACGCCCGCGAGATCTGTGCGAGCGCCACCGATGCGGGCATAGCGGTCACCGTCGACGCCGAGGACCACACCACCACCGATTCCACGCTCGCCATCGTGCGCGAGCTACGCGCCGAATTCCCCTCGGTGGGCACGGTGTTGCAGGCCTATCTCAAACGCACCGAGGCCGATTGCCGCGAATTCGCCGGTCCCGGTTCGCGAATCCGGTTGTGCAAGGGCGCATATCGCGAGCCCGCGTCCGTCGCTTTCCAGCGCCCGTCCGAGGTCGATGATTCCTATCTGCGCTGCCTGCGGGTGCTGATGAGCGGCAGCGGTTACCCGATGGTCGCCACCCACGATCCGGCGATGATCGCCGCGGCCGGTTCGTATGCCGAGGAATCCCAGCGCGGGCGGACGGATTTCGAATTCCAGATGCTCTACGGCATCCGCGATGCCGAGCAGTCGCGATTGGTCACGGCCGGTCACCGGATGCGGGTGTACGTCCCCTACGGCGATCGGTGGTACGGATACTTCATGCGCAGGCTGGCCGAACGGCCCGCCAATCTCGCCTTCTTCCTGCGCGCGCTCACCAGCCGCGAACGGACCTGAGCCCACCGCCGCGAACGGCCGGCGCGCCGCGATTCGAACGCGACGCACCGGCCGTGCGGAACGGCTGTCAGACCGGCGCTTCGACGCGGTGGAACAGGTATTCCACCAGCGTGATCAGCGATTGCAGACAGGTCCCCCGATGCCGGGCATCGAGACTCGTCAGCGGAGTGTCCGGCGAGAGGTCGAGCGCGTCACGCACTTCCTCCAGCGGGTAGGGGCGGGCGTCGTCGAACTGGTTGACCGCCACCGAGTAGGGCACTCCCCGTTCCTCGAGCACCGACAACACCTCGTCGGACTTCTCGATACGCCGGGTGTCGACCAGCACCAGTGCGCCGAGCGCACCGCGCGCCAGTTCCTCCCACAGCGGCACGAACCGCTGCTGGCCCGGTGTACCGAACAGGTACAACGCCAGGGTCGGATTCAGGGTGATACGCCCGAAATCCATCGCCACGGTGGTCTGCGTCTTGCCCGGCAGACCGGCCATGTCGTCGACGCCGATGCTGGCCTCGGTGATCGTTTCCTCGGTGCGCAGCGGCCGGATCTCGGAGATGCTGTTCACAAAGGTGGTCTTGCCGACACCGAAGTTGCCTGCCACCAGCAGTTTTACCGATCGGGTCACCGTCTCCGGCACATATTCGACCACACGATCAGGCCGGGAGAGCCCGGAGACCATTGAGTACCTCCTCCAACAGGGAGATCTCCGGCAACAGTTCCGCCGGAGTGGGAGTGCTGAGATTGCCGCCGTCGAGCAGATCGGACACCACGATCTTCACCACGGACGGCGGCATGTCCAGGTATGCGGCCAATTCCGCGATGGACAGGGCGCCGCGGCGACTACACAGACTCATCACCCTGCGGACGTCGGGACTCGCACCGGTGGGCGGGTCGGACGCTGCCACGACCAGGGTCACCAGATCCAGGTCGCGGGTGGGTCGGGAACGACCGCCCGTGCGCACGTAAGCCCGAACGAGGTCGGGGTCGCGGCGGTGCCTGCTCATGACAGGTCGCTGTCCGGCCTCTGCCGCGGCAGGCTACCGAGCTCGTGGCCGACCCGGCCCGCCAGCTCGTTCATCCGATGCGCGACCAAGCTGACATCGATGTCGTTGGTGGTCGAGACCCCTAGCAGGGTGCTCTCCCCGGCGGCGGTGATGAAGATCATCCCGTCGTCGTACTCGGTCATGTTCTGGCGCACACCGCTTTCCGGGCCGCCGCAGAACTCGCCGAGCGCCTTGCCCAGCGAACGCAGCCCGGAGGCCGCCGCCGCGAAACGCTCGGCATCGTCGCGGACGATGCCCGACGAGTGCGCGATACGCAGTCCGTCGTCGGAGAGCAGGACAGCGAAACGCACCCCGGGAATGCTCAGATCCTCGAGTAACCACCCCAATTTGTTGCTGCTGTCGCTAACGGCAGTATTCGTCGAGCCCATCAAGGTGTCGTCCCTTCCGTGTGGTCGGTCGCTGCTGCGCGACCGCTCTTGGAACCGGCATGCCAGGCCGCTGCGATATCCGGTCGTCCCGGTGTCCCCTCGGCATCGGACCGGCGCGGCCGCGCACCGGTCACAGGTGCTGCGACGGTCCTGCGCCGCCGCTTGGGCAGCCCGCCTTGAGTGATCTCATGCACGGCGAACTGCTTCTCCTCCCCTTGGTCCGAACGTGGCGCCGCGACGACCGCGACCGGTTCACGCTCCGGCGCCGCCTGCTCGATCACCTCGCGGATCGGTTCGTCGGCCTCGGCCGCATCACCCGGCTTGCGCGGCTGCAGCAGCGCCTCGGGGATGTAGACCATGGCACGCATACCGCCGTAGGCGTTCGGGCCGTCGATGTACACGGTGAACCCGTAGCGTCGCGCCAGGGCCGCGATGCCGGGGAAGCCGACCTTGGGCGAAGGCCCGAGCTGGTGGACGTCGACGGAGCGCTCGCCCGCCAGCACCTGCCTGGCCTCTTCCATCTGCTCGGCGTTCATCCGCACGCCCGCGTCGTCGACGATGATCGTGACGCCGTGATGGCCTTCCTGGAAGGTCACGTCCACGAACGAGGTCGGCGGCGAGTAGCGCAGACCGTTGTCCAGCAGCGTCGCCATGGTGTGCACCAGCGGCTCGACCGCGCGGCTGATGACGACGCGATCGGACTGGTTGGCCCGCACCCGCAGGTAGTCGCGAACCCGGCCGGTGGCGCCGCCGACGATGTCGGTGAGCACCTGGGCGGGCCAGCGCCTGCCGGGCAGACCGCCACAGACGATCACGTAGGACTGGGCCTGCCGGATCATCTGCTGCACGGTGTGATCGATATGGGTCAGCGTGGCGTAGACGTCGTCGCCGCGGTGCTGGCGCAGCGCCATACTGACCACCTGGCTGACATCAGCGCCCAGACTGACCACCGCGGTGCCGAACGAGCGCACCGCGCCGTTGGTGGCCTCGCGGGCGGTCGACCGCACCGCGGCCTCCGCCTCGGCCACGGCCTGTCTGGTTCGGGTCTCGGCCTCGGCGGTGACCCGCTCGGTCGTCTCGACCTGCACCAGGCGCAGGCCGTCGGCGTACCGCTCACCGGCCCAGTTCAGCACCTGCGCGAAACGCGAATCCTGCAGCTCCACAGGAACTTCGATGCTCACGCTCGGCGTCTCCCGACGTCGCACCGCGTCGGTGATCGACGGAACGGTCTGCGAGGCGAAACGCTCCAGCGCCTCGTCACGCGCGTTCTGCTCACGAGTGAGCTCCGCGACGCGAGCGCGTTCCTTGCGGATCGCGATCGAGGCGTACACGGCCACCGCCAGGACCAGGACGGGGGCCAGAATCCACGGAAGTAATACGGCGATATCCAAATTCATCAGTTCTCTCGTCATGAACGGCTACGAGCCTGCACCCGGAAACAGCACGTCACGGTCCCCGTGTCGACCCCCAGTCTGCGACCACAGAACTCGTTGCGCCTTTCCTCGGGATTTTCCGACCTGTTGTACTCGATCGGTTCGGTTTCCTGCCGAAAGGTGGCCGTTTCCGAGCGGCACAGCCGGTCCGAGGCGGCATATGAGGCTCACCGCTCACCTCACAATGCCTGTGGGACAGGCGATCCGGAACGCACGATCACCGTCCGGACGCAGCATCCGATCGAACCGGAACCCGACGACGCGCCCACATTAGCAGCATTACGGCAAGGTCTCGACGTAACCTGGTGACGGGCAGGCGAATTACGCCCGTGCGCGACGCCCGTCGGCGGAAAACGGCAGCTCTACGCGTTGCCCGGCGTCTGCACCCCCAGACGCGGGCACTCTCACACGCCCGCGACACGCCGCGCGCACGCCCCGACGTCCCCGCGCAGCCCGCCGCCAGCAACCTACTCGGCGGTAACGGAAAGACGATTTGCGCTTCCGGATTTTCGGTGAATCACGCGCATTGCGGACAAAAAAGACCTGCCCGCCCGGTCTCCCGGGCGGGCAGGTCTTCGAGGGGCCGGCGTGATCTGCCGGTGATCGTCAGCTCTGCTGCTGCACGGCCTCGATCTCGAGGGTCAGCGTGATCTTGTCGCCGATCACCACGCCGCCGTCGGGCAGCGGCATGTCGATATCGAGACCGAACTCACGGCGGCTGATGGTGGTGGACGCTTCGAAACCGGCCACCGGGCCGTTGCCCATTCCCGGGTTCACGCCGAGGAATTCGACATTCAGCGAAACCGCCTTGGGCTTGCCCAGGATGGTGAGCTCGCCGTCGACCACGAAATCCTCGCCGTCGACCCGGAAGCCGGTGGAGCGGAAGGTCATCTCCGGGAAGTCCTCGGCATGGAAGAAGTCCGCCGAGCGCAGGTGCGCGTCGCGCTGCTCGTTGTCGGTGGTGAGCGAGTTCACCCGGATGGCGGCTTCGGCCGAGGCCGAGCCGTCCTCGCCGACGACGAGCTTGCCGTCGAAATCGCTGAAGCGGCCGCGCACCTTGCTCACCATCAGGTGACGGACGGCGAAGCCGACGGTGGAGTGGGTCGGGTCGATGACCCAGGTACCCGCGGTGAGGCCCTTGGCGGTCGAGTTGGTCATAGCTGTTTCCTCCTGTGTGAGTTCGATCTGCGGTGGGATATCGGTGGTCGAAGAGATAGGGGTGGCCGGCGGAGACGTCCGGATCACGGACGCGCCGCCGCGGTTTCGGTCCGTGCCGCCAGCCGCGAGGCGTGTGTCGGCGCGTCGGGCACGTGCGCCGGTCGCCCGGCCGCGAACTCCTTGCGCAGCACCGGCACGACGTATTCGCCGAGCAGATCCAATTGTTCGAGAACCGTCTTCAGCGGCAGGCCGGCGTGATCCATCAGGAACAGCTGACGCTGGTAGTCACCGAAGGTTTCGCGGAAGGTGAGCGTCTTGTCGATCACCTGCTGCGGGCTGCCGACGGTCAGCGGGGTCTGCTCGGTGAACTCCTCTAGCGAGGGCCCGTGGCCGTAGACCGGGGCGTTGTCGAAGTAGGGCCGGAACTCGCGCACGGCGTCCTGGGAGTTCCGCCGCATGAACACCTGACCGCCGAGCCCGACGATCGCCTGATCGGCCGAGCCGTGGCCGTGGTGCTCGTAGCGCTGCCGGTACAACTCGATCAGCCGCTGGAAGTGCTCCTTGGGCCAGAAGATGTTGTTGGCGAAGAAGCCGTCACCGTAGAACGCGGCTTGTTCGGCGATCTCCGGGCTGCGGATCGAGCCGTGCCAGACGAACGGCGGCACGCCGTCGAGCGGCCGCGGGGTCGAGGTGAACGATTGCAGCGGCGTACGGAACCGGCCTTCCCAGTTCACCACGTCCTCGCGCCAGAGCCGGTGCAGCAGGTGGTAGTTCTCGACGGCCAGCGGGATGCCGTTGCGGATGTCCTGGCCGAACCATGGATAGACCGGCCCGGTGTTGCCGCGGCCGAGCATCAGGTCGACGCGACCGTCGGCCAGGTGCTGCAGCATCGCGAAGTCCTCGGCGATCTTCACCGGGTCGTTGGTGGTGATCAGCGTGGTCGCGGTGGACAACTGGATGCGCTCGGTGGTGCCCGCGATGTAGCCGAGCATGGTGGTCGGCGAGGACGGCACGAACGGCGGGTTGTGATGCTCACCGGTGGCGAAGACGTCCAGACCCACCTCCTCGGCTTTCTGCGCGATCCGAACCATGGCCTTGATCCGCTCGCCCTCGCTGGGGGTCCGACCCGTCGTCGGGTCGGTCGTGACATCTCCGACGGAGAAGATTCCGAACTGCACGAGGACTCCTCGGGCTTGTTGGTTGACTTGGCAACCATATCAACCGAAGGGGTGTCCCGTCTATTCCGCCGGTACGAGCGCGTGTTCCGGCGGCACGGATGGATACCATGCGCGCATGGCAAAACTGAAGGTCGCCGTCGACGTTCCGGTGGCCCCCCACCGGGCCTGGGAACACACCTCCGACCTGGCAGAACTGGGCACCTGGCTGACCATGCACGAAGGCTGGCGCGGCGCGGTGCCCGCCGAATTGACGCCGGGGACGACGCTCGTCGGGGTGGCCACGGTGAAGGGCCTGCGCAATCGCGTCACCTGGACGGTGCAGACCGCCGAGCCCCCGAGCCGACTCGTCCTGCACGGCTCGGGCAAGGGCGGGACCCGATTCAGCCTCGGACTGCTCGTCGCGGCGAAGGGCAGCGGCTCGGAGGTGACCGTCGATCTCGAACTCGGCGGCGCGCCACTGTTCGGCCCGATCGGCTCCGGCGTGGCCAAGGCGATTCGCGGGGACATCGAGCGCTCGCTGGGCAATTTCGTCGCTCGCTACGGAGCGTGAGCAGGCCGCCTCACGCAGCGTGGGCAACCCGGCACCGAGGCCCGGAAAAGACGATCGCCGGCCACGGCGCGCTGCCGTGGCCAGCGATAGCCGGGTGTATCGCGCTCAGTGCACCATGAGCGCCGGATCGGCATCCTTGACCACGGGCCTGGTCCGCGGTAGGAAGTACGCCGGAATCAGGGTCAGCACGGCGAACACCAGCGCCACCAGATAGGTGTTCGCGAACGCGTCGGCGGCATCGGCCGGCCCGGGCGGTCCGGCCGGGGTGACCCGATCGGCGATCTCGTTGGACAGCACCACCGACATGATGGCGGTACCGATCGACCCGGCGCCCTGGTTGATGATGTTCATCAACGTGGAGCCACGCGCCACCTGCTGGTGGGTCAGCGTCTGGATGGCGGCGGTCATGGTCGGCATCATCGTGCAGCCCATGCCGAGGCCCATGACGAACAGCGCCGCGCACATGGCGACATAGTTCGTCGTGTCGGTCAGCTGGATGAAGAAGACCATGGAGACCGAGATGATCGCCAGGCCCGTCATCACGATCTTGCCCGGGCCCATGCGGTCGACGAATTTGCCGGCGATCGGCATCGTGAGCATGGCGCCGATGCCCTGCGGGGCCATCAGCAGACCGGCGGCCATCGCGGACTCACCGCGCACCTGCTGCAGATAGCTCGGCAGCAGCAGACCCGAGCCGAAGAACGCGATGGCGAACATCGTCATGGTGAGCACCGCGAAGGTGAGCGACCGGTTCTTGAACAGCGACAGGTCGATGAGCGGATGGGTGGTGCGCAATGCGTGCAGGACGAAGCCGACCAGCAGCGCGACACCGATCACGACCGGGATGATCACCTTCTTGTCGGCGAACGTGCCGACCTCGGGAATCGTCGACACGCCGTAGAGGAACAACGCCAGACCCGGCGAGGCCAGCAGCATGCCGACGAAGTCGAAGGACTCGCTCGGTTCGGGCCGGTCCGGCGGCAGCACGATCGCGGCCAGGGTCAGCGCGAGCACGCCGATCGGCAGGTTGATCAGGAAGATCCAGTGCCAGCTGAACGCATCGATCAGCCAGCCACCCAGGATCGGGCCGCCGATCGGGCCGAGCAGCATCGGCACGCCGAGCACCGCCATGACCTGGCCGATCCGCTGCGGGCCTGCCGCGTGGGTCATGATCGTCATGCCCAGCGGCATCAGCATGCCGCCGCCGAGGCCCTGGATCACCCGGAAGGCGATCAGCGACTCGATGCTCCACGCGACACTGCACAACAGCGAGCCGAGCACGAACAGGATCAGCGCGGTCAGGTACAGCCGTTTGGTGCCGAACCGGTCGGCAGCCCAGCCGGTGAGTGGGATGACGGTCGCCAGCGCCAGCGTGTAGCCGGTCATCGTCCACGCGGCGATGGCATAGGTTGTCTGGAACTCGGTGATGAACGTCGGCAGTGCGACGGTCACAACAGTCACGTCGAGAATCGACATGATCGCACCGATCACGACGACACCCGCGATCTTCAGCACGCCCTTGTCGAGCTTGTCCGAAGCGGGGCCGGGCAAGGCCGCCGACGTATGTGGAGGTTCTGTCACCGCTTAAGAGTGCCACGTCGGATCGGTAACGACCACAGGGGCATCCGCCCGAATGTCGCCGACCGCGGGCGACTGTCCCGATTGCCCGTTGTTCGCATGCCCGGCCGACGATAGCACGCACGCATCGCTGACCGCGCCAACCGTGCGATTGCCCGCCGGAAACCCTGGCGACATCGCCCGACCGACCGGCGGTTTCTTTTCCGAAAAGCTTGCGCTGGTAGGGGTTTCGCAGCAGACAATGGCCGGGGACCGGTGCATCGGTCCGACGCCGGGGGGACAACGATTCGTCTTCCCGTGGCGTTCCTGCCCGTACGCAACACGTAAGGGAAAACGATGAGATTCCGCCGCTTCGCCGCACCCGCCCTGCTCGCCGCCGGGGCCACCGTTCTCGCCACCGGCACCGCACACGCCGCGCCCGCGCCCGCCGCCCCGCCCGCTCTCGCCGTGCAGGGCGTCGAACAAGGCATCGGATACACCGTCGGCCCGAACGCGGACGGCAGCGCCCTGGTCACCACGCTCGATTCCGGCGCGTTCCGGATCGCCGGGGGCACCATCCTGCTCACCGACGCCGCGGGGCAGGCCGTCAGCGCCTTCCCGACCACCGTGCACGTCAACGGCGCGACCGTCGGTCTGTCCCCCAGCCTGACCGACAACGGCCGCACACTACTGCTCACCCCGGTGAACGCCCCCGCGGCCTCCGAACGCCTGGCGAGCTTCGTCGACGAGAACGAGACGCTGGCCCGCAAGCAGCACAATGCGGTCGTCGGCGCGCTGGTCGGCGCGGGTATCGGCGCGGTGCTCGGGTTCTTCCTCGGCGGCGTCGGCGCGCTGATCACCGTCCCGATCGGCGCGGGCATCGGCGCCCTCATCGGCTTCTCCACCCCCTGATCGAGGCGTCCGGGCAACCGCTGATCCGGCCGCTTCGAACCCCGGGACCTCGATGACCCCGACGATCGCGGCGTGAACCCCGCGGCGAGTCGCCGTGCCCCGTCGACCGGTACGGGCGCACGGCGACTCGGCTGGTGTAGAGGCCGCGCCGGGTGCGGCCACCATTGGCGGGGTAACGCCCGACCGGACCTATCGGGGCGTGGAACTGTCCGCGACGCAGGCGGATTCGAGCACCTGCGGTGTGATCATCGGCGCCGTCACGGAATTCGCCCGGCCGATGTACTCGTCGTTGATGAGGTGGTAGGCCTCGCCGAGATCGTCGAGCGCACGCTGCCACCGTTCCTCCGCCGCCGCCCCTCCCGGTCTGCGGCTCAGCGCGAGCAATGCCGCAGTGGCGTGCGCCGAGCGGACCGCCGCGTCGAGCAGGGCCGGTGCCGGATCCGCGACCGCCGTTCCCGCGAGGACGCCGATCCGATCGTGCAGCAGGCGCGCCTCGAAACACGCCTGCTCGGTCGGATTCTCGTCGAGAGCCGCGGGCACGCCGCCCGGCGCCACCCCGTGCTCGTCCGCCATCACCTGGCGTAGTTCCCCGGAGATCACCCGATGGAGCAGTCCGACGAGATCGGCCTGCTCGTCGGCCGGTCCGCGATGCGACCCGACCGACCCACTCGTGTCCACCCGCAGGATCGCCAGCACCGCCCGCAGTTGCGCGATGGTCACCACGACCGTGTCCTCCCTGTCAGCCCACGTTTGCCATGCACCGAACCACACCGTCACCGAACGCGGCCTCAACGTAGCCAAGCCGGGGCCCGCTGTCCAGAGCAGTGACCCGCGACATGCCCCTTCGCCCGAACTTTCGCCCCACCCGCACCGGCGCCGACCCTGAATATCATTGCGGGTGAACCCGGCTCGGGCCTGCCGTCGGCGCGGGCGGGCCGGGGCTCCGAGTACACCGGAAGGACGCCATGATCGAGCGCTGCCGTCGTATCCTCGCGCTCACCGCTGTCGCCTGGCTGGCCGCCGGATGCACGATCCTGCTGGACGAGCCCCCGCCGCCGCCCTCTTCGGAGGAGATCGCCGCGGCTGCCGAGGAGATGGCCGCGCTGCCGCGTTCGGCAGAGGCGGTGCGATCGCTGCGCGAGGCGATGATCCACATCGCCGCGGCCGCCTCGGCGGTCGAACCACGGCTCGTCTGGTCGTGGGGCGAGCCGGGCGGCGAGGGGCCGTGCACCGAGGAGTACGCGAACATCGGCGGCATCCGCGTCACGCTGCCCCGCTACGTCGCCGACGGCCCCGTTCCGCCGAGGGCGTGGCCGGAGTTCCGTGCGACCGCAGCCGCCCTGGCCGCCGGCGCGGGCGCCGAGGTCATGAAGCCCGACCTCAGCACGCCCGACAACCATTACGTCGACTTCGAGGGCACCGACGGCACCTTCCTCGGCAACCGGACGAGCCTTTCGGTCTACACCGACCATTCCTCCACCACCATCACCGCGACCACCGGCTGCCGACTTCCCTGAGCACATGCGGACGGGTTCGGCGCCGTCCGGTAGGGCTGGACGTCGGATACCGTGCGGCGCAGCGCAGTACATTCGCTCGGCCGGACGGCGATCACCTGCCCGTTTGCGCGGAGTGCGCCGGGGTAGGCGGTGCTTGTGCGCCCGGCACACCGCCCGGGCGGGCCATCGTGACCGGTACCGACCAGGAGGCAGCAATGCCCATCGGATACAAGCTCGCGGCCGAGGGCTACGGCCCGAACGATCTCGTCCGGCAGGCCGTGGCGGCCGAGCAGGCCGGATTCGACTTCGTGGAGATCAGCGACCACTTCCATCCCTGGCTCGACAATCAGGGCCACTCCCCCTTCGCCTGGAGCGTGCTGGGGGCGATCGCCACGCGCACCGAGCGGATCGGCCTGGCCACCGGCGTCACCTGTCCGACGCTGCGCTACCACCCGGCGGTCGTGGCCCAGGCCGCGGCGACCACGGCGCTGCTGTGCGACGGCAGATTCGTGCTCGGGGTCGGCTCCGGTGAGCGACTCAACGAG
Organism: Nocardia higoensis NBRC 100133; assembly: GCF_000308595.1. Lineage (GTDB taxonomy): Bacteria > Actinomycetota > Actinomycetes > Mycobacteriales > Mycobacteriaceae > Nocardia > Nocardia higoensis. The sequence continues at coordinate 46,404 of NZ_BAGA01000074.1, read as the reverse complement.
CATGTGGTCGGGCGGGAGTTCCCCGACTCGATACGCGTACGTCACGAGATGCTGCGCGAGGCGCTGGAGATCATCAGGCTGTTGTGGCGGGGTGGCTACCGGTCCTACGAGGGCACCTACCTGCGACTGTCGGACGCGCGCATCTTCGACCTGCCGCCGGAACCGCCGGTCATCGCCGTCGCGGCGGGCGGGCGCGAGGCCGCGCGCCTGGCCGCGAGCCATGGCGACGGACTGTTCGCGACCGAACCGAACGCCGAACTCGTACGCGAGTATCACGAGCGAGGCGGCGCCGGACCCCGGTACGCGGAGATCCCGGTGGCCTGGGCGCCTGACGAGCAGGAGGGCGCGCGGGCAGCGCTGGAGACCACACGCTGGGCGTTGACCGGATGGAAGGTGATGAGCGAGCTGCCCAATCCGGTCAATTTCGCCGCCGCGAGCGCGACGGTGCGCGAAGACGATATCCGCCAGCACTTCACCTGCGGCTCGGACCCCGACCGCTACGTCGAGGCGGTCCGCTCCTACATCGACGTGGGGTTCGACCATCTCGTCCTGCAGAACGCCGGACCCGACCCGTTCGGCTTCATCGACTTCTACGGATCGACGCTGCGCGAGACCCTGCACGCGTCGATGACCCGGAGCACGCAGAACGGCTGACCGGCCGAAGCCGATCAGCCGCTGTGGCCGGGTCCGCGGGCCGCGGTCAGCTCAGGCGCTGCCTGCTGCTGCGCGCGCGGCGCCGGGCCTCGGCCATCTCGGCGAGTTCCTGCTCGAGCGCCTCGGCGATGCGGAACTGCCCGGTGTCGTAGATGCCCGAGGAGCGCACGACCTCGTGGTAGGCGCCGTCCGGATCGGGCGGCGGCGCGGGGCGTTCCTTCTTCTTGCTGCGTGAGGACATGGTCCGGCTGTCCTTGGCCATCGACCGGCTGTCCTGGACAGCCGCCTCCGGCTTCGGCGCGGGTACCGGCGGCACCGAGGCCCGCGCGGGCGCGACGTCCTGTCGGGCGGTGACGGACCTGGTCGGGGCGAGCGCATCGTTGAAGCCCGCCGAGCGGACCGGCGTGGTGACCGGTGCGGTCGGCCTGGCCGCGACGGGCTTCACCGTCGGCGACTGCGCGGCCGTCGGCCGGGTCGCTGCGGGCTGTCCCGCCGTGGCCGGAACCGGCTGCATGACAGGCTTCTCGACCGGCTGCGCCGGAGCGGCAGCTCTGGTCGCGGGTGCGGCAGCCACCGCCGCCTGCTCGGCGGCCGGTGCCGCCTTGGCGGCAGCGGATTTCGCCGCGGGCTTGGGCGGGGCCGGAGCCGCGGCAGGCTTCGCCGGGGCGGATGCAGCGGCCACGGGCTTGGTGACCGCGGGCGCGGGCTTGGTGACCGTGGGCGCGGCGGCAGCGACCGAGTCGGCAACGGGCGCGGCGGGGGCCTTGGCCTTGGCCGCAGGCTTGGCGGCGGGCTTCGCGACGACCGAAGCCGACTGCCCGTTGGCCGACACCGCTTCCTTCATCGCGATTCCGTTGCGCGCCGGATCGGCGGCGGGGACGGCCTCGGTGGCTTTACGCGCCCCGGCGGCCGCAGCGGGGAGTTCTTCGTCCTCCTGCTCTTGGTGCACCACCTCGACGAGTTCCCCTTCGGCGGGAACTTCGAGGCTCTCGTCCAGGACGAGCGGCTCACCGGTCTCGGGATCGACCGGGCCCTCGACCGCGAGGTCGACCTGCTCGGCGATCTCGGCCTCGGCGGCGTGGCGCGGCACCAGGTCGATCGGCCCGCGCGCCCGCACCGCCATCAACGAGGGCAGGCTGTTGCGGATCTCCTCGGCCGGGTCGGGCAGCTCGCGCACCTGCTCGGTGGCGCGGTAGATGGCTAGGCCGTAGCGGGAACTCGCGGCATCGTGGATGAGCAACGCGACGCCGATCATCACCGGCGCGATGGCGTGCACGCCGACCTCGTACCATTGCCCCGCCCGCATGTACGGGTAGGTGTTGAGGACGACGGTCAGTGACAGCAGCGCCATCTCGGCGGCCGCGACCTGTCTGCGATTGTCGACCACACCCCATTCGGCGACCTTGTTGGTGCCGATCATGATGATGATCAGACAGACGCTGATCATCCCCTCCAGCAGGTAGCTGAACCAGTAGAGCGGATCGGTCGCACCGCCCGGCGCGATGTTGTGCTGCACGTTGACCGCCGACCACAGCATGCCCGCGGCGACGACGCCGGCCAGCGCGCGCAACGACCAGGCCCGATGCCGGTACAGCGAGGCGAGTTTGGCGTGCGGACTCGATTCGCGCCGCTGCGCGGCGATCGCCTTGCGGGCGAGCAACAGATCACGCATGTCGGCCTTCGCGATCACTTCCGCAGTTTGACGAGCCTGGTCGGAGGCCACGGCTGCGGCCTGCACTTCTTTCCAGCGCTGCTCTCGGTCCTGCTCGCGAATGCGCTCGGCGAGCTCGCGTTCGGCCTGCAGTTCGCTTTCGGACAGCGCCTCGGTGAGCGCGGGATCGAACTGGTAGGCCAGCCGTCCCCTGGCCTTTTCGACCCGGAGGGCAAGTTGCGTGACCTCGTCCTCCATCGGACGCTCGACAGTCATATCGACCTCCCCCTGGGGAGTTTCGATGGCAGACAAGTGATCACGGGTGTGAACAGCACCCCACATTCATAGTCCATACCGGGTTTCCTGCAAAACCATAGATATTCACGGTCCCCCGCACCCGGCGCGCCGCGCACGACACACGGGGCGGAAAAGCATGCTCCCGGATGCGAGCACCGCCCCCTGCCGCCGATCGGAGGAGTGACCGGCGCCCGGACCCTGGCCGCCATCGCCCGGCCGCCCTGTCGATCGGCCGGACCTGCCGACCTCGCTCGGCCGGCATCCTCGTCCGTTTGCCATCGCCCACCGCGACCGTGGGCTGGCGGGCGGATCGCCGCCGGCAGTCCGGGCGATCACGAGACCGCTGTCCGCCGCTCCATGTGAACCGTCGGGGCGGCACCCCGGTCCCATACTCCCGGGCGGGACACCGGCTTCGACCGAGGTATCGATGTGGCGTGCGACACCCCGGCCGCGGACATCCACTCGGTCACAGCCACAGGTCTTTCGACGGAAACACCACTTTCCGGCAATCACCCGGCTTACCCTGAATGCACCCGGCTCACCCCGGGGTTGCAGGGCGGGTCGCACGCCCCCCCGAACGCGATCCGCCATCGCCTAGCTGGTCAGGTGGGGCCCGGGTCCGGCTTCAGCCCGGCCCCCACCTGACCGGTACCACCAGGACATCGCACATTTCCCCACGAGACCCGGAAAAAGTCGCTAATACATCGCAAATATTCGCGTGCATCCGATCGCACAATTGTCGGCGACATCGGCGACGAGAATACCGCCGCGCAACCCCCGACCTGAAACATTCACGGGCAATTTTCGGAACAGACGAGCGGCCCGAGGGGCGGAAGACCGAATCTTTCCTGCGCGTTCCGCCGACAGACGCTAAAATTACCGGCACCTGGAAAATCGATGTGATCCGGTATTTCCGTCCGTGACAACGAGTTACGGATACGGGAGCTTCCACCGCCCGGCCGTCGGCGCCTCCGCTGTTCCATCGCGTCGCCGCCGGGCCGGTACCGTTTCACCTGCCGAGGAGGCCGACCATGGTCGACGATGTCGTGACCGATCAGTCCGAACCCGATCCCGGAATCGTGATCTGGCCGGAACCCAGCCGGCTCGAGGCCTGGTGGGAACGGGTGGTGTTCGGCGCGAGCGGCCGGGCGGCGAGTTCGCCGGGAGATCCACTGCGCGAGGGTACCCGGGGACAATAGACAACAGTCCCGTCCCCGGGCATCCATCGCGAGAATTCAGGGCCGGCGGCGCCGGAATGCGTACGCACGTTCGGAGTAGAGCGTGAGCAGTCCGAGCAATTGCGTCTCGGCCACCAGCGGCTGGCAATACAGCGAGCGCATTCCGTGCGCGAGGAGTTGCTCGCGATATTCGCCCCATCGCTGTTCGGTCCTGAGATCGCCGACCAGTACCGACTGCCCGGTGCGGGCGACATCCAGCCCCGGCGTATCGGGACACCGCGACTGAGCGCGTTCGAGTTCCTCGGCCAGCCGATTGGACCAGCCGAGCACTTCCAGGCCGTCGTTCTCCCAAGCCGCGATACCGACCAGTGGATGACCGGGCAGCAGGCGCGCGATATTACGCGCCGCGCGCTGCGGGACGGATGGATCGCGCTCCGGACCGGCGCTGCCGGTCGGGCCGGGAGACAGGACGCGGGCGTCGAGCATACGAACACCTCGTTCGTTGTCGTATCGGCGCGCGGGCGGGTACCGGTGATGACGCGGATTTCGCGCCGCCCGGCGCATCGATTCACTGTCCAGCTGGGGCCGTCTGTCCGCGGCCACACGGCGCCCGGTTCCCCCGGACGCCCGGCCGGCCTCGGCAACACCGACGACCGGCGTGAACGGTAGTGCGCCCGCATCTTTCGTGGAGACACCGGGCAGATCCGGCTCCGCTCACCCTGCACGCGAGTCATCCGCCGACCGGCGGCATGACGCGATAACAATAACACCGGTTGGTTCGTCTCGTTGCCGGGAATTCGCCGTGGCCGCTCGGCTCAGCGGAACGGGGCCGGGCGCACCCCCTCGTGCGCACGCTGGGCCTCGGCCACCGACCGGGCCGTCTCGGCCGGGACCGCTCGCTGGGAGACGACGAATCCGGCGGCGAGGACGCCCGCCACGACCCCTATGGCGATCGTTGTCCGAATCGCGCCTGCATCCACCGCCGAGTCCCTTCGCCGCCGTCACCAGCCGAGCGGCGAAGGTATCCCGCCCGTCCGCGGGCGCGGCTCGGCACACCCCGGGGTAGACCGTCTCGTGACGGCACCTACGCCGACCGGTGACCTCATCGCTGCGGCTCCGGCGGGCGCGAGGAATAGCGGGCCGACAGGATCCGCGCGACCCGGTCCGGCTCACAGCCGCGTGCCCCGCTCCCGGCCTGGCGCACCGGATCCACCCGCGCGAACGACTCCGCAGGCGGACGTCGCAGCATCCGTGCGAAGGTCCGCCCGCTCGCGGGCCAGGGGTTGGTCACCCGCCCGCTCCGGTGCCGGTACCAGCTGTCGTTGCCCGGCCACACAGTCCGCTCGATCGCGCCGCTCAGCCACCGCCGGTACCGCCGCATCGCCATCTCGGTGACCTCGACGGCGGGCGCCCCGATCTCTCGACGCCAGCGCAGGCATTTCATGATGAACGCGATCTGCCGCTCCTTCATCCCCGGGTTGCTGCCCGCGGGGTTGAAGGTGTTCGGGCCCGCGATCAGGAAGGCATTCGGAAATCCGGGCACCGCCAGTCCGAGATAGGCGTCCGCGCCGTCGCGCCACCGCTGCTGCAGGGACTGTCCGCCGCGCCCGTGCACCGCGATCGGCACCAGGAACTCCGGCGCGTGGAACCCGGTCGCGTAGACCAGGACGTCCGCACGGTGATGCACGCCGTCGGCGGTCAGCACGCCGTCGGCCGTCAGCCGCTCGATCGGATCGGTGACGAGTTCGACGTTCGGCTCGGTCAGTGCGCGGTAGTAGTCGCTGTCGACGACGATGCGCTTGGCGCCGAGCGGATGCCGGGGCGTCAGCTTCTCCCGCAGGACCGGGTCGGCGATCCGTCGGCGCAGGTAGGCCCGCGCGATCCAGCCGACGGGCCGTGCCGACCACCCGCGGCGCATCACCGGGGCCAGTGCCAGATCCGCGAACTGTTCGATGATGCAGCGGTAGGCCGGATGCGCCGCGGGCAGATGCAGCAGCACCCGCCACAGCCTGCCGAACGCCGGGTTCGGCTTGGGCAGCAGCCAGTTCGGCGTGCGCTGATAGACCGTCACCTTCCGCGCGCACTTCGCCAGTTCCGGAACGATCTGCGCGGCACTGGATCCGGTGCCGATCACAGCGATCTCGCGATCGGCGGGATCGACGCCGTGATCCCAGCGCGCGGTGTGGAAGGCGGGCCCGGCGAACAGTTCGCGGCCCGGCAACTGCGGAACCCGCGGACGGTGCAGTTGACCGACGGCGAAGACGACGATCTCGGCGTCGATGCGTTGCCCGGCCGCGGTCCGCAGTTCCCAGCGCGACCGGTCCTCCCGGTATATCACCGAGACGACCGCGGTGCGCAGGCGCAGCTTCGGCACCAGCCCGTGGTCGGCGGCGATCCGGCGCAGATAGGCCAGGATGTGCTGCTGACCGGGATAGCGGGTACGGGTACTGCGGTAGGGCGCGAAAGAGAACGAATACAGGTGTCCTGGCACATCGCACGAACATCCGGGATAGGTGTTGTCCCGCCAGACCCCGCCCAGATCGGCGCCCTTCTCCAGAATCAGGAAATCCTCGATCCCGGCTTTTCGCAGCGCCACCCCCATACCGATCCCACCGAACCCCGACCCGACGATCACCACGTGCACGTCGTGCACCGCGCCTACCGCGCCCACCACAGCCTCACTTCCCGGTCGCACTTCATGGACAACACTCAGCAAACTCGCCGTGACGCGGGTCACATGCTAGGTGGAAGTGGTGCACACGAACGAATCCGAGACCTGTGTCCGATTAGAACGGGCACTTTCACGGGAAATCCCGCACGGCTTCCCACATGCGTGAAGCCCAGCCTTTTCCGCGCGGAATCACATACCGACCATGTCGTTCCGAAACACGTTCACAGCAGACGCTCAGCAAAACTCGCTCCGGCCCCTGCTCCGCCACGGGGCACGGCAGGTCCCGGACCAGCCGCGACAGCCCCTTCCGGCGCCGCGCGGGGCGACCCCGGTCTCGTGCGGGATGAGCGAAAGTGGCAACGTGTTCGGTCCGGCCGGGCAGAGTGGACACCGGCAGGGCAGGAGAGGACAGGCGCGGTGAGCAGTATCGGAACGAGGGTCGTCGGGGCTTACCTCCGCGCGACAGCCCGACCGCGGATGACGACGGCCGAGCGCGCCCGCGACCGCATGAACGGACCCAAGGCCTCGCCCGCACCGACCGCTCGCCTGCGCAGGCGCCACCTCGTCACCCGAAGCGAGCGCGGCGAGTTCGGCGTCTACACCGTGACTCCGCGCGGCCGTGACCCGCACTGCACGGTGGTCTATCTGCACGGCGGCGCCTACATCGGTGAGATCACGGCCCACCACTGGCGTTTCATCTCCCGGCTCGCCGACCGGGGCGCGCGCGTGCTGGTGCCGATCTACGGACTGGCGCCGCAGTTCTCGTACCGGGACGCCTACCCGTTCGTCACGCGGGTGTACCGCGACGCCGCTGACCTGCCGGGACCGCTGACGCTGATGGGCGATTCCTCCGGCGGCGGGCTCGCCCTCGGGCTCGCGCAGACGCTGCGCGACCTCGGCGCGGGAGTCAGGCAGCCGGATCGCCTGATGCTCATCTCGCCCTGGCTCGACCTGACCATCGCCAATCCCGAGGTCGCCGGCGTGGACGATCCGTGGCTGGTGCGCGAGGGACTGCTGGAGGCGGGGCGTGCCTGGGCGGCGGGCGACGACCCCACCGATCCCCGGCTGAGCCCGTTGAACGGCGAGCTCGCCGGCCTACCCGCCATCGACATCCACGCGGGCACACGTGATCTCGCCTATCCCGACTGCGAGCTGCTGCGGGAGCGGGCCGTCGCCGCCGGCGTGCCGGCACGCCTGACCGTCGTCGACGGCGGCCTGCACGTCACGCCGCTGCTACCGGTCCGGGAGGGCAGAACCGCGGCGGCGGAGATCGCCGGGGAGGTGTGCACGCTCGGCTAGCAATGGCCGCGCACACCCCGGCGCGTCAGTCCTGACCGTTGTGGGCGGCCTTGTACGCGGCGACCACGTCGGCGGAGACCCGGCCGCGGCTGGATACCTCGTACCCGTTGCGCCTGGCCCATTCACGAATGGCGGACGCCTGCTCTTGATCGCCGCGCTCGCGCTGCTTGACGCTGCGGCTGCGGCCCGACGACTTGCCGACCTTGCGCGCGAACGGCGTCCACTGCTCGAAAACCTGCCGCAACGCCGCGGCGTTGCTCTCGGAGAGATCGATCTCGTAACCCACTCCGTCGAGTGCGAACGAAACCGTCTCCGCGGCCTGCGATTCGCCGTCGTAGTCATCGACGATCGTCACGACCACCTTGCGTGCCACTACGTGCCCTCCTCGGTCCGGGGAAAATGCGATCCTATTGTGCGCCGTAGCCACATCGGCGCTCACCTCGCCCCGGTCACGATCTACCGCATTGTGTGCGCCACGCCGCACCGGTGATTGCATCAGCCCTCCAGATTCCCCACGCTCAGCCCATGTCCAACCCATGCCCGTCCTGCGGCTGGCCCGCACCGCTGCTCGTGTCGACACACGGTTCGGTCCGTTACCTGCGCTGCGTCTGCGGACAATGGGTGGTGGCTCACTCCGGCGGTTCCACCGCGATCAACGGCCGATCCGAGGGACCGGGTGACGACTCGGGCGGACAGGTGGAACTGATCCCACTGCCGGAGTCCTGATGGAAATGCGCCCCCGCAGCAGTATTTCACCCCGGCGCAGATTTCGCCCGGTGGAGGATCCGGGCACCGGGAGAAGAACGGGAGGCTAACGGGCGGCTCTAGCCACGCGGTAGGTCCGGGCGACCAGCGCCGAGCGCAGGTACCACAGTCCGGACGGCTGGGTGGGGTCGAAACCGGTGAGCTGAGCGATGCGCTTGAGCCGGTAGTCCACGGTGTTGGTGTGCACGTGCAGCAACCGGGAGGTGCGCTGGCGGTTCAGGTTGTTGGCGATGTGGGTGCGCAGGGTCTCGAGCAGTTCCGGGTGATCGTCGAGCGGCTCGAGCAGCGCGCCCAGGTATTCGCGGCCCGGGCCGGGACGGGTCAGCTGGTATTCGAGCGCGAGTTCGTCGAAGCGGTAGAGCCCCGGCACCGCCTGCAATCGCTGCACCATGTCGAGCAGTTCGTGCGCCTGGTCGGCGGCGTCGGGGATCCGCGCGGTGGCAGTCCGCACCATGGTGGCGGTGATGCCGGTGTGCGCGGCCTTCGCGAGTGCCGCGACCAGTTCGCCGAGACCCTCGTCGTCCACCGTGTCCGCGGGGATCAGCACGGTGCCGCCGTCCACGCTGAGCAGCGACAGCGCGGTCCGGCCGCAGCGATCGGCCAATTCGGCCTGGATCCGGCGCAGCTTGCGCCGGGCGACGACCTGACCGTCGAGCGCGGGATTGTTCTCGTCGTGATGCGGCGCGATCGCCACGGCCAGCACCGCATACGACTCGGCGATGGCGATTCCACACTCGCGGGCCATGGTCGAGTTGCTGTGACCGCCGAGCAGCGCCGAGGTGAGCGTGTGCACCGCCGTGTGGTGTTCGCTGACCACCGCGCGCAGTTCTTTGACATAGGCGGAGGAGATCGCGGTGGTCATCTGGTCGAGGATCTCGACGATCCGCCGGGCGCCGTCGACGAGACTCTCGTAGTCGTTGGCCGTCGCATGGGACATCACCAGGTCCATGCCGATCTTGAAGCCCTCGTGGACCGAGTGGTGGATCGTCCCGATGGGCACACCTTCCCGCGCCCAGCCCGCCGCGGCGTCCTCGAGGCGGCGCAGCTGGGTGCCGACGTCGCGCCCGTCGAGCATGTGGACGGCCACCTCGAGGCAGACCCGGGTGACCATGGTGACGTCACCGCTGATGGCGTCGCCCGGCAGCGTGCCGCAGGGCGCGACGGTGCGGACGAAATGCCCGACCATCTGCTGGGACAGGCTCCGGACATCCTGGAGCGGAGAGGACATCGGCTTTCCGGACAGGGTCAGGCTCGACGGCGCCGGATTCGGCCCCATCCGATCTTCGACGGTCATCGGCGACTCCTCGCGCACCCGAAATTACTGTGTGGCGAGTTCACACTAACGACGGGGCGAGTGGCACGGGGCGGATCGCCCTGTTGCGTGAGAAGGCCCAGTCCGCGCGCCTTCCGATTGTGACTGTTCACCACCGCGTCGCCGATTGGACGATCGCGTATGTGACTGCGCGTCCCGGCGATGGCTCGTGACGGCTCCCGGCGGTTGACTCGAAGACGACGAAAAGCGAACTCGCCGAGGAGGAAACAGCATGCGTATCACTGTCCTGGGAGCCACCGGCAGCATCGGCAGACATCTGGTCGACCGAGCCGTCGACGGCGGCCACGAGATCACCGCACTGGTCCGCGATCCCGACCGACTGCCCGCGCGGCCGGGTGTCACCGTCGTCGCGGGCGACGCGACCGTCCCCGTCGATGTCGCCGGGGCGGTGGCCGGCGCGGACGCGGTCGTCGTCGCACTGGGCTCGGGCCGCGCGGCCGGCGTGCGGGAAGCAGGCACCCGCACCGCGATCGAGGCGATGCGCGACAGCGGCGTGCGCAGACTGGTGTGCCTGTCCACGCTCGGCGCGGGCGAGAGCCGCGCCAACCTGAACTTCGTCTGGAAGTACGTGATGTTCGGCCTGCTGCTGCGCCGGGCCTACGCCGATCACCTGCGACAGGAGGAGGTCGTCCGCGCCTCCGGTCTGGATTGGACCCTGATCCGGCCCAGCGCGTACACCGACGGCCCCTACACCGGGGAGTACCGGTACGGATTCGGCTCCGACGCAACGGGTCTCACGTTGAAGGTGTCGCGTGCCGATGTCGCCGACGCGCTGCTGCGCGCGGTTACCGACGACGACCGGATCGGCCGGGCGGTCTCGGTGTCGAACTGAGGCCGGGCCGAGCACGGAGAGTCGCGATGCCACAGGCAGCAGGCGCGGAGCTGGGTACCCTCGCCGGAGTGGACGTTCTGGAGGCGCTGCTCGACGGACCGCGGGCGCGCGGAGCCTTCCTGCTCCGCTCGCTGCTGGACCCGCCGTGGGCGCTGCGGATAGCGGACGGCGCACCGCTGACGGTGGTCTCCCCGATGCGCGGAGATGCCTGCCTGCTGCTCGACGACGGCGAATCGGCGCGGCTGGCCACCGGGGACGTGGCGATCGTGCGTGGTCCCGGCTGCTACACCGTCGCCGACGACCCGGGAACGACACCGACGGTCGTCGTCCTGCCCGGCGGATTGTGCACCAGCGCCGACGACGGGCGCAGCCTCGTCGACGAGTGGTCACTGGGCGTCCGGACCTGGGGCGCGAAGGACGGCCGCACCGTGCTGCTCACCGGCACCTATGAGAACGCGGGGGAAGCGAGCAGGCCGTTGCTCTCGGCCCTGCCCGCCCTGGTCGTGCTGCGGGCCGACGAGTGGCGCTCCCCGTTGGTCGGCGTGCTGGCCGAGGAGATGGCGGTGACCGCGCCCGGCCAGCGGGCCCTGCTCGACCGGCTCCTCGACGCACTGCTCATCTCCGCGCTGCGCACCTGGTTCGCCGCGCAACGCGAGCACGCGCCGTCCTGGTATCTCGCGCAGCAGGACCCGGTCGTCGGCATCGCGCTGGCCCGCATCCACGGCGCGCCGGAACGACCGTGGACGGTGGCGAGCCTGGCCGCGGAAGCCGGTGTCTCCCGGGCGAATCTGGCCCGCCGGTTCACCGACCTGCTGGGCGAGCCGCCGATGGCCTATCTCACGCACTGGCGGCTCGCGCTGGCCGCCGATCTGCTCACCGATCCGGAGGTCACGGTGAGCAGCGTCGCCCGCCGGGTCGGCTACAGCACCCCGTTCGCGTTCAGCACCGCGTTCAAACGCGCCAGGGGCCTGAGCCCGCAACAGCACCGCCTGCGCGGCACGTCCACGGGAAGAACCGCGGCGCACCGACCACCCGGGCTGTGAGATACAACCCACCGGAAGATCACTCGGGCCGCAGCGTCACCGGCAGATCGCGCTGCGGCGACGCGGAATCGCCGCCGGCTTCGGGCAACGCGCAGGCCATCCCCTCGGCCATCCCGGTCGGCCGGACGCCGAGCGCCTGGTTGAGCCGGGCCCGCTGGTTCTCCCATGCGATCGCCACGGCCAGTTCGGTGACCTGGGTCCGGCCGAGACGGTCGAGCAGTTGTGCGCGCAACTCGTCCAGTCCGATCGCCGGCGTCACGGTCATGGCCTCGGCATAGGCGATCACGAGTTTCTCGAGGTCGTTGTAGGCCGGGCTGGTCCGATAACGCGGCAGGTCGGCGATCTGCTGTTCGGTGACGCCGCCGGAGTGCGCGATCGCCGATCCGATATCGAGGCAGAATTCGCAGTTGACCAACGCGGCGGTCTTCAGCTCGGCCAGCTCCTTCAGGTGCGGGTCGACCCGGTTGCTGACCATCAGCGCCGTCTCGAAGGTCAGCACGCCCGCCGCCAGTTGGGGCCTGCGCGCCAGCCAGCCCGCCAGATCTCCACGGTGCCGCCGCGCACGTCCCAGGGTGCGCACGAATATCCGCAACCGCTCGACTGTCCTCACGACCGACCTCCCCGAGTCCGACGATCTCTTCACCCTACGCCGATCGCCCCGCCCGAATCAGCGTCCGAGGTCCGACGAACCCACGGTCATACCCTTCGGACATCGATCAGCAATCCCCGCTCGATGGGCTGCTCAACCTGCCCACGGCCCCATACGGGTCGCCCGCGGATGCCCCACCGTGCCACGATGTGTCCAGCCCCCATGACAGCGACCACAAAAGTCGACCACATCCGAGCACATTCGGCTAACATCCAGCGACCAGACGGGCCGGATCCAGACCGGAAATGTCGGAGCCCGGTGCACGGAAGGACAGCCCATGATGCCGGCGCAGTTCGAAGATCGATCGAACGGTCTCAGCGAACTCCCCGCCCACGGTGGCGACAGCGACGCGCAACGCGTCGGACTCCTGCACGAGCCACGGCTGCGTTACCTGCTGCGCGCCGCCGCCGACCTGACCGAGGAATCCCAGGAACTACTCGTCGCGGTCACCGACCGGTTGCGCGTGGTCGAGCACCTCGCCAACGGGGCGACCGCGGAACTGTACTGATCATCCTCCCACGGCGCGCTCATCGTGCGGGTCGTCGCTCCCGTCGTGCGCGCGCTCGCCGGTGTGCCACTCCGAGGAGCTCCCGGCAGACTCCGGCCGTGCGCGAGCCCGGATTCACCACCGATACCCAGCCCGCGGAGCCGTAGACGGGGTGGGCGACCACGGTGTCCTCGATGCTCGGATCTTCCGGCGCCGCCGGGCTTTCCCGCGGACTGCGGCCGAGGTGTGCCGCGAAGCTGTCGCGGCCCGCGTCGATGTTGAGGCGAAACGCGCCCGGCCGATCCAGGCGGGACTGTTCGTCGCCGGGATAGTCCTTCGTCACGACGGTCGCGAAGGGCTGCGTCGCGGCGGGTACCTGCCCGTCGGGTGCGACATAGAAGAACACGTCGCCCCAGGCGATCTCCGGGGAGCCGTCGCCCGGCCCCGGGCGCAGGGTCAGCACAGCGCCGAGGGATTCGGTGAACTCGATGATCTCGTCGATGGTCATGCTTCGAGCGTTACATTGAAGTGCTTGTGTGGACTTCGCCCGCGATTTCCGGAGGTGGACACGTGCCGACCCGGCACAGCACGGCATTACGCACGATCGATGTCGCGCGACGCAGCGGGTATTCGGCCGAGCAGGTGCGCAAACTCGAACGCTCCGGCATCTTGCCGCCCGCGCGCCGCACCCCGAGCGGCTACCGCGTCTACGGGCAACAGCACCTCGACTGCGCCCTCGCCTACCGAGCCCTCGCCGCGGGCACCGGCCCCACACAGGCGGCACATATCGTGCGCACCGCCCACTCCGGTCCCGAGGCCGACCTGCTCGCCCTGATGGACACCGCCCATGCCCGCCTCGACATCCAACGCCGCGACCTCGCCGCCGCCCGAGCTGCTGCCGCCGTCATCGCCGCCGAGCCCATCGACGCGGTGCACCCCTCCGACGCCATGACCATCGCCGAACTCGCCGGCGCACTCGGCGTCCGCACCTCGACCCTGCGGCACTGGGACGCGTCCGGTCTCGTGCGACCAGGTCGCGCCGGACCGAACGGCGCGCGCCGGTACTCCCCCACCGATGTGCGCGACGCCCGGATCGTGCACCAATTGCGCGGGGCGGGCTACGGCATCGATGCACTCCGCACCCTCATGCCGGACCTGCGAGGCACCGGCCGCTGGAGCGACGTACTCGCCGGGCTGAGAGCCCGCCAGGACGACATCCACCGCCGCTCCCGCGCCCTGCTCGGCGCGGGCACTCACCTGGACGCTGTACTCGCGTCCGGAGAACTCGCCGACTGACCGGCGCCCGCCCGGACCCGACGAGTGATCTCGACTCGGGCGATCTGCTCGACCGACCCGGCGGCGACGGCCCGGCCCTCGTGCTCATCAGCCATCAGCCATCAGCCATCAGCCATCAGCAGAGCGTCGTCGAGCAGCTCGCCGACGACATCCTCGACCTGCGAACCTCACAGCAGGCGCCGGCAGAGCACCGCAAGGCCCGCCCCGAATCCTGGCTCGGCGCTCGGGAACACCGACGCACGAGCACACGGTGCAGTCCGGTACCGAACCGGACACAAGGGCACCGTTGCGCCCCGGCGGGGCACAGACCGAGCGAACCGGCGTCAGGCCGGACGAGCGGGGGTGAGCAGGCCGATCGCGAAATCGGCGTACTGGGCGGCGATCTGCTCGGGGGTGTAGGGGCCGCGGTCGGAGAACCACTGCGCGATGCCGGTGCACATGGTGGAGATCGCGCGACCGGCGGCCTGCGGATCCTCGATGTCGAAATCTCCGGCGGCACGGCCGGATTCGATCTCCTCGTCGAGGATGCGCTGGATCTCGCGGCGGGAGCGGGCGATGCGGGTGCGGTCGGCGGGCAGCAGGCTGCGCATCTCGCTGGCGCCGATGAAGCCGAGTTCTCTGCGGTGGGTGTGGAACAGGGCGAGCGCCTCGACGATCAGGCGGACCCTGGTCACGGCATCCTCGCCGTCGGCGCAGGCGGCGGGCACCCGCCAATGCAACTCGTCCATCGTCAGGTCGAGAATGCGCACCAGCAGATCCTGTTTGTCGCGATAGCGGTGGTAGAGGCCGGGCACGCTGGTGCCGGCGCGATCGGCCAGCGCGCGCACGGTGGTGCCGTGGTAGCCGATGTCGACGAAGGAGGCGATGGCGGCGGTCAGCACCGGGTCGGCGTCCAGCGGCCCGAATACCCGCCAGTCGGGATGCGCACCGTGGTTGCGCCCCGCGGCGGCGGTCTCCGTGCTGCCGCCGCCGGGCGCGGCAGGGCTACCACCGCCGAGCAGTTGCGGGGCGGTCAGGCCGAGAGCGGCGGCCACATCGTTGAGCCGCTCGACCGACAACCCGGTGCGCCCGTTCTCGATCGCACTGAGCGTGGCCGGACTCACTGCGATGCGCCGCGCCAACTCACGCAGCGAGAGCCCCGCCGCGACGCGCGCGGCACGGATCGCCTCGTGTGGCGCCCGCACCGCACCCGGGCCCGCCTGCGCCCCCGGCGCAGCAGCTCCGGAGCCGGTCGGGGTCGCCGGCAGCCTCCGCACGGGTATCCCCGGCACGGCCACACTCGGCATCGAGGCGTTCGGCGCGACCGCACGGGGAGTCGCCGCGGGGGGCGGCCCGGTGTTCGACAGCGGTGCACTCGATGACGGAACGGACATGATGTTCAGCTTATCCGAACACTACCGATTCCGGACAACCCGCTCATCAACACAGTTCAGAGCAACTATTTGACAGCACCACCGGTCTGGTGAGAGTGTTCAGTCGGAGCGATCGTTCGGTCGAGTACGACGATCCTCCCTATGCCGAGGAGGAGTTGCGATGCCGATCGATCTGACCTATTCCGCCGACGTGCTCGACCTGATCGAGCGCACGCGCACATTCGTGCGGGAAACGGTGCTGCCGATCGAGGACGAGCACGGCGGCGACATCACCGCGGCCGGCGGCGACGCGATGCGTGTGAGCATGCAGAAGCTGGCCAAGGACGCCGGGGTGTTCGCCCCGCACGCGCCGGTCGAGTTCGGCGGGCACGGGCTGAACATGTCCGACCGCGCGCCCGTCTTCGAGGAGGCCGGCTACTCGCTGTTCGGCCCGATCGCGCTGAATCTCGGCGCCCCCGACGAGGGCAATGTGCACATGCTCGCCCATATCGCCGACCCCGACCAGCGGATCCAGTACCTCGAGCCGCTCGCGCGCGGCGATCAGCGTTCCGCCTTCGCCATGACCGAGCCCGCCCCCGGCGCCGGCTCCGACCCGGCCGCGCTGACCACCCGCGCGTCCAAGGTCGAGGGCGGCTGGCGCATCAACGGCGTCAAGCACTTCATCACCGGCGCCGACGGCGCGGGCTTCTTCATCATCATGGCCCGCACCTCCGGCGAGCCCGGCGACCGCGGCGGCGCCACCATGTTCCTGGCCCCGGCCGACACCCCCGGCCTGCGCGTCGGCCGCCACATCACCACCCTGGACCGCGCGATGATCGGCGGGCACTGCGAGGTGTACTTCGAGGACATGTTCGTCCCCGACGAGGCGGTGCTCGGCGCGGTCGACCGCGGCTACGAGTACGCACAGGTCCGCCTCGGTCCGGCCCGCATGACGCACGTGATGCGCTGGCTCGGCGCGGCGCGGCGCGGTCACGACATCGCCGTGGCGCGGGTCGCCGAACGCGAGGGCTTCGGTTCGCGCATCGGCGACCTCGGCATGGCGCAGAAGATGATCGCCGACAACGAGATCGACATCGCCGCGACCCGCGCACTGCTGGTGCGGGCCTGCTGGGAACTCGACCAGGGCGAGCACGCGGGCAACGCGACCTCCATCGCCAAGACCTTCGCCGCCGAGGCCATCGGCCGCATCGTCGACAACAGCATCCAGCTGTGCGGCGGCCTCGGCGTCTCCGACGACCTGCCGCTGGCCCGCCTCTCCCGCGAGGTCCGCCCGTTCCGCATCTACGACGGCCCCTCCGAGGTGCACCGCTGGGCCATCGCCAAGCGTGCCGTCGGCGCCGCCCGCCGCGCCGCCCGCGGCTGAGTTCTTCGCCGGTTTCCGGCGGACCACACGTCGAAGCCCTTGTCTCCGCCCCCGGGGACGAGGGCTTCGACGTTCCGCCGGGGGTCGCGTTCCTGCCACCGCCGCCGGACTCGGCACGGCGATCGGACCCATGTCATGGTCGATGAGCTCGTGCCACGCGCGCGCGAACGCGGCGGCGATCACCCGTGTTCAGTCCCCCGGGCGAGGCAGCAACCGCGCGGCGGCTTCCCGCACATCCGCGCCGATCTCGGTCCTGCCCAGCATCTGCAGGACCGCTTCCGGAATGAGCCGCTCGGCGTACTCCGGCGCGCGCCCCTCGTCGGAGCGGATATTGATGACGCTCTCCACCAGCCGGAACGGCAGCACCTCGACACCGGGCGCGCTCGCCAGCCCCTCCTCCGCGATCACTTCGGCGGCGAATCGCTCGTAATGCCCGCGTAGTTCGTCGCGCTGCGCGCGGAAGGTCGCGAAGCGCGGGGAGCGCAGCTCGGGCAGCAGATACAGCGCACCGAGATTCCATCGCGCAGCACACAACTGCGCCACGTCGTAGCGAACCAGCGCGTAGAGCCGCACCGCGGCGGGCACGGCTTCCGCACGCAACGATTCGGCCAGCTCGAGCGGCCCGCTCACGGTTCCGGCGAGCAACGCCTCGAGAATGTCGTCCTTGGCGCCGAAGTGGTGATAGAGCGAGGCCTGCCTGATCCCCACCGCGTCGGCGATGCCGCGAGTCGAGGTGCTGGCGTAGCCCTGGGTGGTGAACAGCTCGGCGGCGGCGTCGAGGATCTCCGCGCGCGGGGTCCGGCCCTCACGTCGCCGCGGCGCGAGACGCGGACGCCCTGGCCCAAGGGAGGTCACCTGCCCATTCTCGCCCATCACTCAACGCTCGGCGGCGGCCGGATCACCGAGCTCAGTGCCCGAGCCGTCAGCCGTCGCGATACCTGTCATCTGACAGAAACATGGGAAATCCAGAAGTTACCGGCAGTAACGAGCCCGAAGCAGCGCCGTCACCGCAGATGTCATCGGAAACCGAAAACTATCGAGTGACAGATATTGGCCGCGACGCCGAAGGAAGCCAGCCATGGCCACCACACTCACCCCGTCGGAATCGACCGACAGCGCCGACCTCGAACGGTTCGGCTATCAGCCAGTCCTGCATCGCAAGCTCGGCCGCTACGCCTCGTTCGCGGCCGGATTCTCGTTCGTCTCGATCCTCACCACGATCTTCCAGTTCTTCGGCTTCGGTTACGGATTCGGCGGCGCGGCCTTCTTCTGGACCTGGCCGATCGTGTTCGCCGGCCAGTTCCTGGTCGCGCTGAACTTCGCCGAACTGGCCGCGCGCTACCCGATTTCGGGCTGTATCTACCAGTGGTCACGCAGGCTGGCCGGGGAGACGATCGGCTGGTTCGCCGGTTGGATGATGATCATCGCCCAGGTCGTCACCGCTGCGGCGGCGGCCATCGCGCTGCAGGTGGTGCTGCCCGCGATCTGGAGCGGATTCCAGATCATCGGTGCGGACAGCGCGCTCACCTCGCCGTCGGGCGCGGCGAACGCGGTGCTGCTGGGCAGCGTGCTGCTGATCCTGACCACGCTGGTCAATGTGGTCGGCATCGACTGGATGGCGCGGCTGAACTCCATCGGCGTCACCATCGAGATCGTCGGCGTACTCGCCATCATCGGAGTCTTCTTCGCCAACGTCGATCGCGGACCCGATGTGGTGCTGGACAATTCGACCGCGGCGCCTGGACCCTTCTGGGCGGCCTTCCTGGTCTCGGGCCTGATGGCGGCCTACGTGATGGTCGGCTTCGACTCCGCGGGCGAACTCTCCGAGGAGACCAAGAACCCGCGCCGGGTCGCCCCGCGCACCATCCTCACCGCGCTGGCCGCGTCGGCCATCGGCGGCGGGCTGATGATGCTGGGCGCGCTGATGGCCGCTCCGAGCCTGACCGACGGCAAGCTGGCCTCCGAGGGCCTCGCCTACGTCATCTCGGCCAAGCTGAACAGCCCCGCGGGCACGGTGCTGCTCGGCTGCGTCGCGGTCGCGGTGACCGTGTGCACCCTGGCGATCCAAACCGCCGGCTCCCGTCTGATGTTCTCGATGGCCCGCGATGGCAAACTGCCCTTCGCGCAGCAGCTCTCGACCGTGCACGCCCGATTCGGCACCCCCGTGCTGCCCGCCGTGGTGATCGGCGTCCTCGGCATCACGCTGCTGGTGGTCAACCTCGGCAACGCGGCGATCTTCTCCACGCTGGCCAGCGTCTGCATCGTCACCCTCTACCTGGCCTACCTGCTGGTGACCGTGCCGCTGCTGGTGCGCCGCTTCCGCGGCTGGCCCGCCGACGAACAGGTGCCCTCGGGCCTGTTCCGCCTCGGCCGCATGGGCATCCCGATCAACCTGCTCGCCGTGGTGTGGGGCGTGGCGATGGTGGTGAACCTCGCCTGGCCGCGACCGGAGGTCTACACCCCCGAGGGCGGCTCCTGGTGGATGTTGTGGTCGGCGCCGCTGTTCCTCGTCGCGACCGTCGCCGTCGGCGTCGTCGTCCAGCGCCTCACCCTCGCAGCCCCCGCCCGCGAACCCGTCCCCGCGGTCGCCCCGGCCTGACCCGGATCGCCGGTTCCCGCAATCACTCTCGGAGAGGAAGACCCGATGACCAGTACCGCATCCACCGTGGCCGCACGTGAGCACGCCCGCGCGCAGGAGGCCGCCGCGACCATCGCCGAGCCCGCACTGCCCGCGGGCATCGATCCGGCGGAGATCACCTTCGCGCGCCGCATCCCGGCGGGCGGCTACGCGAACGTCGTTCTCGGCCGCGGCACCCGGGTGCGGCTGGGCGACCCCGACGGCGCGGCCTGCGCCCACGTCCTGCTGCTGCGCGCCGACGCCCCGTGGGAGCGGCTCAATGTCGCCGACACCGTGAAGGTGCCATGGCAGGCCTACCTGGGCGCGGGCCATCCGCTGCTGTCGGACCAGGGCCGGGTGCTGGCCACCGTGCTCGCCGACGAATCGGCTCGCCACGACGCGCTGTGCGGGCCGAGCCCCCGTGCCAGGCAGGCGATGCGGCTGGCGGCGGCCAAGCAGGGACTCGAACCCCGCGACGTCGCGCCGAGCGTGTCGTTCTTCCGCGGGGTGCGGGTCGAAGCCGACGGCGGGCTGGTCGCCACCGGCAGCGCGGGCGCGGGCGCGACGGTCGACCTGATCGTGCACCTGCCGGTCACGCTGCTGGTGGTCAACGCCGAGCACGCGCTCGACGACACCGCCGTCACCGATCTCGACCTGGTGGCCTGGCACGCGCCCGCCGACCTGCTCACCGAGCACAACACCGATCCGGAATACCGCCGCGCCGTGCGCAACACCGAAGAGGCCTGGAATGCCGCCCGCACGAAGGAGATCCACGCATGAGCACCCTCACCCGCACCGTCGTCCTCGACGAGACCGTGCCCGCCTGCGCCCCGTGGTCGGCCGTCGTCCGGGCAGGCGACCAGCTCGAGATCATCGACCTGCACGGCAACCAGGCGGTGGACTGCCTGCTCTACTCCGCCGCCGACCACACCGACCGCTACAGCGCCCAGGCCACCATCGCCGCTCAGCGCAATATCTTCCTCACCACCGGCAGCGTGCTGCGCACCGACAACGGCACCGCCCTGATGACGGTCGTCGACGACGAGGTCGGCAACCACGACACCATCGCGGGCGCCTGCTCGCAGGAGTCGAACACCCTGCGCTACGGCCACCACACCCGCCACCAGCACGCCTGTGTGGAGAACTTCCTCACCGCCGCACTCGAATGGGGCCTCGGCAAACGGGATCTGGTGTCCAACATCAACTGGTTCATGAACGTGCCGGTGGAGGCCGACGGCACCCTCGGCATCGTCGACGGGCTGTCCGCGCCGGGCAAGAAGGTCACGCTGCGCGCCGAGATCGACACCCTGGTGCTGGTCTCCAACTGCCCCCAGATCAACAACCCCTGCAACGGTTTCGACCCGACGCCGGTGCGCATGGTCGTCACGCGCTAGCCCACTCCCCGCCGCACCCGAACGGAGGCCCCGACATGAACCCGGGCATCACCCTCACCGCACCCGCGCCGCTTTCCTCCTCCCCCGGTATCTCGGCCGCGCCGTCCCCCGGCGAGGCGAGCGACGGTGCCGCGCCGGCCGCCGCTCGCGCATCGCTCGACGCCGACGGACCCGCCGTTCCGGTGGCGGCCGACCTCGCTGACCGGTCCGCCGTGGCCGCCCGGCTCGACGGCGCTGCGGGCAGTTGCGAGGTGCTGCGGCCGGGCATGCTCACCACCGTGCAGGACTGGCCGGGCCGGATCGGGTACTGGCATGTGGGTGTTCCGCCGTCGGGACCGATGGACGACCTGTCCTTCCGGCTGGGCAATCGGGCTCTCGGCAACGCGGAGGGTGCGCCGGGTCTGGAATGCACGCTGGCCGGGCCCGCGCTCCGCTTCGCGGTCCCGACACGGGTATGTGTGACCGGTGCGCCCGCCGACGTGCGGGTGGACGGCGTTCCGGTGCCGCAGTGGCGCCCGGTATCGGTGCCCGCGGGCGGCGTGCTCGATGTCGGCACGGTTCGCGGGCCGGGGATGCGCTGCTACATCCTCATCGCCGGCGGCATCGACGTCGACGAATACCTCGGCAGCGCATCGACATTCACCCTCGGCGGATTCGGCGGCCGGACCGGTGCGGCGCTGCGTGCCGACGACGTGCTGCCGCTCGCCGCCGATCACGGCGGGGCCGCGACCGCCGTCCCCGCCGACCACCGTCCGGCCTTCTCGCATCGCTGGGAGCTGGCCGTCACCGAGGGCCCGCACGGCGCGCCGGAGTTCTTCACCCGCGAGGACATCGACACCATCCTGGCCACCGACTACGAGGTGCACTTCAACTCCGATCGCACCGGGGTGCGCCTCGTGGGCCCGAAGCCGCGCTGGGCTCGTGCGGACGGCGGCGAGGCGGGACTGCATCCGTCCAACATCCACGACACCGCCTACTCGGTCGGCGCACTGGACTTCACCGGCGACACCCCGATCCTGCTCGGCCCGGACGGCCCCAGCCTCGGCGGCTTCGTCTGCCCGGTGACCGTGGTGGCCGCCGAACGCTGGAAGCTCGGCCAGCTCACCCCGGGCGACACGGTGCGCTTCGTCCCCGTGCGCGCCGGGCACGCCGCCTCCCCGCGCGAACTCGGGGCCGCCCGCCGCGCGAACTGGCCGATCGTGCTCTCCCCCGGCGGCGACGCCGACGACGGCGTGCTCACCCGCGGCGAGGCCGACGAACACACCTCGATCACCTACCGCCGCGCGGGCGACGACGGCGTCCTCGTCGAATACGGCGACATGACCCTCGACCTGGGCCTGCGCGCCCGCGTGCACGCTCTGCACCAGCACCTGCTCGAGCGGAACGAACCCGGCATCACCGAACTGACCCCGGGTGTGCGGTCGCTGCAGGTGCGTGTCGATCCGGACCGCCTCCCCACGCCGAAACTGCTGACGCTGCTCGCCGAGGCCGAAGTAACCCTGCCACCCGCCGAGGAACTGGTGGTACCCAGCCGCACCGTGCACCTGCCGCTGTCCTGGGACGACCCGGCCACTCGCGAGGCCATCATCCGTTACATGCACGGCGTGCGCTCCGACGCGCCGTGGTGCCCGTGGAACATCGAATTCATCCGCCGCATGAACGGATTGGCCTCGGTGGCCGAGGTCTTCGACACCGTCTTCGCCGCCGAATATCTCGTACTCGGACTGGGCGATGTCTACCTGGGCGCGCCGGTCGCCACCCCGACCGACCCCCGGCACCGCCTGGTCACCACCAAGTACAACCCGGCCCGCACCTGGACCCCGGAGAACGCGGTCGGCATCGGCGGCGCCTATCTGTGCATCTACGGGATGGAAGGCCCCGGCGGCTACCAGTTCGTCGGCCGCACCACCCAGGTCTGGAACCACCGCGCCCCGGGCGGCCCCGGCGACGCCGACCCCTGGCTGCTGCGCTGGTTCGACCGGATTCGCTGGTACCCGGTCTCGGCGGAGGAACTGCTCGACCTGCGCGCCGACACCGCCGCCGGCCGCGGCGAACTGCGCGTCGAGGACGGCGAGTTCCGCCTCGCCGATTACCGCCGTTTCCTCGACGACAACGCGGAATCGATCGGCGAGTTCCGCGCGAAGCAGGCCGGGGCCTTCGCCGCCGAACGGCAGTCGTGGCGGACTTCCGGCGAGCTGACCGGGGAGAAGTCGTGAGTATCGGCCGCGCCCGGTGATCCGTGCCGGCCGCAGCGGCCGAACTCCGGTCGTGGCGCGCCCTCCGCGAGCCGACCGAAACGACAGCGTGAGCGTCCGCGTCCACCGGCGACGCGGCCGCCGAACGCCGGTGGTGACACACCTCCGGCGAAGGATGGGAGAGAAGTGATGAGCGTGTGGATCCACCGGCGAGCCGACGAGGACGTGGCCGCCGAGATCGCCACGGCGAGCGGTCCACTGGCCGGACTGCGGCTGGCGGTCAAGGACAACGTGGACGTGGCGGGCCTGCCGACCACGGCGGGATGCCCGGACTACGCCTATGTGCCCGCGACCGACGCCGCGGCGGTGGCCGCACTGCGCGCGGCCGGTGCGGTGGTGACCGGCAAGACGAACCTCGACCAGTTCGCCACCGGCCTGGTCGGCACCCGCTCCCCCTACGGCGCGGTGCCCGACTCCCGCAGACCCGAATATGTCTGCGGCGGTTCGAGTTCCGGGTCGGCGGTGGCCGTCGCACTGGGTGCGGCAGACATCGCGATCGGCACCGACACCGCCGGTTCCGGCCGGGTCCCCGCCGCATTCCAGGGCCTGGTCGGCATCAAACCCACGGTCGGCGTGGTGAGCACCGACGGCGTCGTCCCCGCCTGCCGTTCCTTCGACTGCGTCACGATCTTCGCCGCCGACCTCGCCACCGCGGACCTGGCGATGGGTGTCATGGCGGCGGGCGCGCCGGGCAGGCCGTGGCCCGCCGACACCCGCCTCGCCGCGCCGCCCCGGCCGGTGGTCGCGATATTCGACACTCTGCCGGAGATGGACCCCGAGTGGCTCGCCGCGTTCGAGCGCACGGTGGCGGGCCTGCGAGAGCGCGGCGTGGCGATCGTGACCATCGATCCGACCCCGTTCCTGGCAGCGGCGAAGCTGCTCTACGAGGGCGCGCTGGTGGCCGAACGCTATTCGGCGGTCGGCGAATTCGTCGACCGCGGTTCGGACACGGTCGATGCCACCGTGGGGGCGATCATCCGCGCGGCCCGCGACCTGCCCGCCCATCGCCTCGTCTCGGATCTCGCGGAGCTGGAGCGATTGCGCGCGCGGGCGATGGCGAGCCTCGACGGCGCGGACGCCCTCCTGGCTCCCACCGCCCCGTTCCAGCCGACCATCGCCGAAGTCACCGCCGACCCGATCGGCGTCAACTCCCGCGTCGGCACCTACACCAATTTCTGCAACCTGTTCGACCTGTGCGCGGTCGCCGTGCCCGCGGGGACCGCGGGGGCAGCGCAGTTCGGCGTCACCGTCTTCGCCCGCCCCTTCGAGGACGCCGTCGCGATCGATATCGCCGCACTCGTGCCGAACGGCGCCACGGTCACCGAACAACTCGCGTCCACCTGGCCCGCCCGGGTCGCGCCGGTGCAGGAGCTGGTCGTCTTCGGCGCGCACCTGCGCGATCAACCGCTCGCCCATCAGCTCACCGATCTCGGCGCGCGCTGGGCCGGACCGGTCCGCACCTCGCCGCGCTACCGGCTCGGGGCGATGAAGACCACCCCGCCCAAACCGGCCGTCACCCGGGTGGGCGAAGCCGAGTCCGGCGTCGCGGTCGCCGGCGAACGCTGGCTGCTGTCCCCGGCCGCGCTCGGCCGCTTCCTCGCCGCCCTGCCCGCCCCCATGCACCTGGGTTCGGTCGAACTCGACGACGGCAGGTGGACCACCGGCTTCGGCTGCGAAGGCGCGGCCGCCGAGGCGGCCACCGACATCAGCGCGTTCGGCGGATGGAAGGCCGCACTCGCCGCGAACGCGATATGACGACGCGCGGTCAGGACCGGGTGAAAGTGCCCAACCCGTCGCGGTCGTAGTACTCGAGCACCAACCGGTCGCCGGCGAAAGTCGCCTTCGATACCGTGCCCGGGTCGGCCCCTTCCCCGGTGGGGGTGAAGACGAAGGTGTCGCCGTCCCAGTGCCGCAGCGGCAGGGTCGTCTTGTTCGGGCCGAGGATCACGACCAGTTCGCCCGCACGCACCTCCACAGTCGCCGTGCCGTAGAACGAGTTGGCATAGGAGCCCGCGTATTCGCCCGGCGGTCGGGCGGGCGCCGGGTCGGCGGGCGCGTCCTTGCCGACGAGCGCGCCGGATGGGGCGTCGATCTGTTCGAAGGCCTGCCGGTACAGCTCGCGCCAGTCCTCCCGGATCTCACCGAACTGCACGAGGTCGGCGAACTCGGCGTTCAGCGTTTCGGGGATCCCGATGCCCGCGGCATTGGTGAGGGTCACGATGCCGACGTCGGCGCTGGGGATCGCGGTGAACGCCGTGCCCGCGCCGAGATTGAACGCGCCGGAGTGGCCCAGCACCACCCGGCCCGCGGACGAGGAACTCACATTGAAGCCGAAGCCGTAGAAACCGGTGCGGCTGTCCGGGTCGGCAGGCGGCGCGGAGACGGTCTGCGGGCTGATGGCCGGCAGCAGCGCGGCGGACGGCACGATCTCGGAGCCTTCGAACGTGCCGTCGCCGAGCAGCATGGCCAGCCAGCGAGCCATGTCGCGCACGGACGAACTCGCGCCACCGGCGGGTGACTGCGCGTCGGGGTCGCGGGGCGGATCGGCGGGCCGGTACTCGCCGTCGACCAGGATGTGCCCGACCGCACGGTCCGCACGGTTCACGAAATCCTGGTAGCGCGAACTGGTTTCGGTCATGCCGAGCGGCCGGTAGATCTCCCGTTCGGACAACGTCGCCCAATCGGTGCCCGCCTTGTCGGCGACCGCGACGGCGGCCGCCGTGAGACCGAAGTTCGTATAGGCATACGAGTCGCGGAAGGGCGTCAGCGGCAGTTGCCGCAAGCGCTCCAGCACCTGCGTCCGGTCGTAGCCCAGGTCCTCGAGCAGGTCGCCGGCGTGGTCGGGCAGTCCGGAGCGGTGCGCGTAGAGGTCGCCCACCGTCACGTGCTCGGACACATACGCGTCCCCGAGTGCGAATCCCGGCGACAGTTCCCATATCGGGGTGTCCCAAGCCACCTGTCCCGCGCCGACCTGCCGCGCCACCACGGTGGCCCCGAGGGGTTTGGAGACCGAGGCCAGCTGGAAAACCGTCCGCTCGCCGACCGGTTCGCCGGTGGTGACATCCCGCACCCCGAACCCCTTGCTGTACACCACTTTCCCGTCGTGCACGACCGCCACGGCCATACCTGGGATCTTCGAGTCCGCCATCAGCGCACCGGCCAGGCGATCCAGTTCACCGACCGCCCGATCGATCTGCCCGTCCGGGATCGCCACCCCGGCGACCGCGTTCGGCGACACCTCGTGCGGCCTCGTCGAGGCGGGCGTCGCACTCGGCCCCGCCGCGTCGTCGCTGTCCTCACCCACCGTGCACGCGCCTGCCACCAATCCCACCACCACCAACCCGGCAACCACCCCGCATCTGCTTCTCCGCACGAGCCACACCTCCTGGGGTTGTGACACACGACTCGGTTTTCCTCCGAGCGTAACCCCCACACACCGACCGGTATGTCGCCGCGCCGCACGGCGTGCACCCGCACTCGAATCTGCCGGATTTTATTGCCCTTTCGTCACCATTTCCGCTGGTCAGAAGCGATATCCAGGGACGGCCTCCGGCCCCTGCTCCCGGTTCACCCCCGATTTCCCGGCCGATACTTCTCGAGTCGGGCACCGGCGGAGGGAAGGAAGCGATGACGACGGCGGACAGCACGGCTGAGATTGCCGAAAACGCCGTGGACGGTGACGCTTTCGTGGAACGCGTCCGCGCCTACGCCGAGAGCGAGCTGCGCCCGCGCGCACTCGTCACCGACCGCGACGGGGTCGACAACGCACGCGTCGGCGAACTCGCGGCACTGGGCCTGCTCAACCACCTCGCCCCCGCGCACTACGGCGGCGCCGCACTCGGGCGCGCGCACGACCGGCAACTGCACGAGATCATCGCCGGAGCCTGCTTCAACACCTGGCTGGTGTGGGCACAGCACGCGCCGCTGGCAGGCCGGATCGCCGAGCAGGTCCGGCGCGCGGGCGCCGTCGGCGAACTGGCGCAGCGGGTGCTGCGCGGCGAACTGCTGCTCGGTGCGGGAGTCAGCGATGTCCGGCGGTATCCGCACCACTACATCGCCGCGCGACGCGTGCCCGGCGGCTGGGTCTTCGACGGCACGATCTCCTGGGTGAGCGGCTGGGGACTCAATGCCGCGCTCACCGTGGCCGCCGTCGAGCCCGAGTCGGAGAACGTGGTCACCGCGCTGGTTCCGGTCGGCGAACGCACCCGCAGCGCCGGGCCGTTGGCGCTCGGCGCGGTCGCGGGCAGCCGGACCGCCCGCGTACGCATCGACGAGGTGTTCGTCCCCGACGATCAGGTGCTGACCGTCCAGCCGCTGACAGAGTCGCGCCGCCTCGACCAGGGCGTCGCCTCCGATGCCCGCGGCCAGCATTTCGGCCTGGCCGAGACCGTACTGCGCGAACTCGAACAGACCGAGGACCCCCAGGCCCGCGAAGTCGCCGCGGTCTGGCGTCCACGCATCGAGGACCTGCGCCGCACCGCCTACCGGCTCGCCGACGAGGCGGTCACCGCGGGCCCTGATCCGTATCGGATCCCCGAGCGCCTGCAGACCAAGATCGCCGTCGGCGACGCGTTGTCCACCGTGACCCGCGCGCTGCTCATCGCGCGCGCCGGGCGCGGACTCGCCGAGGACGACACCGCCCAACTCCACGCGCGCTGCGCGCTGTTCGTCCTGGTCCAAGGCCAGAACTCCGATGTTCGCCGGGCGCAGCTCACCCAGCTCGCCCGCTGAACCCACCCGAACAAGAAAGCACCACCGATGAGCCCCGAAGTCCTCTGGTACATCCCCAATCAGGTCGACCCCGGTCACCGTGGCGACGACACGGTCACGCCCGACCACAACAGCCTCGACACGCTCACCTCGCACGCGAAGGCGCTCGAGGAGCACGGCTGGCAGGGCGCGCTGATCGGCACCGGCTGGGGCCGTCCGGACACCTTCACCGTCGCCGCCGCCCTGGCCGCCCGCACCACCACCTTCGAGCCGCTCATCGCCATCCGCCCCGGCTACTGGCAGCCGGCGAACTTCGCCACCGCCGCGGCGACTCTGGACCACCTGACCGGCGGCCGGGTGCGCATCAACATCGTTTCCGGCACCGACCATCTCGAGGCCTACGGCGACACCGAGGGCCCGCAGGCCGACCGCTACGCGCGCACCAAGGAATTCCTGCAGGTCGTCCGCAAGCTGTGGACCGAGGAGAATGTCACCTACAACGGCGAGTACTACCGGCTGAAGGACTCGACGGTGCAGCCGCGCATCGTGGCGCGCGAGGGCAGGCCGCATCCCAAGCTCTACTTCGGCGGCGCCTCCGAGGCCGCCCAGCGCGTCGCCGCCACCGAGGCCGACGTGCAACTGTTCTGGGGCGAGCCGCTGGAAGGCGTGCGCGAGCGCATCGAGAAGCTGGAAGCACTGAGCGCCGAACTCGGCCGTGAGCATCCTCCGCTCGAATACGGCCTGCGCATCACCACATTCGTGCGCGACACCACCGAACAGGCCTGGGCCGACGCCGAAGCGAAGGTCGCCGAACTGGCGAAGAATCGCCCCGAGCAGAACCTGGCCCGCCGCAAGGCAGTCGGCCAGCAGCGCCTGCTCGATCTGGCCGAGCGCGGCGATGTGCTCGACGACAACCTCTACACCGCCCCCGGCCGGGTCGGTGGCGGCGGCGCCGGCACCACCTGGCTCGTCGGCTCCCCCGAGGACGTGGCCAAGTCGCTGCGCAAGTACCAGGACCTCGGCATCACCCACTTCGTTCTCTCCGACACCCCCTACCTGCGGGAGATCAAGCGCCAAGGCGAGCAACTGCTGCCACTGCTGCGCGCATGAGCGGCGGCGACCCGGCCTGTTGTCCCGGCAGTCGCGCCGACGATCGCCGTCGGCGCAGGCTGATCGCGGTCTTCGCCGCCACCAACACCGTCGCCTACGGCGCACTGATCCAGTCGTTCACCGTCCTGCTCATCCCCATGTCGCAGACGCTGGGCGCCTCGCGCACCGAAGTCACCGTGGCCGCGACCATTTCGACCCTGGTCGGGGCGTTCGCGGCCGTCCCGGTCGGAGGCCTGCTCGACCGTTACGGCGGGCGCGCGCTCATGACGACGGGTTCGGCCATCGGCGTCGGCGCGGTCCTGCTGTGGTCACAGGCCCAGAACCTCGGCCAGCTCTACCTGGCGTTCGTCCTCGTCGGCCTGGCGCTGGCCATGTCGACCTACGAGGCCGCCTTCGCCGTCCTCGTGGTCGCGGTCGACACCCGCCACCGTGACGGCGCGATCGTGGCCGTCACCATGATCTGCGGCCTGGCCACCAGCTTCTTCTACTTCCTGGCCGGCTGGCTCGACACCCTGATCGGCTGGCGCAGCACCCTGCTGGTGCTGGCCGCTCTGCTCGCGGTGGTCGCCGTGCCCCTGCACCTGTGGGCGGTGCCGGACCGCGCCACCCACCTCGGCCGGGTCGCCCAGGGCAGTGGGGAACCGGTCGGCAGTGCCCTGCGCAGCGCCCGATTCTGGCTGCTCGTCATCGCTTTCGTGGCACAGAGCGGCGCCACCGCGGCCTTCCTGCTCATGATGGTGAGCTACTTCCGCGATGTCGGGCACGCGCCCACCACCGCCGCCGCCATGCCCATCGCCGTCGGAGTCCTCCAGATCGTCTCCCGCATGGCGCTGGCCCCACTGGCGCGCCGCTTCGGCATGACACAGGTGACCACCGTGTCGTTCGCCCTCCAAGGACTCGGCCTGGTGGCCATGCCGCTGGCGGGCGCCTCGGTGCCCTTGACCCTGTTGTGTGTGGCCGGATTCGGCCTCGGCTACGGAATCAGCGTGGTGGCACGTCCCTCGATCGTGGCCGACGCATTCGGCGTCGCCCGGTTCGCCAGCATCCTGGCGGTGATGACCGTCCCGATCGCGCTCTCCCGCGCGGGCGCGCCGCTGGCCGCCGCCTGGCTCGCCGACTGGCGCTTCCTCGTGCTGATGGGCGTAGGCACCCTGCTCGCGGCCGCCGCCCTGGTCCCCCTGTGCAAATCCGCGCCTACCGAGCAAGCGATCCTCGTCGACTCGACCGAAGCCACGAATGCGCCCCGGGCAGACCGGTCGGGCTGACGCGCTCCGGCTCGGAATGGATCCGAACACGGCCGGCACGGCAGTCGTTCGGGACGGAACGACGCGGCTCGGGACGGACCTGCCGGTCGCGCTCGACAGCGCACGGATGGATCAACGCCCCGGGTAGCCGCCGCTCGCGATGTCCTCGAGCAGGGTCGGGCCGGTGGGCTGCCAGTCCACCAGCTTCCGCGTGGCCTCGCTCGTGGCCCGCAGATCCATGCCGAAGAAAGCGCCGATGAAGCCGAAGTGCTCGGCCGCCCGCTCCGCCGGAATCGAGGTGACCGGCAACCCGAGCGATGCGCCGAGCGCCTCGGCGATGGCCCGGGTGGGCACCGCCTGCTCGGCCACCGCGTGCAGCCAAGCCCCGGCCGGAGCATGCTCGAGCCCGAGTCGGATCAACCGGGCGGCGTCGGCACGGTGCACCGCGGACCAGGCATGGGCCCCGTCGCCGATATAGGCCGAAACTCCCTGTCGCACAGCAGCTCCAGCGAGCAGGGAGACGAAGCCGTGGTCCCCGTGACCGTGGGTCGACGGCGCCAGCCGCAGCGCCATCACCCGCACGTCGCGCTCGACGTACTCCAGCGCGAGGTTCTCGCTGCCGCCGCGCGGCGAGTCCGGCCCGTGCGCGGGCGAGGGATCGGTTTCCTCGGCGGGCCGCCCCTGGACCACGCCGGCGACGCCGGCCGCGATGACCAACGGCCTGCCCGACCCCGCCAAGGCGTCGCCGAGGGCCCGCACCGCCGCGCGCTCGGCGGCATTGGTGGCGGGCATATCGGCCCAGTCGTGCTTGTTGGCCAGGTGCACAACGGCATCGGCGCCATCGGCGCCCCGCCGCAGGCTGTCCGGATCGTCGAGGTCACCGCGCAGGACGGCCGCCCCCACGGCGGTGAGCCGCTCGGCCGCGGCATCCGAGCGGGCGAGGCCGAGCACCTCGTGCCCGGAGCGGAGCAATTCCTCGACGGCGGCGGAACCGACCCAGCCGCTGGCCCCGGTGATGAATACACGCATGGCGATTCCCTTCGATGTCAGTCACTGACATGAGCTGTCAGCGACTGACACGCTACGTTGATGTCAGTGACTGACGCAAGTACTGTCAGGGCATGACATCGCCACCGCCCTCTCGCGAACGCCTGCAGCACGCCGCGCTGCGGCTGTTCGCCGACCGTGGCTTCGACGGCACGACGGTCGCCGATATCGCCGCCGAGGCCGGGCTCACGGAGCGGACCTTCTTCCGGCACTTCACCGACAAGCGCGAGGCGCTGTTCACCCCGCAGGCCGAGTTCGACGCGCTCTTTCTGGCCGGCCTGGACGGGCATCCCGGCCGCGACCCGCGCGCATTGACCGAGACCGCGCTGACCACCGCCGCCGCGGCCTTCCCCGGCACCCGGCGGGAGTGGTGCCGCGCGCGGCAGCGGGTGATCGATGCCGATGTGCGGTTCCAGGAACGCGAACTGCTCAAGCTCGTGACCGTCGCCCGCGCCTTGACGACCGCCCTGGTCAACCGGGGAATCGAGCCGATACAGGCCCGGATGGCAGCCGAGACCGCCGGAGCCGCCTTCCGGGTCGCCTTCGAACTGTGGGTGGACCGCGACGACGAGAGGACACTCGCCGACACGGTGCGCGAGGTGCTAGCCGAATTCGATCAGCTCATCGCCGGCTGATCGAATTCGACTGCCCCGCAATGGCGGACAGCCGAAAGCAGCCGCACCGATCTCGGGCGGCTGCCTCGCTTCGATCCCGGACGGCGCTGATCGCCTCCGTCAGGAGCAGGCCTCGATCTGCTCGACGATCCAGGCGCCGAGTTCCTCGGTCATGGTGGTGTGGCCTTCGTTCCTGCTCGCGCAGGCGAAGGCGTCGAGTTGGCTGCCACCGGGGCGGATCTCGCCGTAGAGAGCGTCGGCGTCGTCGATCGGCCCCGCGGCGACCGCGCTGATGCTGGGCACGAAGCAGGAGGTGGCGTACCGGACGTCGACATCGGTGCAGCCGAGCAGCTGCATCAGCACTCCGGCGAGCCCGAAACTGCCCGGAACCAGCGCGGTTTCGGGGAACATGCCGCCGGGAGCGCCGTCGATGTCGGGCAGGCCGCCGGTGTACACCTCGACGGCCGGCTGGTCGGCCCGGTCCATGATCGCGACCATCTGCTCGCCCATGTCCTGGGTGAACAGGCAGGCATCGGTCAGCACCTCGCCGCTGCCGCTCACCGCCGTCATCCCGGGGTCGATACCGTTGCCCTGCCCGGTGCGGACACCGTTGGCGACGCCGATCCTGCGCATGCCCTGCGGCCATTCGCCGACTGCCGCCATCGCGTCCAGGAAGTTCAGGCGCTCGGCGCTCTGGTCGGCACGGTCGCCGATCTTGCCGATGTGCCAGCGCGCCATCTGCCGTGCGGCCGGGCTGTTCATCAGCTCGGAGAACTGGGCGAAGAGCGGATTGTTCATGCCCCAGTTGTCCTTGACGAAGTGCGCGAACGCCTGCATCGAAACCGGCAGCCAGGCGCCGTTGTGCGGGGTGTCGTAGGACAGGTAGAGCGCGGTTTCGGGGTCGGGCATGGCCGGATCCTGCTGCATCCTGGCCAGGGCGTAGCGCATGACCAACCCACCCATGCTGAAACCACCCACCACGAGCTTCGCGTCGCCGACGCGTTCGGCGAGCGCTTCGCGGATACATTCGACGGCCGTCTCGGCGTTGTCCAGGATCGACGCCTTGCGGTCGTCGTAGCCGAGGATGATCACATCGCGGCCGATCGCGTGCAGTTCGCTGATGAACCGGTAGCGGCCGTTCTCTTCCAGGCCGGCCCACAGCTCGGCCAGGTTGCTGCGCCCCATGGAGAACCCGTCGGCCAGGATGACGGGCTCGACGAGCCGATTGCGGCTCGTCGGGCTGTAGTAGACCCAAGCGGTGCCCCCGGCGCCCGTGGTCAGGGGCCAGATGTCGTGCGGCTCGGGCGGCTCGGGATAGGCCGCGCGAGTGGAGGGACTGAGCGAACCCCAAACGTTCACAACAGGCATGACCTGCTCCTCGATTGGTCGATTGACGTGCGGATTCACTGCACCGAGAGGTCGGCCTCCATGGAAGCAAGCGCGCGACCGTGTCATAGCGTAGAGCTATTTTTCGACGATGGGAATACGCATCCGGGCACGGTGGCCGCACCGAGATCCAACAGGCGGACCCCGTCGGACAGTCCCTCGCCCGGATGCCGGGCGATTCTCCGAGCCCCCCGCGAAACGACGCTTCCCGCGTGCATCGATCGACCGAAAAGTGCTGCGCTACAGCCACTCCGACGGACCGGCCGCCTGCCCGTCGGAGCGGTGCCGGACCGGCGGCGTGAGCACCGCCGACGACTGCAGGTGGCCGTTGTCCTACGTCACGACCCAGGACGACTAGGGCAGGGCCGCGCAGTTGACCGGAGGCGGCACGTCGGCGAGACGATCGGTCACCCACTGCTGCGAGTTCGCCAGCGACGGGAAGAAGGCCAGATTGTGCGTGCCAAGGAATCCGGCCAAGGTGGGCAGCGAACCGTCCCCGTCCAGCTGAACAGGAGTGCCGCCACCGCACCACCGTGCGGCCATGTCCCGCACGCTGGGGTAGGTCCCGCCCTCGTCGTTCCTGGCCGAGTAGACCCGCACCGGCGTCGACGGCGCCGACCCGCCGAGCCGCTGCTCGTCGAACGCCCTCTTCAATTCCGGGGAGCTGTCGATGACGACCGTGAGCGGCTGCCCGCTGTTCGTCCACTGGGCCGTGTTCTGGGGCTGGCTGAGGGTGTTGGAAAGACCGCCGCCGCATTTGCCCATCGACTCGTTCAGGATCGCCTTACCGGTGTCGTTCAGCGCGGCATCGAGCGCCGGACGGGTTTCCGGATAGTCGGCGGCGATGCCGTTGAGGATCCACGCGATGGCCGGGGCGACGCCGGGACGGCCGTCGTTGCGCGCGATGTACTCCTGCAGCCCGACCGTGGGGCCGCCCACGTAGGCGCCGCGCACATTCAGATCGGGGGCGTAGCTCGGCTGCAGTTCGGCTGCTGCGGCGGCGGCCATCCCGCCCTGCGAGTAGCCGTAGAGGACGACCGGCGACTGGGGATGCAGGCCGGCATTGCCCAATCGCAGTGCGGCGCGCGCGGAGTCCAGTACCGCGTAGCCCTGCGACTTGCGGTTCATGAAGTTGTGGACGCCCGGTACGCCGTAGTCGTGGTAATCGGTCATCACCACCGCCATGCCCCGGGACAGCAGCTGATAGATCGCGATGATGTCGTACTCGATGACCGCGTCCGCCGGCGGCTGGAACCGGACCACCTGGGACAACATCGCCGAAGGCGCGCATTCCGGGCCCTGCCCCTGGGTTCCGCCGGCATACGCCACCAGCGGGCGCTCCCCGGGGCCGGGCCACGGCAACGTCGGCTCCAGATACGTTCCCACCACCGTGGTCGGCCCGTCATGAGTGTCGCTGCTGGTGTAGACCAGGCGTGTCGACCTCGCCGGTATCGCCCCGGATGCACCGGGCACCGTCAACGCCAGATGCGCCGGTTCGGCCCGGAGAAGGTCGCCCCCGCCACCCTGCGGCTGTGTCCATGCGGACGGCGCGGCGATCGCGGCGGTTCCGACCAGGGTGAGGGTGGCTGTCAAAGCTGCGATCCAGACACGTTTTTCGCTCTTCATATAGATCCTTCATGCGATGTTGTTCATGCAGGGCAGAGATCCAGATCGAAACTGCGAATAATCCGATCGAGCACGGGAACCAGGCACACACGCACGTCGTATGGCCGCGGCCACAGCCTAGGCCATGAGGCGGACAACGGCCCGGAGGTTGCCCCTTTCGATGTAACGGCCGTGTGGTGACCGTCCTCGCGGCGCCGGACGCACAATCGATTCTGTTCACCGAGGCGATTCTGTTCACCGCGGGTGCCGGGCACCCGCGCGGGGCCGGAGTCGGTCTCGGCACGGATCCACGCTCGACGAGAGGACGGACCCTATGCCTCAACCCCCGGAGAACGAGCCGTACGTGCAGGTACGCGAGACCCACACCGGCGTGGTGATGCTCTGTGGCGATCGCGCCTACAAGGCCAAGAAGCCCATCGTCACCGACTTCCTCGACTTCGGCACGCACGCCGCGCGCGAACGTGCGTGCGCGCGGGAACTCGAGTTGAACCAGCGCCTCGCGCCGGACATCTATCTGGGGCTGGCCCATGTGAGCGACCCCCTGGGCGGCCCAGCGGAACCTCTGCTCGTCATGCGCCGGATGTCCGGGGCCACCCGACTGTCGTCGGTGCTCGCCGACCCGTCGAGCGAACCGTCCCCGCTGCCCGCCCTGGCCACGACCGTGGCGCGGTTCCACCGTGCCGCCCGCCGCGCCCCTGAGATCGACGAGGCAGGCCGGCCGGAGCGACTGCGGCACCGATGGCGCACCTTGCTCGACCCGCTCGCCGAGCGCCCGTGCCCCGGCATCGACCCCGCCGTACTCGCCCGTGTCGACGCACTGGCGATGCGCTATATCGACGGCCGCCCGCCACTTCTCGACGATCGGATCGCCGCGGGACGCATCGTCGACGGTCACGGCGACATGCTCGCCGAGGACATCTTCGTGCTCCCCGACGGTTTCCGGATCCTGGACTGCCTCGATTTCGACGACCAGCTGCGCTATGTCGACGCACTCGACGACGCGGCCTTCCTGGCGATGGATCTCGAGTTCCTCGGCCATCCCGAGCACGCCCGATCGTTCCTGGACGCCTACGCACGGGCAGCCGACGATCCCGCCCCGGATTCTCTGCGCCACCACTACATCGCCTATCGAGCGACGGTCCGCGCCAAGACCGATCGGGTCCGCCACGACCAGAACGACCCAGCGGCCGCAGGCAACGCCCGCCGGCACCTGGACCTGGCGCTGCGCCACCTGGAGCTGGGTGCGGTGCGGTTGGCGCTCGTCGGCGGCCTGCCGGGCACCGGGAAATCCACCGTCGCCACCCGGCTGGCGGCCGAGGTCGGCGCGGTCGTGCTGTCCTCCGACGAGGTGCGCGAGCGGATGCGCGCCGCGGGCGCCTTGTCCGGCGACTCCGGGATATTCGGTGCGGGCGCGTACACACCGGCAGCCAAGAGCGCGGTCTACACCGCGCTGCTCGACCTCGCGCGCGAGCGCCTCGAGCACGGTGTCCCGGTGATCCTGGACGCGAGCTGGACCGAGGCCGGGGAACGCGAGCGCGCGGCGTCACTGGCTGCCGAGACAGGCAGCGAGCTGGTGTCGCTGCACTGCGCCTGCCCACCGGAACTCGCGCATCGGCGCATCCGGACCCGGACCGGTGGATATTCGGAGGCGACACCCGCGATCGCCGACGCATTGGCCGCGCAGGCGGCACCCTGGCCCGAGGCAACCGCAGTCGACACCGCACAGCCGCTCGACGACTCACTGTCCCTGGCCCGCCGGGCCTGGGACGAGGCGCCCCGTCGGCCGGCGGTCGTCCGGCACCGGTGACGACATCGCGGCCGGTCCCCCGTCATCGTGGCCGGTCCCCGTCATCGTGGCACGGTCGGTCAGCTCTCGACCCGCTTCCGCAGGCCGTTGAGTGTGCTGTCCACCAGTCCCTTGATCACTCGATTGCGGATGAAGCCGGGCAACGGCAGGTTGTGCCGGATGGTCAGCTCGAGGGTGACCGACGTGGCATCCGGGCCGGCTTCCTCGAGCTGATAGCGCCCCTCCTGCCCGGTTTGCAGCCGACCTTCCACCAGCGACCAGCTCATGCCGTCGTCGCGGTGCCGGTAGGTGAGGGTGTAGCTGTCGGTGCCGACCGTCGCCGACGCCTTGAACCGGGCGGTGACCGGCAAACCGGTGCGCTCGTCCACCTCCAGCACGTCGACCTCGAGGATCTCCGGAATCCATTCCGGCTGGCTTCCCACATCACGGATGGTGGCGAGCACCCGCGCACGCGGGGCGCGCAGACGCACGGTCTTCGTCGCGCTGTCAGTGGGCACGGCCGCCGCCCTCCCCACAGTCCGCCCTTGCGGACGCGGCGCCTGAATACTTACCGGTCATGAGATCTCCTCGCGGTGGAGATACCGATGTCCTCGGGCTCGAGGCGTCTGCAGCCGACGATACTCCCACCGCACACCCGAGTCCCGGAACCGCACCGGGTGCGTAGCCGGTCTTCATCGTGGACGACGAACGGGCGTAGTCCACTACACCCGAAAGGGGTTTACCGAGCCGACCGATGTTCGCGCCGTCTCCAGTACTCACCCGGAAACCATTCCCCCGCAACCTGATACGAACCCACATCCGACCGGCGGGCCCCAGCACGCCCACCTGCCCGAGCGCCTTCGGATCCCGCTGCGCCTGTTGCACACCGCGCCTTCGCCGCGCGGCGGCGCCTGCCGGCCGGAGCGGCTCGTCCCGCCTAGTGCGTGGACATGGTGTAGACCGGCGGTTCCGTCAGCAGCGGGTGCGCCATGCCGAAGGCGGTGTCCGGATGCAGTTGGATCTTGGAGATCGTCGGCAACCGCAGCCCCTGATGCAGCCCGGCGGGGGCGAAGGCGCTGCCGGTGTAGGACACGGCGCCACCGGCCCACACCGGGATTCCGGCGAGCACTCCGCCGATCGGCTGATGGTAGTGGCCGGAGACGACGATGCGCACGTCCGTCCCGCGCAGCACGTCGGCCAGCTGCGCCCGGTGCGCGGGATCGAGGATGTAGTCCTCGAGGTACAGCGAGGTCGACGGCAGCGGCGGATGGTGAACGACCACCACCGTGCCGTCGTCGGCGGGCTCGTCCAGGATCTCCGCGAGCCACCGGAACTGGTGCGGACGCAGTTCACCGTGACCGGCGCCACGAACGTTGCTGTCCAGCACCACGATTCGCAGGCCGCCGACGGTGGTGACGTAATCCGTGGTGCCGTCCGCTCCGATCGGCGTTCCGAGGATGTCGCTGAAGAGCTCCGGGTCGTCGTGGTTGCCCGGCGCGTAGATCGCGGGGACGCCGACCTCCGCGCTCAGCTCGTCGACCAGTGCCGACAGGCGCCGGTAGGCCTCCGCGCCACCGCCGTCGACGAGGTCACCGGTCAGCAGGATCGCGTCGAAGGTGCGCTCGGCGGCCCGGACGGCGGCGCAGGCCAGCTCGAGGTGGGCCTGGCTGTCGATTCCCTCGAACAGCGTGCCCGCACCGACGAGATGGGTGTCGGAGATCTGGATGAGCTCGTATCGGTCGTATGTCGTCACAGGAAGCCTTTCAGTGTGGGGTGGGAGTCCATGGCGGGGAGCAGGTCGACGAGATCCGGAAGCACGAGGTCGGCGCCCGCCTCCCGCAGGGCCGACGCGGGGACTTCACCGGTGGCCACCGCGACCACCCGCGCACCGTGGCTGCGCGCCGCCTCGACGTCGAGAACCGTGTCGCCGAACATCAGCACGTCGCCGGGCGGCAGTGCCCGGCCGCGCCGCTGCCGCGCCGCGTCCAGAGCATGCGCGACCAGGTCGGGGCGGTGAAGCGTGTCGGCGCCGAACGCGCCCTGGGACAGGTCGAGGCCGTCGGAGAACCCGTAGGCTTCGAGCTTGATACGCGCCGCCTCGATCTGATTGCCGGTGAGGACCGACTGCGTCACGTGCGCCGCGCCGGCGAAGTACTCGACCGCGGCATGAGCCCCGGGCAACGCGCGCCCGTGCCGCACCAGCCGATCCCTTCGCGCGTCGAGCAGTTCGCGTTCACGCTCGATGGCGCGGGGCAGCAACTCGTCGACGGCGTCCTCGCCGATCCCGGCCTGCCGCAGGAGCGAGCGGAGCAGAGCGCGGATCGTACTGCCCGGGACGATCCGCGCGGATTCCGGTGCCACGCCGGTCAACTCGGCGCACACGTCGAGCCAGACCGCACGGTCGACCCCGCCCGCGTCGAGCAGCGTGTGGTCGAGGTCCCACAGCACCACCACATCCCGGAGCACCTCGCCGTCGAGTGCCGCACTCATGCCGGAACCTTCTCTCGCGCAACAGCATCGACGGATATCGCACCGGGGCGCGGGGTCAGGCGGACCCAGTCGCTCACCGGGGCGTCGGAGGGCAGTTCGACGACGAGCTCGGTGTCCGAATCGCCGATCGCCCCGCGCAGGCGCACGGTGTCGCCGAGGTACTCGCATTGGCGCACCCGCAGCGGAAGCCCACCGTTCGCGGGCGCGCGATCGAACGCCCGCGGACGGAGCACGACCTCGCATTCCCGACCGGGAGCCAGGCCCGGACCGTCGAGTACGTCGGCCGGCAGCTCCCATTCGCCGGCGATGCGCACGGAGCGCGTCGCCGTCACTTCACCGCGGATCATCGTCGCCCGGCCCACGAACGCGGCGACGAAGGCGTTGGCGGGCCGCCGCCACAGCTCCTCGGCGGGGCCGCACTGTTCCAGTCGGCCGTCCCGCAGCACCGCGATCTGATCGGCGAGGGAGAGCGCCTCCTGCTGATCGTGGGTGACGAGGATGGTCGCCCGGCCGGACGCGCGCAGGATCGTGGCCAGCTCGCCGCGCAGTTCGTCACGCAGCTGCGGATCGAGCGCGGCGAGCGGCTCGTCCAGCAGCAGTACCCGCGGATCGGTCGCGAACGCGCGGGCCAGAGCGACGCGCTGACGCTGGCCACCGGAGAGCTGCCGGGGCGAACGATCGGCCAGTTCGGACACCCGCGCCAGACGCAGCGCCTCGTCCACGGCCGCGACCCGCTCCGCCTTCGAGATCCGGCGGGCGGCGAGTCCGTATCCGACATTGGCCGCGACACTCATGTGCGGAAACAGCCCGTAGCTCTGCGGCACCCAGCCGATGCGGCGATCCTCGGGCCGGGTGGTGGTCGCGTCGATGCCGTCGAGCGCGAGCGAACCGCCGTCCAGCGGCTCGAGTCCCGCGATCATGCGCAGAGTGGTCGACTTCCCGCAGCCGGACGGCCCCACGAGCGCGAGCACCTCGCCCGCGGACACCGTGAAGCTCACCTCCCGCACCGCGTCACGCTCCGCCTTCGGGTAGCGCCGGGTCATGGCGACCGCCTCGACCGGCGGACCGGCTGACCCGTTGTGTGCTCTCACTTGTGTCTCCTCACGGTGATCGTCCCGAACAGATGCAGCCCGACAGCCAGCGGAATGACGGCGATGCAGTACCACAGGGCGAGGGCCGCACCGGCCGAGGTCTGCCCGTAGATGAACGCGCCGAACAGCACGACCGGAAGCGTCTGCTGAGCGGGATTGACGATGAAGTAGGTCAGATTGAACTCGCCGAAGCTCAGGGCCAGCACCATCAGCGCGGCCGCGATCAACGCGGGCCGGACGTGCGGCACCGTCACGGTCGCCAGTCGCCGGATCGCGCCTGCTCCCAGGGTCGCGGCGGTCTGCTCGAGCTGACGCAGCTCGGGGTCCCGCAGCACCGGAGCGAGCGCGGCGACGAGGAACGGCATGGTCACCACGACGTGCCCGAGTATCAGCAACCATCCCGACCTCTGGAGCTGCGGATACATCGCGCCCAGGGCCAGACCCACGGCGATGCCGGGTACCGCGAGTGGCAGACTCGTCATCCACCGGATCACCGCTGCCCCCGGCAGTCCGCCCCGCGCGAACAGGAAGGCCAGCGGCAGGCCGAGCGGAAGCCCGATCAGCAACGTGAAGGCGGCGACCTGCGCGCTGGCCGACAGCGCGGGCAGGAAGCTCGTCAGCGCGTCGCCCATCCACTGAGTCGTCAGGCCCCCGCTGAACGGACCGTTGTTCCAGTACCTGGTAACCGCGACCACTGCGGTGATCACGATCGGCAGTACCGACAGCACGAGGCAGAACCAGGCCGCCGATGCCGTGACCCAGCGGCGTCGAACCCGGGCGGGTGCGAGGCTCGCCGTCGTCCGGTCCGGAACCACCAGCGCCGGTCGTCCGGCCGCCACCTCCACGCTCACCCGCGTGCCTCCGTTCGCTCGATCATCCTCTCCCCCAGACTGTTCAGTGCCGTGAACACCACGCTCACCGCTGCCAGCACGACGGCCATCGCACCCGCCAGCGCGGTGTTCTGCAGCACGGTTCCCTGTTCGGCGATCTCGAGCGGAAGCACCCGGAATCCCTCGGACAGCGCCGCGACCGTCCCGTACGCGCCCAGCGAGCTCGCGACGGCGATGCCCGCGGCCGCCAGGATGGCGGGCCACATCGCGGGCAACACCACCGTCGCGGTGATCCGGGCAGGCGAGGCGCCGAGCGTCCGCGCGACGGACTCCAGATCGGGGTCCAGCGCGCTCGCCGAACCGCGCAGGATGCCCAGGGTGCGCGGG
Source organism: Nocardia higoensis NBRC 100133 (assembly GCF_000308595.1). Classification (GTDB taxonomy): domain Bacteria; phylum Actinomycetota; class Actinomycetes; order Mycobacteriales; family Mycobacteriaceae; genus Nocardia; species Nocardia higoensis. The sequence continues at coordinate 4,926 of NZ_BAGA01000074.1, read as the reverse complement.
AGCTGGAAGTAGAGGTAGGCGAACAGCAGCCCCGGCATCGAATAGGCCAGTACCAGGGACTGCTGCCCGGTGAGCGCCGTGCTCGCCGCCTGCGCCAGCCCGGCACGGCCGAACAGCACGATGACGAAGAATCCGATCACCAGGCCGGGAAGCGACAGCGGGAAGGTGAGGATCGCGTCGTAGGCGAGCGCTCGCCTGCCGTCGATCCGGGCCAGATGCAGCGCCGCGGGAAGCGTGATCACGATCGTGACCGCCGTCGACGCGAGCGCCAGCCACAGGGAATTGGTCAGCGCCGCGCGGTAGTTCGCGGTGGTGAAGATCTCGGCGTAGTACTGCCAGGTGAATTCCCCTTCGGCGCCGGTGAGGCTGCGCACGAGGAACGACACCAACGGCGCGACCATGAACAGCACCAGAAAGGTGACCGCGGGCATGATCAGCAGGAACGTTCCCAGGCTCCGCGGCAGGCGAAGCCTGGGAACACCTGCTTCCACAGAAGCGACGGGCATGGGTCAGCCCGAGATCGCGGTCGTGTAGGCCTTGACGAAACCGTCCTGCGCGGCGGCGAGTTCGGCGATGTCGACCGTGCGCGCCGCCTCGTACTGCGACTCCGGCGCCATGCGGGCCGCGATGGCCTCGGGCATGGCTCCGCGCACCGGATGCACGTAGAACTCGGCGAACAACCGCTGCCCGGTGTCGGAGAGCAGGAAGTCGATCCACTTCTTGGCGCCCGCCGGGTTGGGGCCGTTCTTGACCAGGCTCACCGCGTAGGACACCTTCACCGTGCCGTCGGACGGGATGACCACGTCCAGGTCGGCCTTCTGGTTGTACTTCTGGGCATAGCCGTTGAAGTCGGCGTCGATGAGGATGGGGTACTCACCCGATGCGGCCTTGGCCGGCGTCGTGTTCACAGGAGCCTGGCCGCCGTTCGCCTTCAGCTTCGCGAAGTAGTCCAGCGCGGGCTGCCAGTTGGCGGCAGATCCCCCCTTCGCCAGGTTGATCGCCGCCGCGGTGTAGTAGCCGATCGCGGCCTTGCCGGGATCGGCGTAGAAGACCTTGTCCTTGTATTCGGGCTTCAACAGATCGTCCCAGCTCTGCGGCGTGGGAAGGCCGCCGAGCGCCTTCTTGTTCACCAGCATCGCGACCACGCCGTAGTGGGCCACGGTCCAGGTGCCGTCGGCCGCCTTCATATCGGCGGCCACCTCGCCGGAACCCGCCGGCTCGTACGGCACGGTCAGCCCCTGCGCGGCGGCCGCGACACCGAAGGTGGAACCCCAGTAGGCGACGTCGGCCTGCGGGTGGTCCTTCTGCTCCGCCAGCGCGCTGAGCGACTGACCGCTGTTCTTCACGTCGGCGGGGACGGTGATGCCGGATTCCTTCAGGAACGCGGCCCGGATGTCCTTGAAATTCGCCCACTCGTCCGGACTGTTGTACTGGACGACGGTGGATGCTGCGGCCTGATCGGATTGTCCGCCGACCACGCTCGAACATCCGGTCGCCGACAGGACGAGGAGAGCGGCGATCGCACCGGCACCTCTCATCCCGTACTTCCGGACACGGCTGACAACGCGCATGTGAATGCTGCTCCTGTGGTGTGAATGTCGTATCGACTGCGCGCCCCGGCCCCGTCTGACGGTGACCTCGCGAACGCGCCACGGCAACTATGTCGCACGATGTGATTTCTTTTCGTCCCCAAACGACATTTTGAGCAGTTGTTAAGCCAATGTTCGCGAGGTGATGGGACAGATGACGCCCGGGCTACCGTCAAGCAAACGCGAATCCTGCTGCCCGGCAGGCACATCCGCGCCGACCGTGCGCGAGGCCCCGGTGTTAACCTCCTGCTGCACGACGCAATCACCGAGCCCGCGCATCAGCAGGAGGAAACCATGACGCCAGGCCGGGGGGAACTGCCCGCCCAACGCCAGCGGGAAATCGCGAACTACCTGCTCACCCGCAGCACCTCCACGGCGCAAGAGCTCGCCGAGCGATTCGGCGTGAGCCTGGTGACGGCCCATCGCGACCTCGACGCACTGGCCCGCAAGGGGGTCGTCCGCAAGTTCCACGGAGGGGTCACCGCGCAACCGTCGAGCGTGTTCGAGAGCAGCATCGAATACCGCACCGGAGCGGCACTGAACAACAAGCGGGCAATCGCAGCGCGGGCCGCGCAACTCGTCGAGCCAGGAATGTCGGTTCTCCTGGACAGCTCCACCACGAATCTGCACCTACTGGATCCCCTCGAGACCATCCGGCCGTTGACCCTCATCACCAACTTCGTCCCGGTCATCTCCCGGGTCGCGCAGTGGGAGGAAGTACGCTTGATGGTGCTCGGCGGCGAGTACGACGCGCGCCACGCGAGCATGCACGGCATCGGCTGCGCGGACGCCGCCCGCCGTGTCCGGGCCGACATCGGCTTCTTCTCGTTCGCCGGCATCGACGAACACGGCGTCTACCACCAGGAACAGGCGGTCTCGGCCTCGAAGACCGCCATGCTCGGCGCGGCGACCCGCCGGATCGTCCTCGCCGACAGCAGCAAGATCGGCCGAACCGCCCTGCACTGGCTCGCACCACTCGACGATTTCGAACAACTGATCACCGACAATGAAGCGCCCGCCGATATCGTCGACGCGTTGCGCGACGGCGACATCGAGGTGACCGTCGAACAGTGCTGATCCGCCGACGGCCCCGATCACCTACGCCCGGTGCGGCCCGGAACCCGTGATTTCGAGCGGAAAATCCGTTTCGATCACGACCACAGCGGCGCGTACCCTCTCGACTATCGCGCGTACTCTTCGCCGAATCATCGAGAAACCGAGCCGACATGAATCGAGAAGGCGTAACCATCAGCTACGAACGGCTGCTGGAAGTATTCGAACACCTGCTCACATACGTCCGGGAAACCCGTCCTGGTGATGCCCTCACCGTCGAAGAGAACTTGTTCTGGTCCATTCCGGTGGACGAAATGACCGACGTCTACTCGGATCCGCCCCTGACGATCGGCAAAGTGTCCGAAACGTGGGAGAACATCGAAAAATTCCTGGCCGAAGACCTGCCGGCACCCTTCGTCCTCACCTGGTTCGCGGACATCCTGCGTGCCGCTGCCAAAGACCTGATGGACTGACGCCGAGGAACCACTGCCAGATGACGTTGCGTTGCCGCTCGGAGGGCCCGGCCAGTTGAGCGACCTCCTCACGGCGCAGACCGACGCCCCGCCTCCTCGGCCCCACCGTCAGGCCCACCTCTTCGGGCGCTGTACGTGCCCGCGCGGCTTTCAGCACGTTGGCGAGTTCCAGACGGTCCATCCGCCCAGTCTCCTCACCCGAATGCCTTCTGTCCTGGTACCGCCACTCCCAGTCTCCGATGTCTCTGGAGGACCTCACGCCGACAGGGCAACGTGGAACCGATCCGACATACCGCACCACCCGACCGCATCGAAGGAGACAGCGTGACCACCGTATTCATCACCGGCGGCCATTCCGGCATCGGACTCGAATGCTCCCGGCAGCTCGCCGCCCGAGGTTCCGACATCGTTCTCGCCGGCCGCAGCCCGGCCCGCATGCAGTCGGTCGCCGACGAACTGCGCGCGGCCCACGCCGTCGACATCACCCTGATCGAACTCGACACTTCTTCCCTGGCGTCGGTGCGCACCGCGGCGGCCACCTGCGGCTCGATGATCGAGCGCGGCGAACTTCCCACCTTGGACGCGCTGCTCTGCAACGCGGGCGGCCGCTTCGACGGGGAGGTGAAATACAGCCAGGAAGGCTACGAGCTGACGTTCGCGACGAACTGCCTCGGCCATTTCCTCCTCGTCGAACTCCTCCTGCCGATGATGTCCACGGACGGTCGCGTCGTGTTCACCGCCAGCGGCACCCACGATCCCGACACCATGGACGGCAAGGTGATCGGCGCCGCTGTCGAGCCGAACGCCGACGCACTCGCCGGTGACGGCAAGAACGGAACGAAGCCGCTGTCGGCGGGCAAGCGATACTCGACGTCGAAGCTCTGCACCGTCATGTACGCCTACGAGCTCGCCAGGAGGCTCGAGCGGTCGGGCAGCTCGATCGCCTCGATCGCCTACGACCCCGGCGCTGTATCGGGCACCGGCTTCGTTCGCGATATGCCGAAAGCGGTGCAGTGGCTGTCGAAAACGGCGCTGACGCAGTGGTTGTCCAAGCACGTCGGCATCACGACTTCGACACTCGAGTTCTCCGGCGCCGCGCTCGCCGACCTGGCCGTCGACGCACGGTACGGGACAGAATCGGGTGCGTACTTCCAAGCGCGGGAAGGAAAACTCTCGAAGGTGCGGTCGTCGGAAGCGTCCTACGACGAGCAGCGCGCGCTGACGTTGTGGAACGACTCGAAGCGGCTCGCCGGTCTCCTTCCCGACGAGGAACCCACACAACTGCGTTAGCGCTCGGCAACTCTTCGTGGTTCCGCCAGATATACCGGCATGGGCACGCAACCTCGAGTGCGTCAGGGCATACCACCGATAGCCGCTATGCGAATCGACCCGCGCGGGCAGCAATATCCCCGATTCCTCATACAGTAGTAACGCCTTCCTGGACAGCCCAGCCAGCCGGCCGAACCCACTGATAGCAAGCAGCTCCACCATCGTCTCCATACTCGACGGAATATCCTCGTTGTCGAGAGTGCCGCCGCCCCCAAGGTGCAGGTCAACTTCGGCTCGCCGAGCTGATCTGCGTCGCCGTCATATATCGGCAGCCAGGCCGGTCGGTGAGCTCCTGCTCAGGCTCAACGCCGCCGATCCACCCGAAACTGCCGGACTGGCGGAGCTGTCCGTGCGTGGGCATACGCGTTCGCTGTGATCGAGTATCGGAGTGTCCCGGAGGCATCGCACGAGGTACGGCATCGCAAGTCCTAGGGTTTCGGTATGACACGACGACTCGTCAGCGTTTGGCAGCCCTTCTTCCT
>NZ_BAGA01000075.1 GCF_000308595.1 Nocardia higoensis NBRC 100133 | reverse complement strand
CCGGGGTTCGGGCAGCATACCGGGGTCGGGCAGCATGCCGGGGTCGGGCAGCATGCCGGGTTCGGGCGGCGTGAGCAATGAGCGGGTCGGCCTATCGGGGCGCCGGCGTGTCCGAGAGCCGATCGCCGAAGCCGGTGTAGAGACTCCCGCCCGCTTCCAGCGGCAGGCGCGCGGCGGTGAGACCGAAGGTCTCGGCGGGGCGGTCGTCGGGGTAGCGCAGTTCGCTGATCAGCGAGCGTGGCGCGGTGAGCATGTCGTCGGTGGCCACGCCCGCGCCGAGTTCCAGGCGGTGCCGGATCAGCGGCATCGCGCCGAGGTCGGCTGTCAGGTCACCGCGCCACCGGCCGTGGCGCTCGCCGGTGCGGCCGATCTGCACCTGCTCCCGTAGCCGCAGCCGCGCGCCGGGAGCGAGGCGGACACTGGTCAGGTTCGAGTGCCCGGCTCCGCCCGCGACGATCATGGCCGGGGTGTCCATGTCGAGCTCTCCCCCCTCGGCGATGTCGACATGCCAGTGCGCGGAGGATTCGACGGTGCCGCGGCCGGGCAGGGCGAGGGTGGCGGCCACGCCGCGCAGGGTCAGGCGCGCGCCCGGACCCACGATCACCGTGACGGCGATGTGATCGCCGCCGAGCGGGGTGGCGGCGGCGCCGATGAGATGTACGCGCTCGGCGCCGGTGTGCCGCGCGGTCAGACCGCCGCGCGCGTCGATGTGGGCGACCCGGCCCGCCTCGGCGACGATGCGGAGTTCGGTGCGCAGCGCGCTGTTACGGGCGGCCGGAAGCGGGTGGCCGGCTCCGGTCGGCAGGTTGCCGCCGCTACCGGTGCGCGGCGCGGCGTCGAGTTCGCCGAACGAGTCGGCGGGCAGCCCGCGACCCGCGTCACCGAGCGACACACCACTCGAGTCGCCGGGCTGCGCACCGCGGGACTCACCGGGCAGCACACCGCTCACCTCACGGAGCGACGCACCGCTGGAGTCGCTGGGCAGCCCGCCAGCCGAGTCGCGGGGCAGCGCGCCGGTGGGGTCGGCGGGCGACGGAACCTCAGTGCGCAACGGAGGATTCGGCGCTCGCCCGGCGGTCCGCCTCGGCCGCCTCCGCCAGTTGCGCACGCACCCAGGCGAGTACGGCGGTCGCGGCGGGATCCTCGGTGAGGGAGATCAGCGCGGTCGGGCGGCCTGCGCGCACCTTCGCGGCGTCGCGCTCCATCACGCCGAGATCGGCGCCGACGAGCGGGGCCAGATCGGTCTTGTTGATCACCAGCAGGTCCGAGAAGGTCACGCCGGGGCCGCCCTTGCGGGGCACCTTGTCGCCGCCCGCGACGTCGATGACGAAGATCTGCACATCGATCAGGCCGGAGGAGAAGGTGGCGGTGAGATTGTCACCGCCGGATTCGACCAGGATCAGGTCCAGCGGCGGGTTGGCCGCGATGAGGTCGTCGATGGCGTCGAGGTTGGCGGTGATGTCGTCGCGGATGGCGGTGTGCGGGCAGCCGCCGGTCTGCACGGCGGTGATGCGCTCGTCGGGGAGCACCGCGTGCCTGCGCAGGAAGTCGGCGTCCTCGGTGGTGTAGATGTCGTTGGTCAGCACGGCCAGCGACAGTTCCTCGCGCAGCTGCCTGCACAGCGCGGCCACCAGCGCGGTCTTGCCGGAGCCGACCGGGCCGCCGATGCCGATGCGCAGCGGTTCACCCGGGGTGCGCTGCCGCTTCGGGCGGTCGTGCGAATGATCGTGGGGTTCACCGTCGATCAGGTGCGGCGGCATCAAGGGCTCCTTCTTCTCGGTCGGATGTCAGCTGGCGAACAGGGGCATATCGCGCAGCGGATGACGCTGTGCCAGCACATCCTGCAGCGGGTCGGACAGGGCGGCCGGGCCGGTCGCGGCCTCGGCGGCTGTGCGATCACACAGCTCGGCCAGGCGCACCGTGCACGCCGCGATATCGGCCGGGTCGAGGGCGAGCAGGCGCTGAGCGGCGGTCGCGGCACCGGTCAGGGTGGTGTAGACGACGATGCCCGCGAGCTCGGCCGGCGGGATGGCGGCGACCGCGCCGACCGCGCCGAAGGCGGTGGACAGGTGCGGGCGCGGCGACAGGCGCGTCCAATCCCGCTGCGGCCAGATCTGTTTGGCCAGCCGCAGCACACCGCGCCCCTGCGCCCGCGAGGCCGCGCGGGCGGCCGGGGCCAGGGTGCGGGCATCGGCTTCGGCATCGGCGCGCGCTTCGGTGAGATCCCCCGCGCACACCGCGGCGGCCAGCGACGCCGCCACCAATCCCGACGTGGTGATCCGGCGACGCAGGTACGCCTCGACGGTCGGGAGATCGCGGACCAGTCCCGAGGCGACCGCCTCCTCCACCCCGCCGGAATGCACGTGACCACCGATCGGCAGGCGCGAATCGGCGAGGGCGTACAAAATCGCCCTGGCGTTCACGCTCGTGTCCATTCGAACGATCCTATGTCGGGCGTGTCTCGCGCGCCGGGGGAGTCCCCGGCGCCGGGGCGCCTCGGGTAGGGGTTTCTACCCGGACCGATCACGGGGAAGCACGCGGGATCGGGCCCCATGGGGGTGCGACGATGGTGTGCAGGAGGAGGATTCGATGGATTCGACGAAACCGGGCGGGCAGCCGCGACGGGTGGGAATCGGCGAATGGGTGGCACGCGCGATCGCGGTCGTGCTGCTGGTGCCGGTGCGGCTGGTCTGGGAAGGCGTGAAGTGGTGCGGGCGGGCGTTGCTCACCGTCCTGGCCTTCGTGCTCGAGCACGTGATCGAGCCGGTGGGCCGGTTCGTCCGGGACTGGGTGCTGCGGCCGCTGTGGGTGTTCCTGAAGGACATGGTGTGGGGCTGGGCGATCCAACACGTGCTGTGGGGCATGGTGCTCACCCCGCTCGGGGCGGCACTGCTGACCTGGCTGCTCCGGCCGCTGCTGCGGCTGATCGAGGAGGTGCTGTGGCAGTCGGTCCTGCGGCCCGCGTTGCGGGCACTCGTGGATCACCTCGTCGTCCCGGCGGCGAAGTGGTTGTGGAGGTGGGTGCTCGCCCCGCTGCTGTACGCGATCTGGGTGGCCGTTCGGTGGATCTGGACCTGGTGTGTGGTCGGCCCGCTCGTGGTGCTGTGGCGGTGGGTGCTGCGCCCGCTGTGGATCGCGCTCGCCGCGATCGTGTACTTCGGCTGGCGCGGTGCGACGGCCGTGGTGCGCGTGCTCGTCGTCGTGCCGTGCGCCTACCTCTACCGCCATGTACTGCGGCCGGTGCTGGCCGCGCTGGCCACGGTGTGGCGGACGTGCGTCGTCGCGCCGGCGAGCTGGACGCACCGGACCGTCCTGGCGCCGATGAACCGGTTCGCCGCCGACATTCTCGGGGTCGTGTTCGGTCGGTGACCCCGGGCCCGGTCAGTGCGTCGCGGCGTCCTCGGCGTCGGCGCGGCCGGTCGCCTCGTGTCTCGGCTCGCCGGTTCCGGTGTCGTCGCGCCGGGTCTCGTCGCGTCCGGTCTCGCCGCTCCCACGACCGGCCGAGGTCCACGCGAGCACGGCCATCAGTACCAGGATCGCCGCCCCAGCGGCCAGGGCGACATGCATGCCGCCGACGAACGATTCCCGTGCGGCGGCGGCCGTCGGTGAGTCCACACCGGCCCGGCCGAGCGTCTCGCCCAGCGTGCCCGCGTAGTCACCGCCGGAGCGGAAGACCAGCGCCGCCAATGATCCCAGCAGGGCCAGCCCGAGGGCGTTGCCCAGTTCGAAACTGGTCTCCGAGATCCCCACCGCCGAGCCGGCGCGCTCGGGCGGCACCGAGGAGACCGCGACCTCCGAGACGAGGGTGAAGGCCACGCCGTAACCGACGCCCGCGATGGTCGATCCGGCCAGGTACCAGGCGATGCCGCCGTCCACACCGACGCCGAGAACCATCAGATTGCCCACGGCGGCGGCCAGCAGGGTGAGGACGAAGGTCGCGCGCACGCCGAGCCACCGGCTCACCCGCGCGCCGCTCATCGAGCAGACGAACACCGCCACCGCCATCGGGATGCCGAGCAGTGCCGCTGCCAGGGGATCGCGCCCGGTGACCGACTGCAGGTAGACACTGGTCAGGTAGCCGAGTGCGGCCAGCGACATCATGCCCGCCAGGCTGGAACCGATCGCCACCCGGAACTGCGGGCGGGTGAACAAGCTCAGATCGAGCAGCGGCTCGGCGAGCACCTTCTGGCGACGGACGAACAGGGTCAGGACGAGCACACCGGCCAGGCCGACGACGACGGCCCGGATATCCACCCCTTCGGCGGCCGCGTGCTTGACCGCGTAGATCACCGGCAGGATGCCCGCGATGGAGAGTCCGACGCTGGGCAGATCGAGCGGGCCGAGGAGACCGGAACGCTGCTCGGGCAGCAGGATCGGCCCGAGCACGAACAGCACCAGCAGCACCGGCACGTTGATCAGGAACACCGAGCCCCACCAGAAGTGGTGCAGCAGCAGACCGCCGATGATCGGCCCCACCGCCGAACCGCCCGCGAAGAACGCGGTCCAGACGCCGATCGCGGTGGCCCGCTCCCTGGCGTCGGCGAACAGACTGGTGATCAGCGCCAGGCTCGACGGCAGCAGGGTCGCGCCGCCGATGCCCATGAGCGCCCTGGCCGCGATGAGCACCGCGGCGGTCGGGGCGAAGGCGGCCAGTATCGAGCCGACGCCGAATACGGCGGCGCCGACGAGCAGGATGGTGCGCCGTCCGACGCGGTCACCCAGATTGCCCATCGTGATGAGCAGACCGGCGATCAGGAAACCGTAGACATCGAGGATCCAGAGCTGCTCGGTTGCCGAGGGGAGCAGATCGGCCGAGAGCCTCGGCAGCGTGAGGAACAGCACCGACACGTCCATCGACACCAGCAGCACCGGCAACAGCAGCACCGCCAGCCCGATCCAGGCGCGACGCGGAGCACGCGCGGCCGCTGCACTGCTCGTGGGTCGCTGCGGGGGTGCCTGTGTCATGTCCGATCCTTCCCCTGTCACGCGTACACCGTACGCCGAGTGCGGGTACAGTGTACGCAGCAGCGCCCGCGGACCGAAAGCGAGTTATTGATGACAGAGGCGAAGCTCAGCCGCGAGGCGATAGTGGACACCGCGATCGCCCTCGCCGATGCCGAGGGCTTGGACGCGCTGTCCATGCGCCGGATCGCCGAGCGGATGGGTGTCGGCGCGATGTCGCTCTACCGCCACGTCCCGGGCAAGGACGAGCTGATCGCGGCCATGACCGACGCGGTCGCCCGCGACTACCCCTACCCGCCCGCCGAGGGGCGGGGCTGGAACTGGCGCGACCGGGTACACATCGCCGCCGACGTGGATTGGCGGCTCTATCAAGACCATCCGTGGGTGCTGCTCACCTTCGCCACGCCCCGCTACAGCTTCGGCCCACAGAGCCTGGCCTGCCTGGGCTGGCTGGTCGAGGGCTTCGGCGAGCTCGGGGTGCCGGTGCGCGAAGCGACCAGGATGGCCTTCACGGTGTGGAACTACATCTCCGGGGCCAGTCTGCCGAACGTCAGCACCGCGCTGCTGAGCCGCAAGCGAGCCGACCCGGACGAGAACAACGGCCTGCGCGCGCTGCTCGCCGGGCAGCCGCTGTGGGAGACACCGGCCGCACTCGCCGAACTCCACGGCGCCGGGGCCGACCAGCTCACCGTCCAGGAGTCGTTGCACGACGGACTGGAAACGATCTGCGACGGGTTCCAGGCGCGGCTCGGATCGACCGCGCGAACTCGGCAGGCGCCCGCGCCGGTCGAACCGTGAGCCATGTCGGGCGCCACCGTCGCGGACACCGGTACACCCGACGGCGCCCGCGGCCGGCGAATCGCTAGACGACGACAGCGAAGGCGAAGCCGTCCCAGCCCTTGGCGCCGACCGTCTGCAGGACGGTCGCCTCCAGCCGGGCGTCCTTGCCGAGCAGTTCCACCAGCTCACGGCTGGCCCGCGCGGACGGATCGATGGTGTTCGCATCGCCGAGCGCGCCGTGGCGCACCACATTGTCGACCACGATCACCGTGCCCGAACGACCCAGGCGCACCGCCCGATCGACATACGCCGGGTTGTTGACCTTGTCGGCGTCGATGAAGACCAGGTCGAACGGCTCACCCCGTTCGGCCTCGAGCACGGCAAGACTGTCCAGCGCGGCGCCGACCCGGATCTCGACACGTTCGCCGACCCCCGCCACGTCCAGATTCGCCCGGGCGACCTCGGCGTGCCGCCGCTCGTACTCGAGAGTGACCACGCGCCCCCGCTCCCCCACCGCACGCGCCAGCCACAGCGTGCTGAACCCGCCGAGGGTGCCGATCTCGAGCACCCGGCGCGCTCGCACCGACTTACCGAGCAGATAGAGGAACTTCGCCTGTGCCGCGGACACATCGATCGCGGGCAGTCCCGCGGCCGCGTTGGCGTCCAGGGTCGCCGCCGAGGATTCGTCGGCTACCAGGTGCTCCACGATGTAGGCATCCACATCGGACCAGTCGGAAGTCGTCATTCCGCCAGTCTGCCACCGCGGCGCGTGCGACCGCCGGGCCGCGCACGGAACTCGTTGCGGCTCAGGCGATCCGCTCGATCTTCGCGATGGTCGCGATGGCCTGGGCAGCCGCGATCGCCAGCGCCTTCAGATCGAAGACGGCCTTGGCCAGATCGGCCAGCAACGTCGAGACCTTCAGGCTCGCCGAGGTGATGCCGAACATGGCCCGCGCCGTCGCCGCCACCGCTCCGGTGCCGACGGTCGCCAGCAGGATGATGGTCACTTCGACGAGCAGTTCGGCCAGCGAGGTCAGGATGCCGGCGATCAGGCCGCGCACGGTCTCGACCAGTTTGCCCATCTGCTCGTTGAGCAGGGCGAGCACGGAAGCATTCGCCGACCAGCCGCCGATCCGGTCGATCTGCTCGGCGGCCGCGGCGCGGTAGGCCTCGGCCGTCTCACCGGTCCAGCCCTGGGTTCCCGACTCCACGGCCTGCGCCCAGCCCGTCGCCACTTCGGTGAGCTTCGTTGCGATGTTCTCCCAGGACGTCGTGTAAGCGCCGACGATGTCGGGGCTGCCCGCGACCGCGTCGAGAGTCTTGCGCAGCGGCTCGACGTGCTCGAGCATCCAGCCCATGACCTGCCCGCCCAGCCAGCCGAACGGGTCGAGATAATTGCCGCCCGCGATCGACTTGCCCAGATCGACGGCGCTGCTCATGATCGAGAAGCCCTTGACGATGGCGTCGAACTGCTCGCCACTCTTGAACAGGTGGTATGTCTCGAACCCGTCACCGAGCACGGTGCCGGCCAGAATGCCGGCGTTCGCGGGCGTGTCCCCGTCCGCGCCCGTCGGCTTGCCGATATTGCTGTGCAGGAACAGATCTTCCTGGTAGTACTCGTTGCGGTAGTCGGCGCCGGCGTCGAGGAGCTCGTTGTCGGGACGCTCGGCATCGTCGAACAGCAGATTCGTGAGATTGATCGGCGCCTCGTTCAGGAACTCGCCCGCCCTGGTCTGCTCGCTCATCGGCAACCGCTCTCGTCGAGTCGTTCGCGCTCGACGTCGAGTTCGCCCTTGCGCGCCTCGTCCACGTCCTCGAACGTGTCCGCGGCCTGGCGCAGCTTGCCGGGCATCGCCGACAACGCCTGCTCGGACGTGCGCAGGCCGTCGACGATCGTGTCGTGCTTCGGGCCGAGGATCGAGGACGCGTAGGGCCGCACCAGCAGCCCGTACCCGTCGTCGGCGTGGGCCAGCCAGGACGCCGCCTCCAGCACTTCGGCCAGCCCGGTCGCCAGCTTCTCGACCGCGTCCGCGTGCGCGCGGGTGCCTTCCGGGTCGACCCGGATAGTCGTCGCCGCCAACTTGCCCTCCTCGGTCTCCTCGGGTGCGAGCGCCCACCGTGAGCGCCGCCCTTCCCGCCATTACGGGTCTTTCCCTGTCTCTGACGCGACCGGGGGCGGATCGGTTCCCGTCGATCGCTCGCCGATCGCACAGCGCACGCGCCGCTGCTCTCCGGCCACTTCTGTGACCGGGGCCGCCTCGTCGGTAAGCCGGTTCAGTCCAGCCAGGACCTGCGGCGGTAGTACAGGTCGTCTGCGTTCGGTTCGTCCGGCGTGACGGTCCGTTCGCGGTCCGGAGCGCGCGGCGGCTGCGGGGTGGCCGGCGCGCCGGGCGGCGGGCAGGACTCCGGCTCCGATGCGAGCGCGGGCTCGTGCTCGGCGGAAGGCACAGCGTCGGCCGGGTCGACATCGGGGAACCGCTCGGCGTACTGGGCGACGATGGCCCGGCCCGCACCGTCCTCGCCGACCATCTCGTGCACCAGATCGGTGACCCGATGGCGCAGCCGGGCCTGGGCGCGGCGGGTACAGGCCATGAGCTCGGCGGCCACGGCGGCCGGGTCCATGCCGCGGGTGGCGGGAGCCAGTTCGATGCCGGTGGTGGCCCCGTCGGCGTCCACGGTGACCGCGATCCGGTCGTCGGCGCTGCGCTCGGTCACCGAGATCGCCGTCATCCGGCCGTGCAGGTCCTGATAACGCTGCGCGGTGCGCTCCAATCGTTCGGCCCACCGGGCCATGTCCGCGGCTGCCTGATCCGGATCGTTGCCGAGCACTGCGTCCCCTTCCACGCGTGGCCGCCCGGTGGCGGCATCGGTACCGGCCGCACCATACCGATACCCGGGTCGCGGGCGATCGCCGGGCAATCCGTGAGCACCGGGCACGAATCACACACGGCGATGAATTCCGGATGCCCGCTCCGTCGTAACAGTCGTATCGACCTCGGCCGGTTCACCGGCCACCAACGCACAGGAGACACCGATGACATCTGCTTTCGCGCCGGGCGCACCGTGTTGGTTCGACGTGACCGCACCCGACGTCGCGGCCGCCGCGGCCTTCTACGCCGGCGTATTCGGCTGGCAGGCACAGGATCTCGGCCCGGATGCGGGCCACTACACGATCCTGCACCAGGACGGCATCCCCGTCGCCGGCATCGCGCCCGCCACGGCGCCCGACGGCAGCACCGCCCCGCCGGTGTGGACGGTGTACTTCCGCGTCGAGGACATCGACGCCGCGGTGGCGGCGGCAGGCGCGGCGGGCGCGCGAGTGGAACTCGCCCCCGTGGACGTCTTCGGGCAGTTGCGCTTCGCGGTGCTGACCGACCCGTCGGGGGCGTCCTATGCGCTCGCCCAGCTGATCACCCACCCCGGCACCGCGAACTGGGCCGAACCGAACAACCCGTGCTGGGTGGAGTACGCCGCGACGGGCTCCCCCGCCGAGGCGATGACCCATTACCGCACCGTGCTCGGCTGGCGGCACGCGAATGCGGCGTGGGAGACCGCCACGGTCAACCCTTACCAGGCTCTCGCGCCGGGCGCGGGCGGACGGGAATTCGGTGGCGCGCACGCCGCCCGGGAGGACGGGTCCGCCGCGCCGTTCTGGTCGGTCACCTTCCGGGTCGACGACTCCGACAAGACAGCCGCCCGCGCGATCGAACTGGGTGGCGCGATCGTCGAGCCCGCGCAGGACATGCCCGGGCCTTCACGGGTCGGCGTCGTGGCCGACCCGGCGGGCGCGATCTTCTCGACCATGTCGTTCGGCTGACGATCGGCGAACCGGTTGACTTCGAGTGCACTCGAAGGAGCACACTGGCGGGGTGACCGCCGTCGACACCAGCGCCCGCACCTACTCCATCGCCGAGACCGCCGAGCGGACCGGTCTCACCGCGCACACCCTGCGCTACTACGAGCGCGACGGGCTGATGTTGCGGCGGGTCGGCCGCTCGGCCAGCGGGCACCGCCGCTACACCGAGGGCGATCTCACCTGGATCGACCTGGTCACCCGCCTGCGGTCCACCGGTATGCCGATCCGCGACATCAGGCGCTACGCGGAACTGGTCCGCGCGGGCGACGGCAACGAGGCCGAGCGGCTGGCGCTGCTGCGCGACCACCGCCAGCTCGTCCTCGACCAGCTGGCCGAGGTCCAGAACCATCTCGGGGCGATCGACCGCAAGATCGGCATCTACGTCGATCGCCTGGAAAGCCAAGGCTTGACCTAGAGCGCGCTCGAAGGGATTGGATGAATTCATGACCGAATCACCTGCTTCCCTCACCACCCGCACCCTCGGTTCCGGAGACCACGCCCTGACCGTTTCCGCCCTCGGCCTCGGGTGCATGGGCATGTCGGAGTTCTACGGCACCGCCGACGAAGCGACCGGCATCGCCACAATCCGGCGCGCCCTCGACCTGGGCGTCACCTTCCTCGACACCGCGGACATGTACGGGCCGTTCACCAACGAGAAGCTCGTCGGCCGCGCGATCGCGGGCAGGCGCGACGAGGTGCAACTGGCCACCAAGTTCGGCAATGTCCGCGGCGAGAACGGCGAATTCCTCGGTGTGAGCGGACATCCCGACTACGTCCGCAGAGCCGCCGACGCCTCGCTGCAGCGCCTCGGTGTCGACCACATCGACCTCTACTACCAGCATCGCGTCGACAAGACGGTTCCGATCGAGGACACCGTCGGCGCCATGAAGGAATTGGTGGAGGCAGGCAAGGTGCGCCGTCTCGGGCTCTCCGAGGCCGCGGCGGGCACCATCCGGCGCGCGCACGCCGTCCACCCGATCACCGCACTGCAGTCCGAATATTCCCTGTTCACCCGCCACCTCGAGGACGAAATCCTGTCGGTGCTGCGCGAACTCGGCATCGGCCTGGTCCCCTACTCCCCGCTCGGGCGCGGCATGCTGACCGGCGCGATCAGCTCGGCGGGCGACCTGGCCGAGGCCGACTCCCGCCGCCAGGGCCGCTTCCCCCGCTTCCAGGGCGCGGCATTGGAAGCCAATCTCGCACTCGTCGCCCGGATCACCGAGATCGCCACGGACAAGGGCGTGACGCCCGGACAACTGGCCCTCGCGTGGGTACTGGCGCAAGGCGACGACGTGGTCCCGATCCCGGGCACCAAGCGCGTGAAGTACCTCGAAGAGAACGTCGCCGCGGCGAAGATCACCCTCGACGACGAGGACCTGGCCCGGCTCGACGAGGCCGTCCCGCGCGACGCGGTCGCAGGCGAGCGCCACAGCGACCTGTCCTCCATCGACGCCTGACGTCGCACGGACCCCGGATCGCCCGCCCCGGGCGGACGGCGATCCGGATCAGAAGAGGAAGTAGCGCTGGGCCATCGGGAGTTCGGTGGCGGGTTCCTCGGCCCACACCTCGCCGTCGACGCGGACGGTGAAGGTGTCGGGGTCGACCTCGATGCGGGGCATCGCGTCGTTGCCGGGCATGTCCGCCTTGCCGACCTTGCGGACGTCCTTGACCGGGGCCAGGCGGCGGCGGACGGCGATGCGGTCGGCCAGGCCGTCGTCGATGGCGTGGGCGGAGACGAAGTGCAGGGAGGTCGCGGCGGCGACGGGGGCGGCGGCGCCGAACATGGGGCGGGGCAGGACCGGCTGCGGGGTGGGGATGGAGGCGTTGGCATCGCCCATCGCGGCCCAGGCGATGGCGCCGCCCTTGAGGACGGCGTGCGGGCGGACACCGAAGAAGGCGGGATCCCAGAGCACCAGGTCGGCGAGCTTGCCGGGTTCGACCGAGCCGATCTCGTCGTCGAGGCCGTGCGCGATCGCCGGGCAGATCGTGTATTTGGCGACATAGCGGCGGACGCGGTTGTTGTCGGCGGCGCCGTCGCCGGGCAGGGCACCGCGGCGGCGTTTCATGACGTGCGCGGTCTGCCAGGTGCGCATCACCACTTCGCCGATGCGGCCCATTGCCTGGGAGTCGCTGCCGATCATGGAGATCGCGCCCAGGTCGTGCAGCAGATCCTCGGCGGCGATGGTGGAGGGCCGGATGCGGCTCTCGGCGAAGGCCAGGTCCTCGGGGATGGCGGAGCTGAGATGGTGGCACACCATGAGCATGTCCAGGTGCTCGTCGAGGGTGTTGACGGTGTGCGGGCGGGTGGGGTTGGTGGAGCTGGGCAGCACGTTCGGGTGCGCGGCGACGGTGATGATGTCGGGCGCGTGGCCGCCGCCCGCGCCTTCGGTGTGATAGGCGTGGATACCGCGCCCGGCGATGGCGGCGAGGGTGTCCTCGACGAAGCCGATCTCGTTGAGGGTGTCCGAATGCAGGGCGACCTGCACGCCGGAGGCGTCGGCCACCCGCAGGCAGGCATCGATGGCGGCGGGGGTCGAGCCCCAGTCCTCGTGCAGCTTGAAACCGGAAGCGCCCGCGCGCAACTGCTCCCACATGGCGGCTTCGCTGACGGTATTGCCCTTGCCGAGCAGAGCGATGTTCAGCGGCCAATGGTCGGTGGCCTCGAGCATCCGCGCCAGATGCCAGGCGCCGGGGGTGACGGTGGTGGCCTTGCTGCCTTCGGCGGGGCCGGTGCCGCCGCCGATCAGGGTGGTGATGCCGCCGCCGAGCGCCTCGTCCATCAGCTGCGGGCAGATGAAGTGCACGTGGCAGTCGATCGCGCCCGCGGTGACGATGCGTCCGTTGCCCGCGATGATCTCGGTGGACGGTCCGACCACCAGATCCGGGTGCACGCCGGACATGATGTCGGGGTTGCCCGCCTTGCCGATCGCGCTGATGCGGCCGTCACGGATGCCGATATCGGCCTTGATGATTCCCCAGTGGTCGATGATGATCGCACCGGTGATGACGGTGTCGGGAGCGCCGTCGGCGCGGGTGGCGCGGGACTGCCCCATCGATTCGCGCAGCACCTTGCCGCCGCCGAAGACGGCTTCGTCCCCGGCCAGGCCCGGCCCGCCGCTGCGGTCCTCGGTGATCTCGATCAGCAGGTCGGTATCGGCCAGGCGGACCCGGTCGCCGGTGGTCGGCCCGAACAGCTCCGCGTAGCGGGACCGGCTCAGTTCGCTCACTGCTGCTTCCCCTCGGGGTCGTTCGAATCGTCCAGGCGGCCAGGCGGATTCGGGCCGATGCCGTACACCTCGCGCGTGCCCGCCAGCGGGACCAGGGAAACCCGTTGTCCCAGGCCGGGTTCGAAGCGGACGGCGGTGCCGGCCGGGATGTCGAGGCGGTGACCGCGGGCGGCGGCGCGATCGAATTCGAGCGCGGCATTGGCCTGCGGGAAGTGGACGTGGCTGCCGACCTGGACCGGGCGGTCGCCGGTATTGACGACGTCCATTTCCAGGCGTTCGCGGCCGGTATTGAGCTCGATCACGCCTTCGGCACAGAGGTATTCACCCGGGATCACGCTGCTGTTCCCCTCACGCGATCGGCTGATGGACGGTGACGAGCTTGGTGCCGTCCGGGAAGGTCGCCTCCACCTGCACGTCGTGGATCATCTCCGGCACACCGTCCATCACGTCCGCGCGGGTGAGCACCGTGCGGCCGGAGGCCATCAGCTCGGCGACGGTGCGACCGTCGCGCGCGCCCTCCAGCACGTGGTCGGTGATGATCGCGACCGCCTCGGGATGATTCAGCGCCAAGCCGCGGGCCTTCCTGCGCCGAGCCAGCTCGGCCGCATAGCTCAGCAGCAGTCGTTCCTGCTCGTGCGGCGACAATCGCATCCGGGCTCCTCACCGGTCGGTCGAAGAATGACGGTCATTCTGGCACGCCCGCGCCGTTACCGCCGACCGAGCGCGGCGACGATCAATCTCGCTTGGGCAGGTTCGCGAGCCGGACCTGCCCGCGCGCGACGACCCGATCCTGCTCGTCGGTGATGACCACCTGCCACAACTGCTGGGTGCGCCCGCGATGCAGCGGAGTCGCCGCACCGCGTAGCACGCCTTCGCGCACCGCGCGCAGGAAGTCGGTGTTGTTGTTGACGCCGACCACGGTGCCCCGGTCGCCGTACCAGACCGAACCGGCGATGCTGGCAAGGGTTTCCACGACGGTGCAGTAGACACCGCCGTTGACGATGCCCGCGGGCTGGTACAGATGCGACTTGACGGTCCACTCGCCCGCCACGCGGTCCGGGCCGACCTCGGTGTAGCGCAGGCCGAGGAATTCGGTGAAGGTGCCCAGCTCGGCGTCGACCTTGTTCAGCGCCGCCGGCGTCAGGGTGGCGAAACTCTGCTCTGTCATGTGGTTCAGCTTTACACCACACGAAGCAACGGATCGGAGGGGGATCCCGGACTCCGGCCGGCGGCCCAAAGAGCGGCGGGCCCCAGATCATGGGGCCCGCCGCGGCACGGATCGGGGGTCACTGCAGCCCTCAGGACTCTCACGCGATCTTTACGCCGCCTCGAAGTATAGGGCAGCCTTACCTAACTGGCAAGGGTGCGCGGGTGTCCGCGGATTCCCGATTCCCGGCGGTTCTCACCCTTGTACGAACGCGCCGCGACGAACCGGAAGCCCCCGCTCCCCGAGCGCCGCGAGCAGCGCCTGTCCCCGCCGGGCGCCGAGCATCGCGTCGGTGCGCGCGAGATCGGGTACGTAGGTCGCCGCGCCGACGACGGATTCGCCGACCAGCGACCAGAACCGGCGCGCGCTCAGATCCGAGCAGCGGGCGAGCCCGTCGTAGACCAACGTCAGCGAGGCCGCGCAGCGATGCGCCAGCCAGACGGCCATGGCAGGCTCGCACGGCAGGGCGACGACCCCGGACCTGCCGCACATCGGATCCCCGTCGAGGACCCGCAATGTGGTGTCCTCCAATCCGGCCCAGTCCAGGCCACCGTCGTTGTCGTTGTGCACCCAGAGGTTCTCCAGGCCGGGATCCCAGGCCCGCCCGTCCATCACCCACAGCGCGGCCACCCGGCCGACGACGGCGTGGATGAGCGCGGTCGCGACCACCTCGGCGGCGATGCCCGCGCTGCTCATCTCGGCGGCGTGCCTGCGGTACATCAACTCGATGCGCCCCTCGCGCAGCCCTTCCGACAGCTTCCACCAGCGCCGACGGCCGTGCTCCGAGACCGCGGCCACGGCGTAGACGCGCGGATGATCCGGCTGCAGCGCGCGCAGCCGGGAACTCGTGCGCTCGAAGACCGAATCGGCGTAGCGATCGGAGAAACTGGTCACGGTCTCGGTCATGGAAGCTCCTCGGGTCGGCTCCGGAATGAGGAGTCGGAGCAGGAAGATAGGTTAGGCTTACCAGACCTGAATACGAGGCACCAGGTTTTGGTGCGCAACGAACGAAACAGGAGCACGTCGTCGCCGTGACAACACTGGCCACTGTGCGGCGCCGCCGCCGTACCGGACTGCTGATCCTGTTCGCGCTGATGACGCTGGGCGTGCTCGCCGGGGTGGCCGTCGGTTCCCGCGCCATCGCCCCGGCCGCGACCTATGACGCCCTGGTCCACGCCCTCGGCTGCGGCGGCGGGCCGTTCGCCTGTCCCGCCGAGTCCACGATCGAGGAAATCGTGCGCGGCTATCGCGTGCCACGGACGGCGCTGGCCCTGATCGCCGGGCTCGCGCTCGGCGCGACCGGCGCGCTGATCCAGGGCTACACCCGCAATCCGCTGGCCGACTCCGGCCTGCTCGGGCTCAACGCGGGCGCGGCGTTCCTCGGCGCCCTCAGCGTCTACCTGTTCGGCTTCACCGATCCCGAGCAGTACGTCTGGTTCGCGATGGCCGGGGCGCTGATCGCCGGTGTCGTCGTATTCAGCGCGTCCTCGATCGGCGGCGGCAAGGCCGGACCGCTGAGCCTGGTGCTGGCAGGCGCGGCGGTGACGGCCTTCCTGCAGGCGATGACCCAGGCGGTGGTGCTGTTCGACGCGACCGTGCTCGACACCTATCGGTTCTGGGTGGTAGGCACTGTGGCCGGGCGCGACGCGGCGGTGTTCTGGCAGGTGCTGCCATTCATCGCGGTCGGCGCGGTGATGGCGCTGGCCGCCGCGCCCGGACTCAACCTGCTCGGGCTGGGCGACGACGTGGCGCGCGGGCTCGGGATGAATGTCGAACGCAGCCGGGCTTTCGGGCTCGCCGCGGTGGTTCTGCTGTGCGGCGCGGCCACGGCGGCGGTCGGGCCGATCGCATTCCTCGGTCTGGTCGTCCCGCACATCGCGCGACGGTTCACCGGGCCCGACCACCGGTGGCTCATCCCCTACTCGGCGCTGATCGGCGCCGTGCTGCTCCTGTTCGCCGATACGCTCGGCCGGGTGGTCACCCGGGCCGGCGAGATCCAGGTCGGGGTGATGCTGGCGATCCTCGGGGCGCCGTACTTCATCGCGCTCGTGCGTCGCCGGAAGATGGTGAGCTTGTGAGCGACTCCCCCGCGCGTCCGCTCGTGCCCGACGAGACCGAGCGGCAGTCCCTGCGCGACGTGCGCCCCGCACTCCGGATCGGCCCGGTGTCGCTGGTGCTGCGCCCCCGCATGGCCGTGATCGTCGCGCTGCTGGCCGCGCTGGCCTTCCTGCTGTTCTGCCTGGACATCGCGTTCGGCGACACCAACATCCCGCTGGGGCGCGTGCTCGACGTCCTCGGCGGCGGCGGCACCCGCTCACAGCGCTACATCGTGCTGGACTCGCGACTGCCCCGCGCGCTCACCGCCGTCGTGGTGGGTGCGGCGTTGGGGATGGCGGGCGCGATCACCCAGTCGATCCTGCACAACCCGCTGGCCGGTCCCGACATCCTCGGGGTGACCACCGGCGCGAGCCTCGGCGCGGTCGCGGTCCTGGTCTTCGCGGGCGTCGGGTCGACGGGCCTGGCCGCCACCGTCGGCGCGCCGCTGGCCGCGCTCGCCTGCGGCCTGCTCACCGCCGTGCTGATCTATCTGCTGGCCTGGGGACACACCGCGGGCGGCGGGCACGGCGCCACCGGCTTGCGGTTCGTGCTGATCGGCATCGGCATGAACGCCCTGCTGGCGGCGTGCGTCAGCTGGCTGGTCGCGCAGGCGAGCACCGAGGACGCGGCCCGCGCGCAGCGGTGGCTGGCCGGCTCGCTCGACTTCGCCGATTCGACGGCGCTGATTCCGGCCGCGCTGGCGCTCGGGGTCGTCGCCGTGGTCGCGCTCGGGTCGGCGCGCACCCTGGCCGCGATGCGCCTGGGTGAGGACACCACCCGGGTGCTCGGCGTGCGTATCCAGACCCAGCAGGCGATCCTCATCGGCGCGGCGGTGGTCGCGGCTTCGGTGGCGACCGCGGCCGTCGGTCCGGTCGGCTTCGTGGCGCTGGCCGCGCCGCAGATCGCACGGCGGTTGTTGCGCACGCCGGGCGAACCGCTGATCGGTTCGCTGCTGATCGGTGCCATTCTGGTCGCCGGGGCCGATGTGGCCTCGCGGACGCTGTTCCCGGTCGATCTGCCGGTAGGCATCGTCACCGCCGGCGCGGGCGGACCGTTCCTGCTCTACCTGCTCGTGCGCATGAACCGGAAGGCGACCCTGTCATGACCGACACCACCGTCACTGTGCCCAGCACTGCCGCCGCGCATCAGCTCGGCGCCGAGGACGTCCGCCTCGGCTACGGCGATCGGATCATCGTCGACGGGCTCAGCCTCGACATCCAGCCGGGCGTGGTCACCACCGTCATCGGGCCGAACGGCTGCGGCAAGTCCACGCTGCTGCGCTCGCTGGGCAGGCTGCTGCGCCCGAGCGCGGGCCGGGTCGTGCTAGACGGCAAGGCCATCTCGTCGATGAAGACCAAGGACGTCGCCCGGATCGTGGGCATGCTGCCGCAGACGCCGGTGGCCCCCGAGGGACTCACGGTGGCGGATCTGGTCGCGCGCGGCAGGCATCCGCACCAGTCCTGGCTGCGGCAGTGGTCGGCCGACGACGAGACCGAGGTGATGGCCGCGCTCGGCCGGACCGGCATCGCCGATCTGGCCGACCGGCCGCTCGACGAGCTCTCCGGCGGCCAGCGGCAACGTGCGTGGATCTCGATGGCGCTGGCCCAGGGCACCGACATCCTGCTGCTCGACGAGCCGACCACCTACCTGGATCTGGCCCATTCGCTCGAGGTGCTCGACCTGGTCGACCGCCTGCACGACGAGCTGGGCCGCACCGTGGTGATGGTCCTGCACGATCTGAATCTGGCCATCCGGTACAGCGATCGGCTGGTGGTCATGCGCGAGGGCCGCATCGTCGCCCAGGGATCCCCGGCCGAGATCATCGACGCCGACCTGCTGCGGGAGGTTTTCGGCCTGGCGGCGACGGTGCTCGAGGATCCGGTCTCCGGCCGTCCGATGATCATTCCGATCGGCGCGCGGCACGTGCTGCCCGGCATCGGCCGCGGGCGCGCCGAGGCCCTCGGCGGGGAGTCGGACGCACCGACCCCGCCGGGCGATATGACGAATACCACACCAGCTACCGGATAGTTACGACAGGGTGTAGTACGCATTCGTGTCGTTGGGTCCGTAAACTCGAGGGATGGCAGGTCTTGGTGAACTCGAGAAGGCGGTCATGGACCAGTTGTGGTCCAGCGACCAACCGCAAACCGTAAGGCAGGTGCACGAGGCACTGGCCGCGCGCCGCGAACTCGCGTACACCACGGTGATGACCGTGCTGCAGCGACTGGCGAAGAAGAATCTGGTGGTCCAGCGGCGCGACGATCGCGCGCATCGCTACGCGCCCGTGCACACCCGCGACGAACTGGTGGCGAGTCTGATGTTCGACGCGCTCCAGCAGGCCGACGAGGCGGGCAGCCGCGCGGCCGCGCTGGTGCATTTCGTCGAGCAGGTCGGCCCCGACGAGGCCGACGCGCTGCGTGAGGCGCTGGCCCGGCTCGAGGCCGCCGACGGCACCCCACCGCCGCTCGACTGACCCGGTCGGCCGACCGGGTTAGGATGTGGTCGGCCAACCGCCCCGGAGCGCACAACGAGGTGTGTTCCCGGTCCCCACAACGCAGTGAGCTGAGTCGATGAACGCAACCGCGCCGGTCTTCGCCGGACTCGCCTTGCTTCTCGCGGGCCCCGCGCCCGCGTTACTCAGCCGCGCCAAATGGCCGTACCGAACACCTCGCGCCGCCCTGGTGCTCTGGCAGGCCATCGCCCTGGCCGCCGTGCTGAGCGCCTTCGGTTCCGGCCTCGCCATCGCCGCCGAACTTCTCGTGCCCGGTGCCGACGGGCGGCCCACGACCTCCCCGACGCGGGAGATCGACGCGCTCGGACTGCCGTTGTGGCTCGCCTATGTCACGGTCTTCGCGCTGACTCTCATGGTCGGCGCGCGCCTGATCTTCTCCATCGTCCGCGTCGCGGTGCACACCCGGCGCAGGCGCGCCCGGCACCGGATGCTGGTCGATCTGCTCGATCAGAGCGGGCCGCGCCGACGCGCCGACGACATCCGCGTCCTGGCGGCCACCGAGCCCATCGCCTACTGCCTGCCCGGCCTGCGTCAGCGCGTCGTGCTCAGCGAGGGCACCCTGACCAAGATGGACGATCCGGAGATCACCGCGATCGTCAGTCACGAGCGCTCGCACCTGCGGGCCCGCCACGACCTCGTGCTCGAGGCGTTCACCGCGGTGCACGAGGCCTTCCCCCGGGTGGTGCGCAGCAAGGCCGCGCTCGGCTCGGTGAAGCTGCTCATCGAACTGCTCGCCGACGATTCGGCGGTCAAGGTCACCGGCCCCACCCCCTTGGCCCGCGCGCTGGTCGCGTGCGCGAAATCCACCGCTCCCCAGGGCGCTCTGGCCGCGGGCGGGCCGACCACGCTGATCCGCGTGCAACGACTCGGTGATCGCATCAACGGCACCGATGTGCGCATCGCCACTGTCGCGTATCTCGGTTCGATGGCCATCCTGGTGGTGCCGACCCTCGCGGTCGCGGTACCCTGGCTAGTCGAACTCAGTAGATTGTTCACGCACTGACGCTGTTCGATCGCAGAGCCGATCGACACACGACGACTGTTCGCCGAGCGGATCCACCGCCCGAGCAACGAACGGTTTCTCACCGCGGGGCCTGATTCCACCGGCTACCCGCGGGCGCACCCTCCGCAGCGACGATCGCAACGGTCCGGCGCGCGCACGGCCCCGCCCCCCGGCGCGGGCCGACCCGAGCGGCGCCCGAGGGCACCGCATCGAGAAAGGCTTCACCCATCTCTGTCACCACCACGCCCGACGCCGTGACGACCACCCCGTCCTTCGCGTCCCTGGGCCTGCCCGCCGTGCTCGTGCAAGCGTTGCGCCGCGCCGGCATCGACGCCCCGTTCCCGATCCAGGCCGCGACCGTGCCCGACGCGCTCGCGGGCAAGGACGTCCTCGGCCGCGGGCCTACCGGCTCCGGCAAAACCCTGGCCTTCGGCCTGCCCATGCTCGTGCGACTGGCGGGCAACGCCGCCGCGCCGCGCCGCCCCCGCGGCCTCGTGCTCGTACCGACCAGGGAACTGGCCGCGCAGATCGAGCGCGCGCTCGACGAGCCCGCTCTCTCGCTCGGCCTGCGGGTGGCCTCCGTGGTCGGCGGCGCGCCGATCAAGCGGCAGGCCGACCGGCTGGCGCGCGGTGTCGATCTGCTGATCGCCACCCCGGGCCGGCTCTCCGATCTGATCGCCCAGGGTGCGGCCGCCCTCGACGACGTGCTGATCACCGCACTCGACGAGGCCGACCACATGGCCGACATGGGTTTCCTGCCGCAGGTCACCCGGCTGCTCGACCAGACCCCGAAGAACGGGCAGCGCCTGCTGTTCTCGGCCACCCTCGACGGCGAGGTCGACAAGCTGGTCAAGCGCTACCTGCACAACCCGGTCACGCACTCCACCGCGCCGCCCGCGGCCTCGGTGTCGACCATGTCCCATCACCTGCTGTTCGTGCGCAAATCCGACAAACGCGATGTGGTCACCGAGATCGCCGCCCGCGAAGGCCTGACGATCCTGTTCGTGCGGACCAAGCACGGCGCGGATCGCCTCGCCAAGCAGTTGCGCGGTGCGGGCATCGCCTCGGGCGCCCTGCACGGCGGCAAGGCGCAGAACAACCGCACCCGCACGCTGGCGGCCTTCGCCGACGGCTCGGTGCCGGTACTGGTCACCACCGACGTCGCCGCCCGCGGTATCCACGTCGACGGGATCTCGCTGGTCGTGCACGTCGACCCGCCCGCCGAGGCCAAGGCCTACCTGCACCGCGCCGGCCGCACCGCGCGCGCGGGCGAGGACGGCGTGGTGGTCACCCTGGTGACCGAGGACGAGCGCGCCGACGTCATGAAGATGACCCGCAAGGCCGGTGTCGAGGTCGTCGGCGTGGACGTCCGTCCCGGGCATCCCGCGCTTGCCGAGATCACCGGAGCACGCAAGCCTTCCGGCATCGCCATCCCCGCACCCACCCCGCCCGG
>NZ_BAGA01000076.1 GCF_000308595.1 Nocardia higoensis NBRC 100133 | reverse complement strand
CGGCGAGAGCGACGGCATCGAGGTAACTGAGCACCTCGGCGCCGCGGAAGGCGTAGATGGCCTGTTTGGGGTCGCCGACGAGCACCAGGGTGCGGTGGCCGTGGAAGCAGCCGCGCAGGATGTCCCATTGCAGCGGGTCGGTGTCCTGGAACTCGTCGACCAGCGCGACGCGGAAGCGCGACCTGATCCGGGCGCGGGCGGCGGGGCCGTGACCGGGATCGGCGAGCACGTCGTGCAACAGCACCAGCAGGTCGTCGAAATCGCGCACTCCGGCGAGGCGTTTGCGGCGTTCGGTCTCGGTGCGCACCGCCTCGGCGAAGGCCACCCGCTCACCGGCCGCGCCCTCGTCCTCCGGCACGAGGCGCGCCTGGCGGTCGCGGATGGCCTCGCGAGCCAGTGCGTGCGCCTCACGCAGCGTGAACGGCGGCTGGGTGCGGGCGTAGCGGTGCAGGTAGAGGTCTTCGACCACGGCGTGCACCAGGTCGTCGACGGCTTCGACCAGGCGCGCGGCCGGGTCGCGCTCGCCGGCGACGCCGAGCTCGTCGAGCATGCGCTGACAGAAACTGTGGGTGGTCGCGATGGTGCCCGCGTCGAAATCGGACAGCGCGGCGAGCAGCCGGGCCCGGCGCAGGCGCACTTCGTCGTCGGGGGCGGCGGCGAGGTGGGCGATCAGTTCGTCGTCGGCGGCGCGGGCGGCCCCCGGATCGGCCAGGGCCGTCGCGACGGCGACGAAGCGGTCCCTGGTGCGCTCGCGCAGTTCCCGGGTGGCCGAGCGGGAGAAGGTGACCAGCAGCAGTTCGGAGATCCGCACCCCGGCTTTCGGCGACGTATCGCACGGCGAGACCGACGATCGCGTAGGTCTTGCCGGTGCCCGCGCTGGCCTCGAGCACCGTGGTGCCGGAGGGCAGCGGCGCGCACAGGTCGAAGGTGTCGCCGCCGGGCAGCCCGTCCGCGATCGTGGTCGCGCGGGGCGGGATGGTCGTGGGGGGAACGGTCACGGCTGCCTCTGCGTTTCCGCGGCCAGCAACGGCGCCCACAGCCGTACGGCCAGCGCGCCGAATCGGGTCGGCTCACCGGCGGTTCCGGCGGGCGCTGGGGTGGTCAGGAGATGGTCCAATCGCGGGGCCGGGCCGAGGACGTAGCGCAGATGCCGGTCGGCGTGGTCCCCGAAGGCGCTGAAACCCTCTGCCTTGCCGTTGAATTCGCGCTCCGCGGCGAGGACCGCGTCCTCGGTCGTGCCGCCGCGCACCCGCCGGTCGGCGTAGGCGGCCGAGGCGGCGGGCGTGAGCGGCAGCGGCTCGGTGAGGCCCTCGTCGCGCAGGCGCACCAGGTCGCGCAGCACGGTGAGGGCGTCCGGGCGGTCCGGTGCGACGAGTTCGCACCGCCAGGCCGGACGCCGCCAGCCGCCGCGCCCCGTGGTGACCGCGCGCCACGGCCGGTCCTCGGCGGCGGCCAGCGCCAGCAGGCCCACCCAGGCCGCGATCCGGTGCCTGGCCTTCACCTGCGAGTAGGTGGTACGCACCAGCGCGTCACCGCGCACCTCCGGGACGGTGCCGACCAGCCTGCGGCCGTCGCCGAGGTCCACCGAGATGTCGACCGCGCGCGGTTCGGCGGCGTAATCGGGTGCGGCGGCGCGCACCAGGGTCTCGACGGTGTGCTCGATCTCGGCGAGCACGGCCGCACCCAGCTGGAACGGCGGCAGCGTGCCGCGCCGCCATTCGGCCCGGCGCAGCGCCGCGGGGTCGGCGCCGTTGAGCCGGGCGGCCAGCATCCGTTCGCCCACTTCCCATTTGGCCAGCCCGTCCAGTTCGATGGGCAGGTTCTCGGCGATGTCCTCCTCGTGTTCGGGCACCCGCAATCCGAGTCGCTGCCACAGGAATCCGCGGATCGGGTGCTCGGCGAAGGAGATCAGTTCCGACAGCGCCACATCGGCGCGTTCCGGCGCCGGGAGCGGTGCGGCCAGCAGCGGCGGCGCCGGGCGCGCGATCGCGGCGGCGGCGCGAGCCCCCTCGAGTGCGACGGGGTCGAAGCTACGGGGGCGGGCCGGATCGAAATTGCGGCGGTCGAAGCTCTGCAGCGGATGCCGGGTGACCACGGTGGTCATGGCCTCGTCGCCGACGTGCGCGCGCACCGCGTCGAGCAGCTCGGCGACCGGAATCGCCGGTGGCCGAACCGATCCCGTCACCGGGTCGGCGCCGGTGTGGAAGATCAGCAGCCGCTCGCCCGCCGCGCGCACGGCATCGAGCAGCAGCTGGCGATCCTCGCCGCGGGCGTCGCGCTCCCCCGGCAGCGGCTCGCGCGCGAGCACGTCGTCGCCGTCCACGCCACCGGCGCGCGGGAACACGTCGTCGTCGAGACCGAGCAGCACCACCACCCGGTGCGGCACCGAGCGCATCGGCACCATCGTGCAGACGGTCAGCTCGCCGGTGCGGAAATTGGCGCGGGTGGGCCGGGCGGCAAGACGTTCGGTGAACAGCACCGTGACGTCGGCCAGCCGCAGCGGCACGTCCGCGGCGGCACCATCGGCGGGGCCGCCGGCGGACCCGGTGGCGGCGGCGATCTCGGCGCGGGCCTCGGTGCGGATCCAGGCCTGGTTCTCCGGCACGTCGGTGAGCAGGTCCAGCGCGCGGCCGAGCACGTGCGCCCACTCGCTCGCCGGGCGCGGGCCGCGCAGATCGCGCAGGCACACCGCCAGGCGGTCGATGAATTCGGCGAAGCGACCGGCCAGATCGACGTCGTTGCTGTCCACATCGGCCAGTGGCAACGCCAGATCGAGCCAGTCGTCGCCGGATTCGTCGGCGGTCACGCCGAGCAGGATGCGGTCCACGGCGCCGTTGAGGGTGTTCTGCGCGAAATCCGCGAGTCCGAACGCCTGGCGCTGCCGCGCGCCGATGCCCCAGCGCGCACCGGAGGCGGCGGCCCATTCGCGCAACCGCTCGATGGCATCGTCGTCGAAACCGCATCGGCGGCGCACGGTCTCGGCGGCGGCCAGGTCGAGGACCTGCGTCACCGTGACACGACCGTCGGCCAGTTCCAGCAGGGTACGTGCCACCGCGAGCAGCGGATTGGTCACGCCGCGACCACGATCGGCCAGTCGCACCCGCAGCAGCTGGGCCGGATGGGCCTGCTCGCCCGGCTCCTCACCGCCGCGCGCCCCGAAGGCGGCCCGCACCAGCGGCGCGAAGGTCTCCACCTCGGGGCACATGACCAGCACGTCACGGGGCTCCAGGGTGTCGTCGGCGGCGAACAGCGCCAGCAGCCGATCACGCAGCACCTCCACCTGCCGGGCCGGTCCGTGGCAGGCGTGCACCTCGACGGTGCCGTCGGCCGCGACCCGCTCGACGGGCGGCCAGACGTCGTCGCGCAGGCCCGCCTGCAAGGCGTGCAGCAGGGTGGGCTCGTCCGGGGTGGCCTGCGGGAGGTAGCCGTCGGCGTCCTCGCACACCGCGCTGCCGGACAGCCGCTGCTGCAGTTCGCGGACCTCGCGCGCCAGCCCGGCGAGCAGCGGATGCCGCACCACCGCGGCGCTGGTGTCCTCGGCCCGGGATCCGGCCGGGCGGTGGCCGGCGAGCGCGCGCCACATGGCCGGGCTCGGATGCACCAGCCACAGGTGCACCTCGCGGTGCGCGCCGAGGGCGTCGAGCACGGCGAGCTGATCGGTCGCCAGCCTGGTCACGCCGAACAGGGAGAGCCGGTCGGGCAGTTCCACCAGGGACGGCTCGGCGCGCAGCTTCGCGCAGGCGTCGGCCAGGCGCTCGGCGGGGGCGGGCACGCCTACCTCTTCGCGGACCATCCGCCACAGTCGCGGCTGCCAGCGCAGATCCTCGGGCACCCGGCCGCCCGCGCCGTCGCCCTCGCCGCCGCGCGCCCAGTCGAGCACCAGCTCGGGACGCTGTGCGCCGTAGCTGTCGAACAGCGCGGCCAGGTGCGCGGCGGTGGCGTAGCGCCTGCCGATGCGATGGTCACGTCCACCCGAGGCCGCGCCGAGATAGCGGGCGGGCACCGCGCACCACGGCTCGGTGACCGCGCGGTCCAGCGCCCGCAGGACCGGCCACACCAGCCGCTCGCGACCCCACGGATCCTGCTCCGGATCGATGCCCGTGCAGGCGGCGAGGACGCCGGCGACCAGTGCGGCGGGTGACGGGAAGTCGATGTTCGCCGCGATCCCGTCGGACCCGTTCGCGGACACCCCGAGGGTTCCGGACAACCGTTGCGTGAGCCAGCGCTCGACGCCCTTGGCGGGCACCGCGATCACCTCGGGCGCGAACGGATCCGCTTGCGGCACCGCCGATCGCGCGGCGAGCGCGTCGACCAGAGTGTCCGCGCGCTCGGCCCGATGGATGTGCAGCGGCATGGTCCGTTTATACGTCAGCGACCGGCGCGCAACTCCCCCGGCCCGCCCGCCGGGAGTGAGTTGGAACACACCCGGGCGCGAGAGCCGGTCGTGTCACCGTCGATCGCACGCGGTGATATGCCACAGTCTCCTCCCACAGGGGGGCTACCGGAAACGAGTCGTGTCGAAAGGCTGGTCCGCGTTCATGGGTGCGAGGGTCCTCCCGCTGGTCCCGAAGGACGGTTTCACCGTGCGTCGCGTAGGTGAGCGCTGGGAACTGGTCAACACCCGGCACTACGGGCGCGCGGTGGTCCTGCACACCTGGCCCCGCGATCGGCATTCGGAGGCGTTCGAGCACTGTCACCGGCTCAACGGCCGCGCCGTCGAGGACCTGCGCGCCGCCCTCCGCTGAGCCGCCGCGCCACGCGTTCGCGAAATACCGTGCGGCGCAATCGAATCCTCCGCGACACCGGCATCAGCGCGTCTAGCACATCCGCACGCCGAGCTCAAGACGTGCATCTGACGCTCAGGTGTGCGATCGTCGTCCCTCGTGCGTTCTCCCAAGGCCGCCACCGGGGCCATTCCCCGCGTGGCCGCAACCGCTTGTGTCCTTGCCGCCGCGGCGATCTTGATCCCCAGCGCGCCCGCCTTCCTCCCCGGCGCCGCGGCGCCGATCGCCCACGCCGCGCCCGGCGGCTGCTTCGACAATTTCGACTGCGATCTGAGCAACCGGATCCGCAGCGCCGACCAGTACCTGGCGGGCAGACCGGGCGTCACCGGGTACGTGCTGCGCGACCG
Source organism: Nocardia higoensis NBRC 100133 (assembly GCF_000308595.1). Lineage (GTDB taxonomy): Bacteria > Actinomycetota > Actinomycetes > Mycobacteriales > Mycobacteriaceae > Nocardia > Nocardia higoensis. Next base: position 2,638 of record NZ_BAGA01000076.1, on the reverse strand, counting down.
CGTGTCCGGCGCCGTCTACGCCAACGAGCACGCCGAGGACTCGGTGTGGACCGCCTCCACCATCAAGCTCGCCATCGCCGCCGACCTGCTCAATCGCGCCCGCGTCGGCGCGCTCGTGCTCACCCCCGAGGACCGCGGCCTGATGGAGTCCATGATGGCCACCTCCAACGACACCGCCACCGATCTGCTGTGGAACAAGCACGCGGGCGCGGACCGGATGGCCTACAACAACGCGTTCCGGGCCAACGGGATGGTGAACCTGGTGCCGCTGCCGACCAACGGTCCGCTGTTCCCGGACTGGTCGTACCAGAAGTGCACCCCCGCCGACCTGGACCGGCTGATGGGCCACGTCCTGGACGTCATGCACCCCGACGACCGGGCCTACCTGCTGGATCTGATGCGCAGGGTCGACCCCAACCAGCACTGGGGCGTGTGGGGCGCGGGCGCGTCGATGCGTCCCGGCCTGAAGAACGGCTGGTCGCAGGAGGAAGGCGGCTGGGTGGTCAACTCGGTCGGTTTCGCCGGTCCCGGTGAGCGCTACACCCTGTCGATCATGACCGCGATGGGCTCCGAGGGCGGCTACACCGAAGGCGCCGAGACGGATACGAAGCTCGCGGAGATCCTGCTCGCCGGCCGCTGATCTTTCGCTGTCGCCGCACCCGCCGCGAGTCCGGCGGTGGGTGCGGCGCACACGCCGTAATGCCCTCTCGTCGTGACGCCCGCCGACCGGCCGACTACGGTTAGGCCTGTCAACCGTTGGCGGGGCGAGCCCCTGGTCTGTCGAGGAGCACGACGATGAGCACTCAGCCAGTCGAGAAGCGTCGTCACCAGGTGGTGGTGATCGGCTCCGGCTTCGGCGGCCTGTTCGGCACCAAGCACCTCAAGCACGCCGACGTGGACGTCACTCTCATCTCCAAGACTTCCACCCATCTGTTCCAGCCGCTGCTCTACCAGGTCGCCACCGGCATCCTCTCGGTCGGTGAGATCGCGCCCGCCACCCGGCTCGTGCTACGCAAGCAGAAGAACGTCCGGGTACTGCTCGGCGAGGTCACCGACATCGACCTGGAGAACAATACGGTCAGCTCGCGCTTGCTCAACCACGACACCGTCACGCGGTTCGACAGCCTCATCGTGGCGACCGGCGCTCAGCAGTCCTACTTCGGCAACGACCAGTTCGCCACCTATGCGCCGGGCATGAAGACCATCGACGACGCGCTCGAACTGCGCGGGCGCATCCTCGGCGCGTTCGAGGGCGCCGAGGTGGCGACCTCGCCGCAGGTCCGCGATCGGCTGCTGACCTTCGTGGTCATCGGCGCGGGCCCCACCGGTGTGGAGCTGGCCGGGCAGATCGCCGAGCTCGCCGACCGCACACTCGAGGGCACCTTCGACAATTTCGATCCGCGCGACGCGCGGGTGATCCTCATCGAGGGCGCGGGCGCGGTGCTCGGCCCGATGGGCCCCAAGCTCGGTGCGAAGGCGCAGCGGCGGCTCGAGCGGATGGGCGTGGAGATCCAGCTCAACGCGATGGTCACCGATGTCGACGCGCACGGCGTGACGGTCCGCGATCCCGACGGCACCACCCGGCGCATCGAATCCTCGTGCAAGGTGTGGTCGGCGGGCGTGCAGGCCAGCCCGCTGGGCAAGATGCTGGCCGAGCGCTCCGAGGGCACCGAAATGGACCGGGCGGGCCGGGTCATCGTCGAACCCGACCTCACCATCAAGGGCCATCCGAACGTCTTCGTGGTCGGCGACCTGATGTCGGTGCCCGGGGTGCCCGGGCAGGCGCAGGGCGCGATCCAGGGCGCGACCTACGCCGCCAAGCAGATCAAGGCCGGCCTCGAAGGGCTGCCGCCGGAGGAGCGCAAGCCCTTCAAGTACTTCAACAAGGGCAGCATGGCGACGGTGTCGCGGTTCAGCGCCGTCTGCCAGGTCGGCAAGCTGGAGTTCGGCGGCTTCATCGCCTGGCTGGCCTGGCTGGGCCTGCACCTGTACTACCTGATCGGCTACCGCAGCCGCCTGATCACCTGCATCCAGTGGTTCGTCACCTTCCTCGGCCGCAGCCGGGGTCAGATGGCGGCCACCGAGCAGTGGGTGTTCGCCCGGCTCGCGCTGGAACAGGTCAACGACGATCAGGACGACGCGGACGAACTCGCCGCGGCGCTCGGCGCGCCGCCGTCGCCCGAGCGTGCGCCGGGTCGGAATGCCGCCGACCAGCGCGCGTCCTGACCCGACGGCGACCGGTTCGCCCTCGCCTCGCTTTTCGTCGGAGTAGCTCGCACCGGCCCGATCGGCCGGGCTACTTCGCCGTTCCGGCGTCCGCCGCCCGATTCGCGACTCGGAGCCACCCCGGAAGATCGCTGCCCGCGCGGCACGACGCGACAGCCGGCAACCACCGCGCCGAGGCGGCCGCCGTCAGGACCCCGCCGCGGGGATTCGGCGCAGGCCGGTCGTCACGACCGATACCGGGCCGGCCGATAGCGCGCCCCGCCCGCCGGTGTTCAGCGCATCCGGTGCATGTGCTGCCCCGCCGGTGCCGGGCCGCGTGCCGGGTTGGGCAGCATGCCGAGTTCGTGCAGCATGCCGGTGCCGGGCAGCATGCCGGGGTCGGGCAGCATGCCGAGTTCGCGCAGCATGCCGG